>NZ_CP147505.1:2400000-2700000 GCF_037201915.1 Haloplanus sp. CK5-1 | reverse complement strand
GTCGTAGGTCAACGCCGAGGCTGCCGAGGGGAGGAGGAGCACACACACCACCGCCAGGACGGCGAGTCGAAGAAGCGTCGGTCGAGTGACTCGGGGGCGGCTCACGCGTCTCGCTGAGGGAGGTCCGGGGGAATGGCTTACGGTTCGACACCGGGGCGGGGTGACGGAGTCACGCTACACGTACCCCCGGTCCCGGGCCGTCGCCAGCGCCGCCTCGTCGACGAAGATCACGATTTCGTCGTTCCAGAGTCGGAAGTCGTGGCGGTGACGCTCGTACCCCGACAACTGTCGGGCGACGCGGTCCTCGTCCCACCCCGCGGCGATCACGACCGGCGGGGGATCCGAGCCGAGCGATGTTTGGTCGGGGGGCGTGCTCTCGACGGTCGCACCGTAGCGTTCGAGATACCACGGCAGAGGAAGCCGCGAGTGCCACGACGGGCCGCCGGGACGTGGCTGGTCGAGCGACGACTCGTCTTCGACGTAGAAGCGCACGTCGCTCGGGTTGCTCGGCGGGTGGGTGCCGACGAACAGCACGTCCGTGCCGTCGTCGACTCGGGAGACGCCGCGGACGAGTTCGAGTGTTTCTTTCATCTCGTTCTCGGGTTGGGCCCACTGGAGCACCTCCCCCGCCTCGTCGTCGGAGGTGCTGTCGGTGTACGTGACGTTCGCGCCGACGACGCCGACGGCCGCGGCCGACAGCAACAGCGCCGCGAGGAGGGTCGGGAGCGTCCACGACGGGGCCGTCGGGCGGGTGAGTCCCCCGCTCTCCCCCTCGGCGTCGGCGTCCTCGGTTTCGACGACGGCCCGCCGGACGCACCGGGCGAGCGCCGCCACGCCGACTCCGGCCGGCACGGCGAGGGGGACGACGGTGTGGACCGCCGCCCACGGTGCGCGGATGTCGGTCGCGATGGGGTAGCCGACGACGCTCACCGCACCCCAGTAGGCCGCGGCGGCGACGAGCGCTCTCGAGCCCCGGTCCGAGCCGTAGCCGTCGGCGACGAAGCCGACGGCGGCGAACGCGAGGGCGAACGGCGCGCCGTACAGCAGCGTCTCGAGATAGTCGTAGAGGAAGGGGAGGTAGTCGTGGCTCTGGTGGCTCCCCGCCACCCAGAGGTCGTAGAACGACTCCCAGGAGCCGACCGTCGCCGCCTCGACGACGCCCGGGAGACGGGCGGGGTCGCCGAGCGCAACCCAGAGGTCGGGCCGTGGGGCGTAGAAGAAGACGACGACGGCGAGGAAGGCGACGACTCCGCCGACGGTGTGGAGGGCGGCGAGGCCGAGTCCGCGGCGGACGGAGCCACCCCACCCCGAGAGGCGGTAGGCGACGGCGGTTCGCCACTCGCGGGTCACGAGCGTCCGGACCGATCGGTCGGCGCGGGCGGCCCTGAACAGGCGGTGGTCGACCAGTAGCGCCCCGGCACCGAGGAAACACAGCAGGTAGACGACGGCGTTCTCCTTGGTCGTGAACGCGAGTCCGAGGACGGCGGCGGCGGGGTAGACGAGGCGGGCGTCCCCCCGGTCTACGGCGCGGACGAACAGCGCGAACGCGCCGAACGCGAACGCGGCGACGAGCACGTCGTTTCGCATGAACCGCGAGTAGTAGACGAGCAACGGGTTGGCCGCGAGGACGAGGCCGAGCGCGACGACTTCGAGGTCGTCGAGGTGGTCACGGAGGAGCCACGCCGACAGGGGGAGCAGGCCGCCGACGACGGCGACGATCAGGCGGGCGCTGAAGTCGGAGGCCCCGAGGAAGGGAACCGAGAACACCCAGTCGTTGACGACGAAGAGGAAGGGGCCGTGGACGATGGGTCGGTAGGCGAACTCGCCGGTCTCGTGGTAGCGGAGGATCCAGTAGCCGACGCGACCCTCGTCCCAGTGGAAGATACGGGTGCCGAGGCCGACGATTCGGACGGCGAGAGCGACGGCGGTGACGGCGAGGAGCGCACGGGCGCCACGGGAACGACCCTGGGCGGGCATCGCTCTCTCCTGTCCGCTCTGCGGTAACAACCCTTTTGGTTTCGACGGTGCCGAGAGCAAGGCCTTTGCCACCCCGGTCCGAGACGCCCGATATGGTTACACTGGGGTTGGTGGCCGCGCAGTACAACGCGTCGGTCACCGAACCGATGACGGAGGCGGCCAGGGAGGCGGCCCGGGAGGCCGACGCCGACATCGCGGAGACGGTGTCGGTGCCGGGGACGTACGACGCGCCGCTTGCGGCCGACCGCCTCGCTCGTCGAGAGGATATCGACGCCGTGGCCGTGATCGGTGCCATCGTCACCGGCGATACGGACCACGACCGCGTGATCGGCGACGCGACCGCTCGGGCGCTGACCGACGTGAGCATCGACCGGGACACGCCGGTCACGTTCGGCGTGAGCGGGCCGGGTATGAGCGGGGCCGAAGCCCGGGAGCGCGTCGAGAAAGGAGCGGAAGCGGTAAACGCGGCCGTCGAGATGGTACGCACGTTACCATGACGGACTTCGACTTCGCGTCGCGGGTCGAGCGCGTCGAGCCGAGTGCGACCCTCGCGATCAGCAACCTCGCAAACGAACTCGAGGCGGACGGCGTCGACGTGGTCGACCTCTCGGTCGGCGAACCCGACTTCGACACGCCCGAGAACATCGTCGAGGCGGGCAAGGCGGCCCTCGACGCCGGCCACACGACCTACACGTCCTCGAACGGCATCCCGGCACTCCGAGAGGCAATCGCGGCCGACCTCCGCGAGGGTGGCGTTCCGGCGGAGGCGGAGAACGTGATCGTCACGCCCGGCGGCAAGCAGGCGCTGTACGAAATCTTCCACACGCTGATCGACGACGGGGACGAAGTGGTGTTGCTCGACCCCGCGTGGGTCTCCTACGAGGCACAGGCGAAGATGGCCGGCGCCGACCTCTCGCGGGTCGACCTCTCGCCGTACGACTTCCAACTCGAACCCGCACTCGACGACCTCGCGGCGACGGTGAGCGACGACACCGAACTGCTGGTGGTCAACTCGCCGTCGAACCCGACGGGGGCCGTCTACTCCGATGCCGCCCTCGAGGGAGTCCGCGACCTCGCCGTCGACCACGACGTGACGGTCGTCGCCGACGAGATGTACGAGGACATCACCTACGGTGTCGACCCGACGAGCCTCGCCTCCTTCGACGGGATGGCCGACCGGACGCTCACGGTCAACGGCTTCTCGAAGGCGTACGCGATGACCGGGTGGCGGCTGGGCTACTTCCGTGCGCCCGACGACTTCGTCTCCCAGGCCGGCAAGATCCAGTCCCACTCCGTCTCGTGTGCGGTCAACTTCGTCCAACACGCCGGGATCGAGGCGTTGGAGAACACGGACGACGCCGTCGTCGAGATGCGAGACGCCTTCCGCGAGCGCCGCGACATGCTCGTCGACCTGTTCGCCGACCACGGCATCGATGTCCCCGTCGGCGACGGTGCGTTCTACATGATGTTGCCCGTCGACCAAGACGATCAGGCGTGGTGCGAGGGTGCCATCGAGGAGGCACACGTCGCCACCGTCCCCGGGAGCGCGTTCGGCACGCCCGGCTACGCCCGTCTCTCCTACGCCGCGAGCAAGGAGCGCCTCCGCGAGGGTGTCGAGCGCCTCGCCGAGGGCGGTTACCTGTAGGATCGTCCGGGGTCCGGCCGTGGGTTTAGGTGCGATGGCCGCCCACGGTACCGTGATGCGAGTCCGGGACCTCCCCCTGTCGCCCGCGATGGTCGACCACTTCGAGTCGCGGGGGATCGACGAACTCTACCCGCCACAGGCCGCGGCCGTCGAGGCCGGTGTCACCGACGGTCGTCGCCTCGTCGCCGCCGTCCCCACCGCCAGCGGCAAGACGTTCGTCGCCTCGCTGGCGATGCTCACCGCTGACGGCCCCGGCCTCTACATCGTCCCGCTCCGAGCGCTCGCCCGCGAGAAGTACGAGACCTTCTCCGACCTCCCGGGGGCCGACGTCGCCATCTCGACCGGCGACTTCGATTCGACCGACGAGGACCTCGGCGACGCCGACGTCGTCGTCGCCACGAGCGAGAAAGTGGACTCGGCGATCCGCAACGGGGCCGACTGGATCGCCGACCTCGCCTGTGTCGTCGTCGACGAGGTCCACCTCGTCGGCAGCGAGGACCGGGGGCCCACGTTGGAGGTGACGCTCGCGACCCTCCAGCGGCGCGCCCCCGGGGTCGGCGTCGTCGCACTCTCGGCGACGGTCGCCAACCCAGAGGACATCGCGGGCTGGCTGGACGCCGCACTCGTCGAGAGCGACTGGCGGCCAGTCGACCTCCGAACCGGCGTCTACGCCGACGGGTCGGTCGCCTTCGACGACGGCACGGAGCGTTCGATGGACGTCTCGGGCGACCCCGAGGACGCGACCGACGCGACCGAGGCGCTCGTGACCGAAGCCCTCGACGACGGCGGGCAGGCGCTCGCGTTCGTCCGGTCGCGCACCGAGGCGGAGTCGCTGGCCGACCGCCTCGCGGCCGCGGGTCTCGGCTCGTCGCCCGAGGTGGCCGCCGACATCCGCGGCCTCGACGGCACGGAGACGGGGCGTCGCCTCGCCGACTGCGCCGACGGCGGCGTCGCCTTCCACCACGCCGGCCTGCGGAGCGACCACCGGATCGCCGTCGAACGGGCCTTCCGCGACCGGGATCTGCGGGTGATCTGTGCCACCCCGACGCTCGCGGCGGGCGTCAACGTCCCCGCGCGGCGGGTCGTGATCCGCGACCAGCAGCGCTACACCGGGTCGGGGATGGAGTGGTTACCGACGCTGGAGGTCCACCAGATGTGTGGCCGGGCGGGTCGCCCCCACCTCGACCCCTACGGCGAGGCGGTGTTGGTCGGCGACGATGCCTCTCGGGACGACCTTCGGGAGCGGTACGTCGAGGCCGGCCCGGAGCGCGTGGAGTCACGCCTCGCCGACCGGAACGCGCTCCGGACGCACGTCCTCTCGATCGTCGCCTCCGACTTCGCCGCCTCCCGCGAGGGCGTCCTCGACGTCCTCGACGCGACGTTTTTCGCCTACGGGACGCCGACCGGGGAGTTGGGCGGTGTCGTCGACACGGCGGTGGCCGACCTCGTCGAGATGGGGATGATCGTCGACGGCGACGACCTCGCCGCGACCGACCTCGGGGGGCGCGTCTCGCGCCAGTACGTCACCCCCGAGACGGGCGCACGGATCGTCGCCGGGATCCGGACGGCCGCGGAGATGGACACGTCGACGGCGCTGACGGCGCTGGAAATCGTCTGTGACACTCCCGACATGCAGGACACGTACCTCGGCAACCGGGAGCGTGCGGACATGTACCGGTTCGCACGGACCCACGCCGACGAGTTCACGACCGGGATGAACGAGGCCGAGGACTTCGAGGAGTGGCTGACCGCGGTCAAGACGGCACGGGTCCTCCACGAGTGGATCGAAGGCGCGACCGCCGAGGAACTGGTCGATCGGTTCCGGATCGGGCCGGGCGACCTGGAGTCCCGAATCGAGCGCGCCGACTGGTTGCTCGGCGCGGCCGACGCCATCTCGGCGGCCGTCGGCGCGGACGCCGCCCTCCCGTTCCGGGCGTGCAAGGAGGGACTCTACCCCTCCGATCCCGACTCGGACTCGCCCCCCGTCGCGTAAGCCCCCCGTCGCCGGAGTCGTCCCGCTTGCTCGACCACCGCTGGCGTCCGGCAGACGCCCGGCGCACCGGTCACCTGCGGCACGGTGCAGTTGTTACAGGAGTCACAGACTGCGCTGGCCTCGGCGTTCGCGAGCAGTCGTGCGGGCAGTTCGGGTTCGGCGTAGAACGGCCGAGCCATCCCCACCATGTCGCAGGCGTCGCCGAGTAGTCGGTCGATGCGCGGCCGTTCTCGAATCCCGCCCTCACACCAGACGGGGACGGAGACGGCGTCGCGGACGGCCCGACAGAGGTCGGCGTTCCACGCGGGGTCGAAGTCGTACGCCCACGACTCGACCCGGTTGGCGAGGGCGACGAGGCCGGCACGGAGGCGGCCGCCGAAGGCCTCGTCGTACCCCTCGCGAAACGCCGCGTCGCGCCACGCCCGGGCGGGAAACGATCCGCGCACGATACTCATGTCCCAGAACACCGACCCGGAGACGGGCACGAGGGCGTCGTAGCCGACGTCGTCGAGGCGTCGACAGACCTCGACGGCGTCCGAGCGGTCGAGATGGCGACGGATCACCGGCGGGGCCGCCGTCTCGGCGGGCACCTTCGTCACCAGCGGCACGTCGCCCGCGTGGTCGCGAACGGCGTCGTGGATCGCCTCCAGGAACCGGACGCCGTCGCCGAACTCGTCGTCCCGGCGGTTGTAGAACGGCGAGAGGAACTGGTGAACGATGCCCATGTTCGCCCCGGCGACGTGGATCAGATCGTAGCCGACGTCGGCGGCGTGGCCGGCGGCGCGGCCGAACTCCTCTGCCAAGTCGTACACCTCCTTAGTGGAGAGGACCTGTGGGTCGTACGACAGGAAGCCCAGTCGGTCGAGCAGGCGGAGGGGCCACGGGGGTCGCGAGACGGCGGGTTGCCGGAGGTCGGGGTTGTCGGCGCGGTAGCCGGCGTGCCACGTCTCCATGCTCCGGAGACCGCCGTGTTCGAGTTGGATCGCGACGGTCGCGTCGTGGTCGTGGATGCGGTCGGTCAGGCGTCCGAGTCGGGCGACGAACTCCGGGTCGTGGACTCGCGTCATGCCCGGGGCCGCACAGCCACCGTCGCCGCGGACGATCGTCGCCCCCTGGCAGACCAGTCCCGCGCCGGCGGCCGCCGCGGGTTCGAGGGCGTCGATCAGACGGTCGACCGCGTCGTCGCCGTTGCCCGCACACTCCAGCAGCGGGGCGCGGTAGAGCCGGTTCGGGATCGTCACGCCGCCGACACGCAGCGGCGACGAGAGCCGAGTCATACCCGCCGTTGGGACGGGGCAGTCAAAACCCTGCTCCCGACTACGTCAGTCGGTCACGGAAACGGTAGAGGAGTGCCGCAACGACCGCGAACGGCGTCAGGAAGACGAGCAGGTAGGGCGCGGCGTACGCCGCGCCGACGACCATCGCCCGGAGGAGGATGCCGACGCCCTCGACCGATTCGAGGAAGGCGCCCACCACGGGCGTGTCGTACCACTGATCGGGCGCCGGGCGGTCGGGGCGGGGTTCGACCAGTTCGACCGTGATGGTGGCGTAGGCGACCCGTCGCTGGATGTTCTGGAGGCGGGCCTCGGTCCGTTCGATCTCCGTCTGAACCTCCGAGAGGCGACGCTCGATGGCGATCACGTCCTCGGTGTCGTTGGCGCGGTCGTACAGCGTCCGCAAGCGGTCGCGTTCGGCGCGGAGGTTCTCGAGACGCGCCTCGAGATCGACCACCTGATCGGTCACGTCCTCGCTCGACGTCCGCGACTCGAGGACCGTCCCCTCGCTCTCGACGGCGGTCATCGACTCGGAGAAGTCCTCGGCGGGTACCCGGAGGACGACCCGACCGGTCGTCCAGTCCTCGCCGTCGCGCTCGCGGATCCGTTTCGCGGAGTCGCTGACGTAGCCGCCACGCTCCTCGGCGACTGCCGTCAGGTTCGACTCCGAAGCCTCGTAGTCCTCGACCCGGATTCGCACCTCGCCGGTGCGGATGATCGATCGTCCGGACGCGTCGGCGTCGGTGTCACCCGCGTTGCCGCCGTCGCCGCCGTCACCGCCGCCCCCGCTCCCGCCAGAATCCGCGGCTCGTGGCTCCGCTTGGGCCTCTACTGCCGTCTCCGCGTAGCCCGCGTCGCCACCACCGCCGGCGCTCCCCGCACCGTTGCACCCGGCGAGTAGTACCAGCGCCGCGAGCAGTACCAGGGTCAGTCGTCGTCGTTCCATGTCCGACTCCACGTCGGGAGCCCGCAAAATACCTCCCAAGGCACAAAGCGACGTTTGACCGATCGCTGGCGCCGGAGTCTGCGGCGGGAGTCGGCACACCGAGACGGGAAACGTTGAGGTGGCCGCCACCCCGAGAGAGGGTATGGATCCAGCGGACCTCAGGGCGGCGATCCCGGCCTGCGAGCGCGGCGTCTACTTCAATACCGGCGCGTCGGGGCCGGCCCCGCGGAACGTCGTCGAGGCGACGAGCGACTTCCTCGAACACCACGAGTACGTCGCGCCGGTCGCGGAGGGGGCCTACCCCGCCGCATTCGACACCTTCGACGAGGCGCGGGCACGCGCCGCCGACTTCGTCGGTGCCGACCCGGACGAGATCGCTCTCACCGAGAGCACCGCCGACGGCATCGCCCGCGTCGCCGCCGCAATCGACTGGTCGCCCGGCGACGTCGTCGTGCGGACCGATCTCGAACACTCCGCGGGGGTCGTCCCGTGGTGGAACCTCCGGGAGCAGGGCGTCGAGGTGCGCGTCCTCGACACCGAGGCCGGGCGGCTCAACCTCGACGCCCTCGCCGACGCCGCGGCGGACGCGCGCCTCCTGTGTTGTAACTCGATCACCTGGAACTACGGCACCCAACTTCCGATCCAGCGGATCGTCGAGATTGCCCACGACCACGACACGCTCGTCCTGGTCGACGGCGTCCAGTCGCCGGGACAGGTGCCCGTGGACGTCGGGGAGTGGAACGCGGACTTCGTGGCCGGCGCGGGCCACAAGTGGCTGCTCGGGCCGTGGGGCGCGGGCTTCCTACACGTCGACCGCGACGTGGCCGACCGACTGACGCCCGGCGTCGCGAGTTACCGGAGCGTTGCCGACGCGGGGGCCGACGAGGAGGACCTCGAACTCGCGGCCGGCGCGCGCCGGTTCGAGGTCGGCACCACGTCGCCGGCCCCGTATCGCGGACTGATCGAGGCGATGGACACCATCGAAGCCATCGGCCACGGGACGATCACCGACCGGATCGAGCGCCTGACCGACCGGCTGAAAGCCGGACTGGGCGATCGGCTCCTGAGCCCCCGCGAGTACGAGTCGGGACTGGTCACGTTCGCGGCCGACGACCCCGAGGGGTTGGTCGACCGCCTCGCCGACGAGGGGGTTCACGTCCGGTCGCTCCCGAACCCCGAGGCGGTCCGGGCGTCGGTCCACGTCTTCAACACCGCCTCGGACGTGGACGCGTTACTCGACGCGCTGTGAGGTACCCAGCACATATTTGAGTCGCCGTCCGGAACCGGTGGAGTATGTCCTGCCGTCGTCGGGGTGGCGCGAAATGAACCGCCTCCACCCGCGGATCCGCGTCGTCTGGGCCGGTCAGGCAGCGGTCTTCGCCGCCATCGTCGGTGGGATCGCGCTGGCCGCCGACCGCTTTCTCGTCGATCTGCCCGTGTGGGCGGCGCCGGCCGTCTTCGTCGTCGTCCTCCTGATCGGTGTCGGTCTCGCGGCGGCGCGGTACCGGATCTGGCGCTACGAGGTGCGCGACGACGCCCTCTACCTCGAACGCGGCGTGTTCACTCGGGTCCGGACGGTCGTTCCGTTCGTCCGCATCCAGCACGTCGACTCCTCGCGCGGCCCGCTGGAACGACTCCTGGGACTCGCGAACACCGTCGTCTACACCGCCGGTTCCCGCGGGGCCGACGTGATGGTCCCCGGGCTGACGCCCACGGGTGCCGACGACCTCCGCGAGCGACTCAAGCGACTCGCGATCCGCGCCGAGGGCGACGACGCGGTATGAAGCTCTCCCCGCTCTCGGTCCCCTACCGTACCGTCGCACGCGGTGGGAGCATCGTCTTCACCGTGCTCTTGCTCTACTCCGGGGCGTCGGCCGCGTTCGGGCGGATCGGCGCGCTCGCGGGGGTCGGTCTCGCCGGCGCGGCGCTGGCCGTCCTCTTCGGCTACGAGGTGGCCTACTACCGTCGGTTCGAGTACGCGCTCGGGCGCGAGACGCTCGACATCCGCTCCGGCGTCCTCTCCCGTCGGAACCGCGAGATACCGATCCGACGGGTCCAGAACGTCGACATCCGCCGAAACGTCGTCCAGCGACTCCTCGGCATCGCCGCCGTCGACTTCGAGACGGCCGGCGGGAGCGAGACGGAGGCGTCGCTCCGCTTCGTCGAGTTCCCGGAGGCCAAACGCCTCCAGACGGAGATCGGTCGACTGAAACGCGAGCGGGGCGACGGCGCGTCGACGCAAGAGGACGCCGAATCCGAAACCGAGACCGGAGCCAAGGCGGATGCCGACACCGAAGAGTTGTTCGCCCTGACGGGACGGGAACTCGCCATCGTCGGCGCGTTCTCCTTCGACTTCCGGATTCCGGGGTTCTTGTTCGTGATCGTCTCGGGCGGCCTCCCGGCGGTGTCGTCGCTGCTCCCCGACGGTGCGCGGACGACCCGTCTCGCCGCGGGCGTCGTCGCCCTCGCCGTCGCCGTGGTGCTGGTGTCGTGGCTCGCCGGCGCGACGATCGCGGTCCTCAACTACTACGGCTTCCGACTGACTCGCGTCGGCGACGAACTGCAGTACGAACGCGGCCTGTTGCGCCGGTACGACGGGTCGATCCCCCTCGACAAGGTGCAGACGCTGACGGTCGTCGACAACCCGCTGAAGCGACGGTTCGGCTTCGCATCGCTCCGGATCGAGACGGCGGGGTACGCCCCCGGCAGCGGCGAGGGAGGGTCCGAGGCCGCCGTCCCCCTCGCGGCACGCGACCGTGTCACCGAACTCGCAGAGCGGATCGAGGGCGTCGGTGTCCCGACCTTCGATCGACCGCCCAAGCGGGTCCGGCGGCGCTACGCGGTTCGCTATCTCGTCGGCCTGGGCGTCGCCGTCGCCGTCCTCTACGGGATCGACCTGCTCTCGACGCAGTCGCTCCCGTGGTACGGTCCCGCGGCGCTGTCGGTCCTCGTGCCCGTCGCCGCCCACCTCAAGTGGCACCACCGCGGCTACTGGATCGGCGACGACCACTTCCTCACCCGGAACGGCTTCCTCCGCCGGCGGACGACGGTCGTCCCCTACTACCGTATCCAGACGGTGATCGACTCGCGGACGGTGTTCCAGCGGCGCTGGGGGTTGGCGACCGTCACCGCGGACACCGCAGGGTCACTCTCCTTGATCGGGGCCGACGCCGCTGCGGTCGACGTCGACGACGCGACGGCCGAAGAACTGCGGGCGACGCTCCCGACTCGACTCCGGCGGGCACTCGCGGCCCGCCGCGGGTGGATCGAGACGGAGGGGGATTCGGCCCCCACCCCGAACCCGGGCCACGCCGGCCTCGACGCGAACGCGGGGACCGGACCGTCGGTGTCGGAAGGCGATGGGACCGGAGACGACGACCGACCCCCGACGCGGAGCCGATCACTCGGTCGTGGGGACGGCGACGGCCCCGACGACGAAGAACCCGACCGCGAGGGCGACGAGGACCGCGAGCGGCACGGCGGCTGACTCGCCGGCGGCCGCGGCCCGAACCCCTCGAGAGAAGTACGTCAACGGCGACAGCGCCGTCACGGGACGGAACCACACCGGCAGCATCGACGGCGGGACGAACGTCTCGGAGAGCACCCACACGGGGAGCGCGACGGAGTTGCTGGCGGCGATGACGCCGTCCTGCGAGTCGGCGATCCGACCGATGATCGCACCCAGTCCGCAGAACAACGCGACGCCGCCGACGACGAGCGGGGCGAGGGTGAGGAGGTTCGCGCCGACGACCACCGACGCGCCGGTCACGGCCAGGACCAACACGAACAGGAGCGCGCCAGCGAGACCGATGATGGCGACGTTGACCAGCGTGTGGGCGGCCAGCCACTCCCACCGTCGGAGCGGCGTCGTCGCCAGTTTCTCGAAGCGGTTGCCGTCGCGGTGGCGGGCGATGGTGCTCCCGACCCGCGAGAGGGGCGTGAACACCACCACGACCGCGAGGTAGCCGGGGATGTAGTACGCCGGATCGCGGGCGAACAGGCCCCCGCCGGTCGGGCGCGTCCCCACCAGCGCACCGAATATCAGTATCAGCAAGACCGGAAAGAAAAACGTGAAGAAGACGGCGGTCTTGCGGCGGACGAAGGAGTCGAGTGCGGCGACGAACGTGGCCGCGATCCGTCGACGACGGCTCACGGCCGCCCTCCGGTCGTGCGCCCGCCGCCAGCGTCGATCGACTCGCCGGTCAGTCGGAGGTAGACCTCCTCTAGGTTCGGCTCGGCCCAGGTGAACGACTCGACGTCGACGCCGGCGGCCTCCAGGTCGCCGACGACCCGTCCCACGTCTGCGAGTGCGACGTCGCGGACGACCAGACGGCCGTCGCGTTCCTCGACCGGCCGGTCGAGGGCGTCCGCGACGGTCGCGCGACCGACGCCGCGTCCGGGATCTACGATCAGGTGGCTGTCACCCGCGTGTTCGGCGATCAGCGATCCGGGTGTACCGACTGCGACGAGGCTCCCCGCTCGGAGCAGGCCGACCCGATCGGCGAGGCGTTCGACCTCCGTCATCGAGTGACTCGTGAGGAGGACGGTGGTGCCGCCGGCGGCCAGGTCGTCGATCAGCGACCACAGCGCGCGTCGACCCGCGGGGTCGATGCCCGTCGTCGGCTCGTCGAGGAAGAGGGCGTCGGGGTCGTTGACGAGCGCCGTGCCGACGCAGGCCCGGCGGCGCTGACCGCCGGAGAGGTTCTCGTACCACGTGTCGGCGTCGTCGGCGAGGCCGACGTCGGCGAGGACGGCGTCGACGTCCCGCGCCTCGTCGTAGAGGCCGGCGTAGTACGCGATCAGTTCGCGTGCGGTGAGACGGTCGGCAGGGTGGAACGACTGTGGAAGCAGTCCGACACGGTGGGACGCGACCGCCTCCGGCGCCGCACCGAGGACGCGAACGTCGCCATCGCAGCCCGTCGTCCCCGTGAGCGCCCGGACGAGCGTCGTCTTGCCCGCGCCGTTCGGGCCGACCAGTCCGAACACCTCACCCTTCCGGATCGACAGCGAGACGCCGTCGAGGGCGACGACGTCCCCGTATCGCTTGCGCACGTCGTCGGCGACGAGCGCCGCGCCGTCCGTCGCTTCCTCGGCTTCGGCCATACCGCTGGTTCGCGCCGGTGCGGGCGTAAGGATTCCGCTTCGGGACTGCTCGCTCCGGAGCGAGCCGAGGTCGGACGGTCGCGTCGGCGGGCCTCCGTTCTCGTGCGGTCGAGAGCCACACGAGCACTCGAGGTCCACCTCCGTCGCGGTCGGTCGTTGGACGAGTCGTCCGTGACAGTCCCGTGACGGGCCCGAAGACTCGAATCGTGTCGATCGAAAACGCTTTGCGACCGACAGGCGTCGTGTCCGTAGAGAGACCGATGACGGAGAACGAACCCGGGAGTGCGGCCGGAGCCGGGAACGACGAGTCGACGATTCGCGGAGACTCGCCACACCGGGTTTCGGGGGCCGACACACCGGAGACAGACGCATCGGAGACCGACGGATCGGTACACCGGACGCCGTACGACGCGTCGACGGACGGATCGCTGGGTGCGGCAGTCGTGGTTGCCATCGCCGACGCGACGGGGGTGCCGACACACGACATCGACCCGCTCTACGAAACGGTCGATCCCGACGCGCTTGCGGCGCTGTTCGCCCCCACGACGACGGGTGGCGCCCGACGTCGCGGCGTCGTCTCCTTCGCTCACTACGGGTGTCACGTGACCGTCGACGAGGACGAGATCGTCGTCGACACCGGGCGTTCGGAGTGTTGACTCGGCGGTAGCGTACGCGTCTCGCGACCGTCGCGACACCACGCCCTACGGCCAGTCGACCGGCAGTTCGTCCGCGTGGTCGTCGATGAGCCTGAGCAGCGGTTCGATGTCGTCGGATTCCGGCCCTCGCCGGACCCGGTTCGAGTCCCGATCGACCCGGACGAGCCCCGTTTCCTCCAGTTTCGGGAGGTGGATGTGGTGCATCGAGAGGAGTGGGTCGGCGTCGGAGGCGTCCACGAACCGCCCGATGTCGACCGTCGTCCCCGCGTCGGCGTCCGCCGCCGAGAGGGTGTGAAGCACCTCGCGGCGTTCGGCGGCGCTCAACGTCCGAAGCTGCACGTCGAGGTCTACCGACTGGTGACGGCCGTCCATACGCGATTGCGACGGTAGCACACGTCCTCAACCCCCCTGGGTTTCACCGGCGTCTATATTTTTTATTATTCGAGTTAATCGTGCTCTCGGAGACACGAGAACGAGGGATCGAACTGCGGGACTGCGACGCTCCGGTGGGTGTCGGCGCCGTGCTACTGGGGGCGAGGCTGACTCAGGTTCTGCAGGACACCGTCACAGTCCGGGCACGACGGCGGCGCGTCGCTACTGCAGAGCCGTTTCCCGCAGCTCCGGCACTCGAACAGGTGTTCGTCTCTGTCGCACGGTGCGGGATCGGGTGTCGTTGGCATACTACTTTCCAGCTGGGGCTGTTCCTTGTTAACTCTTACCGGGTCTCGGGATCGGATCCCACGAACACGAGTCCGGTCCCGCCGCGGCCGTGAACGCCTCGACTCGCGGTCGGACGGTCCGTCGTCGTCACCCACCGTTTTCACCGAGCGTCCCGAACGACGAGGCGTGTTCGACACACTCCTCGTCCCGACCGACGGGGGCGACGGGGCCACCGCCGCCGTCGATCACGCCCTCGAACTGGCGGCCACCCACGACGCGACCGTTCACCTCCTCAACGTCGCGGATACGGCACGGGACAGCGTCACGCCGGTTCGCGGCCGGGTCGTCGACGTCCTCGAACGGGAGGGTGCCCGGATCGTCCGGGACGCGACGGAACGCGCGACGGGGCGTGGCGTCCCCATCGTCACGGACGTCCTCCAGGGAGACCCCTACCGGACCATCGTCGAGTACGCCGACACCTACGGGGTCGACCTAGTGGTCATGGCTACGCGCGGCCGGCAGGGGCTGGACGAGTTCCTCCTCGGAAGTACGACCGAACGCGTCCTGAGACGGTCTGGCGTGCCCGTGTTGACCGTTCGTCCCGACGACGAGCGCACGCGCTACCCGTACCGTCGCGTTTTGGTTCCGACCGACGGGAGCGCTCCGGCCGGAGCGGCACTCTCGCTGGGTGCGGACGTGGCGACGACGTCCGGAGCGACGCTCCACCTTCTGTCCGCCGTCGAGACGACGGTCCCCGATATCGACGTCCGCGCGGACGTTCGGCTGTCGGCACTGGAGGAGAGCGCGACCGCGATTCTCGACGACGCGGAGACGGCAGCGACGGACGCCGGCGTGACGGACGTCTCGACGGAGGTGGCGTTCGGAGCGTCGATAGCTGGGGTGACCCGGGACCACGTCGAGGACCGCGGGATCGACCTCGTCGTCGTCGGCACCTACGGCCGGTCGGGACTCGATCGGTGCGTCCTCGGGAGCGTGACCGAGCGCCTCGTCAGGACGTCGAGCGTACCGGTGTTGACGGTCGGGCATCCCGACGACGAGTGAGTGACAGGGACACCGTACGTCCAATTATCGCCGGCTGGAACTCGAAGACAGTTTTATGCGGATGACCCCTCGACCACGGGTCAATGCAGGATTTCGAGGGGACGTTCGGCCGTGGGAATCTGAACGAACAGGTGTCGATCGACTCGCTCATGGACGACTGTGGCCTGGACGAGTCGGAGATCGAGTGGCGAAAGGAGTTCGTCGGCTTCGACGAGACGGACGCGACGCGGCTCGCCGACCTACAGCCGCTGTTCGAACGTCAAGCCGATCGGATCGCGGAGGAGTTCTACGACAACCTCACCGGACGCGCCGAGACGCAGGCGGTGCTCGATCGCTCCGAGAAGAGCGTCGAGCAGTTGAAACGGACGCAGTCGGCCTATCTGGTCACGCTCGCCGGTGGGGAGTACGGACTGGACTACTTCGGGAACAGAGCCCGGATCGGGAAACTCCACGATCTGCTGGAGATGCCGATGAAACAGTACATCGGCCAGTACGGCGTCTACTACGACCTCATCATGCCGTTGTTGGTCGAGCGGATGGGTGACCGTCTGATCGACCAACTGGACGGGGAGGACGTCGAGAGTACCGTTCGATCGGAACTCGACGAGGGGTTGGCCGACATTCTCGCAGTCCTTCGGATCATCAACCTCGACATGCAGGTGGTCGCGGACACTTACATCCACTCGTACAACCAACAACTTGCGGACACCATCGACGAGCGCGAGCGTCTGATCGAGGACGTGGAGCGCGACCTCGCCGATCCGGTCGCCGAACTGCGCGACTCCACCGAGTCCGTCGCCGCGAGTGCGGGGTCGATCAGCGAGATCGCCGACGACCAAGCCGACTCCATGTCGGAGGTGTCGAGCGAGGTGTCGAACATGAGCGCGACGGTAGAGGAGATCGCCTCCACTGCGGACGAGGTCTCCGAAACCAGCGCCCGCGCCGAGGAGTTGGCGGCCGACGGCCGCGAGGCGGCGACCGAGTCCATCGAGACGATGGAGCAAGTGAGCGCTACCACACACGAAGCGGCCGCCGATGTCGACCGGCTAGAGGAACGGATCGACGAGATCGACGAAATCGTCGAAGTGATCGACGGAATCGCCGACCGGACCAACCTGCTGGCACTGAACGCCTCCATCGAGGCGGCGCGGGCGGGCGAGGCCGGTGAGGGGTTCGCGGTCGTCGCCGACGAGGTGAAGGGGCTGGCGGAGCAGTCCCAAGAACGCGCCGGGGAGATCGAAGAGATGGTCGACGATATCAAATCGGAGACGGCGGCGACGGTGGACAGCCTCGAAGAGACGACCCGGGAGGTCGATCGGGGGATGGAACGAATCGAGGCGGCCATGGAGAACCTACAGGATATCGCGGACGCCGTCGCCGACGCCTCCCGGGGGATTCGAGAGGTCTCGGCGGCGACGAACGATCAGGCTGCCTCGACGGAGGAGATAGCCGGGATGATCGATCAACTGGTCGAGCAGGCCGACCGCGTCGCCGACGAGGTCGCACACGTCGCAGCGACCAACGAGGAACAGGCGGCACGCGTCGCACGGATCGACGAGACGGTGCAGCGACTGAGCAGTGACTGACGATCACCGGGGGCGGGTTCGCAGACGGAGGTAGGTTCAAGCGTTCGGAGTGTGAACCGGCGAACACGATGGCGCTCACCGGGACGGGAGCACTCCCGTGATCGAGACGTTCACGCGGCTGTTCGGTACCGATCCGGTCGTCCACGGTCTCGTGGGGGGACTGGTCATCGCGACGCTCAACCTGTTCGGCGCGTCGCTGGTGTTCGTCTGGCGGAACCCGTCGGAGCGTGCCCTCGACGGGGCGCTCGGCTTCGCCGCGGGCGTGATGCTCGCGGCGAGTTTCACCAGCCTGATCATCCCCGGGATCGAGGTGTACTCGGGTGGTAACCCGCTCCCCGTCCTCGTCGGCGTCGGACTCGGCGCGCTGTTTCTGGATCGCTCCGACGTGCTGGTGCCCCACGCCCACTATCTCGTGACCGGGCAGCGACGTTCCGACGCCGCCGACCCTCGCCGCGACCCGTCGGTCGACGACTCGCGGTTCGCCGGCGTCGTCCTGTTCGTCCTGGCGATTACCCTCCACAACATCCCCGAGGGACTCGCGGTCGGGGTGGGCTTCGGGAGCGGCGACCTCGAGACGGCGATTCCCCTGATGTTCGCCATCGGCATCCAGAACATCCCCGAGGGACTCGCCGTGTCGGTAGCGGCGATCAACGCGGGGTTGGACCGCCGGGCCTACGCCGTCTTCGCCGGGGTCCGCTCGGGCGTCGTCGAGATCCCGATTGCCGTCATCGGTGCCTACGCCGTCGGAACGGTGTCGTTCCTGCTGCCGTACGCCATGGGCTTCGCTGCCGGAGCCATGCTGTTCGTCATCAGCGACGAAATCGTCCCTGAGACACACACGGGTGGCCACGAGCGCATCGCCACCCTCGGAACGATCTTCGGGGTGATCGTGATGCTCTATCTCGACATCGCCCTCGCCTGACGCGGCCGGTGTTCCCAGCCGTCTGGAAAGGACGGGGGTTCATATGACGGCGGCGCTCCTACCTCGATACACGATGAACAGGGGAGCCGAGTTCACCTTTCACTGTCCCGAGTGCGGCGAGTCCATGGCCGTGAACGCGCCGATGCGGGAGGCGCTCCTCGACCACGGGTGTGTCGTCTGTGGGTCCGCGCTCTCGCCGAACGCGTTCCGTTCCGACGGCTGATGCCGCCGATTCGCGGAAGATATAAAGAGTCATCCCGCCGCTCCCGGAGACATACCCATGACCGTCGAGCAACAGGCCGTGCTGACCGACGCCGAGATCGACGCGGTCTTGGGGCGTCACGAGACGGGCGTCCTCGCGCTGGCCCGCGAGGACGAGCCCTACGCGGTCCCGATTTCGTACGGCTACGACGCCGACAGCGGGGGGTTCTGCATGCGACTCGTCTCCACCCCCGGCAGCGAGCGGGAACCGTTTCTCTCCGGATCGCCACGCGTCCGGTTCGTCGTCTACGAGGAGGGGGAGACGACCTACTGGAGCGTCGTCGCGACCGGGCGACTCGAAGCGGTCCCCAGAGCCGACCTCACACCCGAACACGTCGAGCGATACGGCACGGCCAAACGACCGCTGTTCGAGGCCTGGGACGCACCCACGGAGGACCTCGACGTCGACCTGTACGAACTCGATCCGGCGGAACTGACCGGTCGACGGATCGAAGTCGACGGCGGGACCTGACTCAGCCTTCGAGGATCGCGTCCAGCAACTTGGTCTGGGCGGCAGCCAGGTGTTCGGTGAACGTCGTCCCCGAGATGTCTAGTGTGTCGGCCACGTCGCCCGCGTTCGCCCCCTTCGGGTGGTCGAAATACCCCATCTTGTGGGCGCGCTCCAGCACTTCCCGCTGTCGCTCGGTGAGGGCCCCTCGGTCGACGAACACGAGGTCGTGATCTCCTTGGTCGCCGGTGGATCGAAGGAGTCGCCGGATATCGACGGTCGGATACTGCTCCCGGAGCGTCACGATGATCTCCTGTAACTCGCCCATGTCGGCGGCGTGGAAGACGAGATAGAGGACGCCGTCGCGCGTGTGGACGTCGACGACGGGGCAGCCGAACTCCTCGACGCACTCGCACGGACAGCCAAGCCCCAGGTCGCGGCTGAACCGGTAGACCGTCTTCGATCCGTAGGTGAACACGGCCTCCACCTCCTCGTCGACGTCGTCGAACGTCGGATCCACACCCTCGGCCGAGTCTTCGAGCATGAACTCCTCGGTGACCGATCCGGTTCGCCCCGGGTCGATGCTCCGCGACACGGAGGCGGTAGCGGAGTCGGTGCCCGCCACCGCCTGCGTGACGGGACACGTTCCGTCAGCGTCGACCTTCAGTTCGACCCGAATCCCGGAACTCATGGCATCCCCCTTCGACGCGGATGGTCCTAAGCCTGGCTATCTATTGGACCCTCCCAGCGGTCGAAGCCGAGGAGGTGTATAAAATACCCCTGATATAGAGGGTGTATGCTGGTGAGGGTTGCGGGTGTGGATACGTGTGATCACCGATGGCCGTCGCCACTCCACAGAACGAGCGCCCGACCGACGAAACGACCGTCGACGACGAACCCGAGATACAGACGGTTCTCGACGCCCTGCAGGACGACGACTGCCGGGCGGTCCTCGCTGCCGCCAGCGAGGAAGCCCTGTCCGCGAGGGAACTCTCCTCGGCGTGTGACCTTCCCCTCTCGACGACGTACCGGAAACTCGACGCCCTGACCGAGGCTGGACTGCTCGCCGAGCGAACGCGACTCTGTCCCGACGGCAAACACGCGAGCGAGTACCTCCGTGCAGTCGACGACGTGGTGGTCTCGACCGGTACGGACGGCGGATTCGAACTCACGGTGTCGAAGCGGGCGGTCGGAGACGGTGTCCGTGGACGAGGCGACTGAGACGCGACCGTGGGACGACGGACCGCCACCCTCGTCGGTCGCCCGCCGACTTATGACGCTGTGGACCCTACGTGACACCATGGATCGACGAACTCCGTTCGACGAACTCGACCGACTGTTCGAGCAGATGCAGGAGAACTTCGAGAACGCGGCGGAGTTGTGGGATCCCGACGCCGTCGAGACGGGGGTCCCGACGACGGCCGGACTTCGGATCGACCTCGAAGACAGGGGTGACGAACTCGTCCTGACCGGGGACTTACCCGGATTCGAGACGGCGGACATCGACGTGCGCGTCGACGACCGGACGCTCCACGTCTCGGCCGAACGCGACGAGGAGACCGATATGGAGTCCCAGGACGGCGAGTTCGTCCGCCGCGAGCGCCGCCACTCGTCGGTTTCGCGATCGGTCTCCCTTCCCACCGCCGTCGACACCGCCGAGATCACCGCCACCCACGACAACGGTATCCTCACGGTCCGGATGCCCAAAGCCGACCCCGACTCCGAGGGAACTCGGATCGACGTGAACTGACGGGACGGACGGATCGGCCCGCTATCCCTCGTACTCCGCGTAACTCACGCAGTACCCTTCCGGATCGATGGTGCCGGCGACGATGGCACACGCGCCCATCCCGTCGTCGTTCATATCCTCGATGTAGAACCGGCAGTTCGAACACTGCTGGCCATCCTGTGGTTCTTCCTGGTAGTTCACTGCGTCCTGCGAGGAGAGGGCCTCCGGATCGCGCTCCGTGCCGTCCAGACTGGTCGCCGTCTCGTACTCGCTGGGCACGCCGCCGTCGCCGCCGTCGCCACCGCTCGTCGGCGTGGCCGTCGCCGTGGCGGTATCACCGCCGTCGCCGCCGTCACCACCGCCGCCACCACCGGAACAGCCTGCCAGTCCGGTTGCGAGTCCGCTTCCAACCAGTGCGAGGAGTCGTCGTCGATCTGCCGCAGTGGGACGTTTGTCCATGATCGATCATCGGGTTCCAACGACGAATAAGCTCTGGTGTGGCCGTCGAACTCGCGGACGAGGATACCGACATTTTTGTCACCGTCCCCGCTATGCTCGCGGTAGGGCGTGTGGCCTAGCGGACAGGGCGAGAGGTTCCTAACCTCTAGACCGCGGGTTCGAATCCCGCCACGCCCGTTTTCCTCAACAGCGATTAGGATTTACCGGACAGCATCGGGATATTCCGTCTTCATTTATGTACTCCCGCGTCACCGCGTAGCGAGAGTCGAACCCGCGTCGAGTCGGGGGTCGGCTCCGTCTGGCGTTCGTATTGAATCATACGGGCCAGATCAATATGCTTTGTCACCTCAGCGGTCCCCGATGCGTGTGCAGTGGACGAGGTTACCTACAAAGTGCCCTGTGGGTCTCGGAAGACGGGTATGAGCGGCCCTATGGGAACCTTCGGAGGAATGCGAGATGTTTCGGAGAGACGCATCAATCCTACTCGAACGGTTGCCAGAGACGGTGCTACACGCCCATGATACCCCACCGAATACGTGACGACGGTATCCCCTCTCAGTCAACCAGTGAGAAGTCTCGATCTACCTCTCGAATCAGTTTGCACAGGTCTTCCCCATCGACGAGCTTGACGTTCGAGTCTACCGCGACCTCCGATGCGTTCGAGGTGAAGCGTCCGGTCGTTACGACGATCACTGCATCCACATTATCCTCTTGAGCATACAGACCCGCATACTGCTGAACCTCGCTGCTGCTCACGGGGTTGTCCGAACTGTACCGCTTGGCCTGAATGATCTGTTTCTGTGGGACAGGTGAATCCTGCTCGGCGATCACGTCTATACCTCGATCCACCGATGCGGTAGTCACCGACGTTCGCCATCCGATCTCGTTCCATAGCTCGGCCACGAGGTGTTCGAACTCGTACTCGTCCATCGACTGGAGCGTGGCCAGTAACTGTTGGTCGGGGAGTTCACCCAGTGTAGTCGTTGGTGAGTCCTCTTCGGTAGTCTCAGTGTCTGGCTGGCTCGGTACTCCTTGGGTGTCAGGGATCTCTTCAGCTTCCGACTCCAGCCGTTCAATCCGAGAAATACGCTTATCCATCGAGGGATGGGTTGCGAGTAGACTACTCGCTATCCCACCTGAGAAGTCGACGAAGCTGATCGCGCTCCGGCTCGCGCTCATATCTACCTCATCGACACGTCGTTTCTCCAAGCGTAGCTTCTCCAGCGCACTTCGCATCCCGTCGTAGCGCCCTGTGACTCGAACGGCATCCTCGTCGGCAACGTACTCGCGGTAACGGGACACCATTCCGACGAAGATGAGGAGGAAAAGGTGAACGCAGATGCTTACGGCCCCACCAACGAGACGGACGAGCCAAGGGTGCTCGGAATCCAGCGAGGCGAGAAGGAAGATGATGAACAGACCGGATGAGACGAGAGTAACGACAGAAGTCCCGAGACCCATCAGGATTGAATCTCGATTCCGAAGATGAGCGAATTCATGAGCGACGATCGGCTCTAACTCGTCAAGCGACATTCGCTGAACGAGACCCCTGTGGAGGAACACCTTCCCGCTTCCTCGCCGACCTAGCGCGAAGGCATTCAAGCGGTCGCTCTCGATCAGGTACATCTTGGGCTTCGGGATGTCTAACTCGTCGGCGATCCGATCCGCTCGCTCGTGTAGCTCTGGGTGATCGTCAGGTGTGATTTGTCTACTCTCTTCTGTCCACAGGGGAAATTGAACCGTTACGAGGTACTGGAGCACTACGAGCAGGGGAAGCCCCACGACAGCGACCCATATGCCACCGATTGCGAACAGAAGCAGTCCGATGAGTGCGTACACACCCATCAAGACGGTACTGGCGATGCCCATCCGGATCGTCAAACTGAGATCTCTCATCGACAATCCCCCCGTGGGACGCAAATATTATTCACGTTACTTGTTAGTTTTCGCTGACCCATACAGAACCCACTTCGGACGAGAATCAGATCAGCCGTCTGTACCTTCAGACGGACTGACTTTCGTTCGAGCGTTCAGACGGATCGTGGATGGACTCCAGTGCTCAGGCAAGGCTTCGTCTGAACCTTCAGCGAGTCTTCCTCGTATCTCGATGATCTGTCCGTACAATTGTTCTTCGAGCCTCCGGAAGAGTCGAGGAAACCTCATAGATCGCACCGTCCTGACCGTCTTCACAACTAAAGAGACAAGATCCGTTCTCAGGTCACGCAAAGTCCTGTAGACGACCCTAACAGGTATTGGAATCTCGTAGGTGTGTGTCCCCAGTTGATCGCTCGAACCTTTCTCATCCGCCCCTGTGGTGGTGTCGACGATCCCAGCGTCGACTGTGGTCGTCGTTCCCCGCTCAGAAGTCGTCGAGGGTGTAGCTCCCTGTCTCATCGTCCCCATCCCGATTACCACTCGTATCCCCACGGAATCCCTCGTTCGAATCCGGGATCATCCCGCTGCCTTCATCCTCGTCGTCGATCAGTTCCTCGACAGTCCCCTCGTCGAATTTTTCGAGGGCGGACTTCTTGTCCCAGACTTCGACGTGGGCGAGAATGTGCGACTCTTCAGTGGAGTGTCCCTCCCGCTCAGCATCGTTGAATGCTTCGCGGTATTCGGGGTTGCTCACCATTGTATCCCAGTTGGGATCGACATTCCAGTATTCGGAGTCTTTTCGCTCAGCCTCGGCGGAATTGGGTTCTGAGTCGGACATTATTATCTTCTCATCTTACCGTTCTGGTCGTTGACTGGAGAGTCTCCTATTCTACTCCGCTCGGTGGCCCACCTTCTTAGCTTGAGCCAGAATGAGATCTCTATTCTCCACTACCCATTCCTCGCCCTTCCGTTCTATCGTCTCCTCCAGTATTTCTTGTCCTCGGGGAGTCAGTTGTTCTTTCAAATCACTCAGATCCGTCATATTCGTTCACCTCCCCTATGTCCCCTTTCTGGTCCCCATCCTTCCGGTCGTCGAAATTTGGCCCGCTACATTCAGTTGTCTCATCAACAGGAACTACCTGCTCTCCATTAACGTATATTTCGCCGTCTCGTTCCTCTACCTCGCCCTGTTTAAGACGATAGACGAGTTCATTACTGCTCATTCTATCGCCTGACTCTGTTTCGTAATATCGATCCTTCTGGTTCCCCCAACTAAGCAACGTACTCTCACCTTCTGAATCAGGTACTTCCATAACTAGGATGTCTGCCTCTATCTGATACGGTGGTCCTGCATCCTCCTCCGAACGTAGATCGTCGATGGTGTTCTCGACATGGACCCTAAACCGTGCAACGGCTTTGTCGATATTCTCCTCCTCTACTGTGTGGTGGTATTTCCAGCGTTTGACCGAAGGAACAGAGAGATCAGTCATAGCGGCTAATTTCATTCTAAGCTACTTGTTTGTTTTCGCTGACCCCTCAGAGAAAGCTGTTCTATTGCTTTCCATCCCATCGGTCAGAGATTTCTGTGATGGGACTGGTGCCGGAGACGAAGATTCGAATCTTGGAGGCGCTAGACGAGGAGCAAGCGCACGGGTATCTCCTTGCGGAGCGCCTTGACCTCTCTCATGGATACATCTACACTCACCTGAAGGAACTGCGTCAAGAGGGCATGATTGAGGTCGTCGATGACTCCGAGGACAAGAAGATCTACGGACTGACGGAGAATGGCGAGTACCTATTGAAGGCTCTGACCGACCGGAACTGAGACACTACTTCTCGTTCGACTACCCACCCCCGATGAATGGCTGAAAATTGCTCCCGCCCTCTGCGCGAGTGTCTCTTGAAGAGCTTGAACGAGAGTTTCGGGTTTCGGTAGATAGTCCGATAAGCTTGTCTGATAGTGTCTAGGGAACTGTTTTACCGATAGAGACGCTGGCGTTGGTAATGGGTCGGCTTGACGATATCACGCTCGAAGAACTCTACGATCTCAAGGACCAGATCGACGAAGGGAAGCCGCGAGAACGTGTTCTCGCGGCGATCGGGCGCAAGAAGGGCGATCAACTGGATACACTGGCTGACCGCCACGGTGTTGTCGAGAAAACGATTCGCAACTGGCTCGATCGGTTCAAGGAAGAACCGATCGAGCAGGCACCTTACGACGCTCCTCGACCAGGAGGTCCAGCAAAAATCGAGGGCAAAGATCGTGAGCGACTGTTCGAGCAGTTGCAACAGCCGCCGACCGAACTCGGATACGACCAGCAAGCGTGGTCAGCGAAACTCTTGCTTCATCACGCCAAAGAGGAATACGGCGTCGAATACCACGAAACCTACGCGTATGACTTGTTGAAAGAGGCCGGGCTGTCCTTGCGGACAGCACGGCCTCAACATCATGAAGCCGACCCTGAAGAGAAAACTGAGTTTCAGGAGACAGTCGAAAAAAACGGCCCGAACTAACCGAGAAAACTGTCGTTGTTGTCGATCAGTTCACCAAGCACGTCGGAACTGTTCAGCGACGTGGCTTCTACCCAATTGGCTCAAACCCGACAATAGAGGTTGCAACAGCGTGGGATTCAGTGACGGTGCTGGGCGCTGTCACCGACGACGGTGACAGCTTCTTCTGCTGGACAGAAGAGAATCTCACACGGAACCACGGGATTCGGCTGTTAGAAGCGCTGAAAGACAAGTTCGGTGAGGAGTTAGTGGTGTTTCTGGATCGAGCGGGTTACTTCTACGCGAGGGATCTGTGGGAGCACGTGAGTGGTGAGCGCGAGACCGAAACTGTCGGAGACAGTTCGGTCTCGTGCGTGCGAGGGGATGATCTCGAAGTGTGGTACTTCCCGTCGAAACTTCCCGAATTGAACGCTGTCGAAGGGTGCTGGGACCAATTGCAAGAGTGGTTCAAGTATCGCCTTATGCCAGATCTCTCGACGCTGAAAGAATGCATTCCACGAGGATTGAGCGCGATCACCGAACCGAACATCTGGCCGTATCTCACCGGTAAAGATTCGAACTAAACACTATGAGGGTTCAGACGGAGAAAGAGACTGCTACTCTGAGTATGGGAACCTGTGAAGGTGTAGGGGTGACACGACATGAAGCGGGCTTGATGTGGCTTTTGTGTCTGAACCTTCAGCGAGTTCGCGCTCTGTAGTGCCGAGCAAAAGATGACTCGTTTACAGCTTCAGACGAATTTAGGAACGAACTCGCAAGGTTCCCCTTATCTGAATCTTCAACCAGATCCGTACAACCGTTCCATCTGCATTTGCTGAATTTGTCGACCTCGTCGTCGCTGGAACTCGGCCTGCTGCTTCCTTTCTCGCTGGACTCTTAACTGACGAGACGATTTTTTCGGAACAATTCCCTTAGACTCCCTACAACGGGATTGTTCCGAAAAACGAGTCGGTGACCTTGGAGCCGGGAGGTTGACCTGTCCATATGGGTTGCGGGAGTCAATTCCGCTGTCAATCCAGACTTTCGCTCCACCTCGTCCATCTTCGGCACGACGTTCCGAAATCAAATCGGTTGGAAGGTCTCCGAGAACCGCTCTGACCGTCCGGGGATGACGGTCTGCTTCGTCTGCAATCTTCTTTGTCCTCGCTTCCTCAAGTTGTTTGAGTGATCCGATGATATCTTGCTCGGCTGACGACCATGTGTCGATAGTAGTCTCTTCAGGGTTCGAAACAACTGGAATCCAGTCAGGTAAGGCGATAGTGTCGACGTACACTGTCGCTCCATCACCCTGTCTCGCAAACCGGAAGAGAGCTTGCAGTACACGATGTTCACGCATATGCTGAAGGATTTTGTCACCGAACTCCCCGTATGATTTGTCGAGCCCACTTTTACCGTTTGACTTCCCAGCAACACCGGCGAGAGCGGTCCATTTTTTGATTACATCGTTCCCGTAGTGAGGAGATCCAAAGATGACTCCAACATCAACGTCATTAAGCTCATTCGACCCGATTAGATTCCCAAAGTATGCCGTCTCCAATCCATCAAGCTCGCCTACCTGTTCCTTGAGATCATCAAGACCGCGCCTAGACGAGATGAGTCCCTTCGTCCCGGTGTGCTGTCTTTCAACCTCGTTGAGTAACGATGCATCTCGGTCGGATTTTGTAGTCCCGCCAGAGTACGGGCGGACGTTGGTCGTAGTCGGGATTATCCGTAGATTTTGGATGGCCGTCACGTACTGTTGGCGCTCAGTTTCGTCAAGCACTTGCTGATGGTCCAGTCGTCGATTTCGGTCGTAAAACCCCAGTGCCAAATCCCACATCGGCTTCGTGGGTGTGCCATCAAGACCTAGGACGTGTTCTGGAAGACCCGGCGGATTGAGAATGTGGACAGTGCCTTCATTACGGTTGAACACGCCAACTCGGTTTCCGCCAAGAATGGCTGACTCCCATCCGTTGCCGAGATCCTCGCCTTTGAGCAGCGTTAGAACACAGAGACCGGCAAGTTTGTGCCTCTTTTCGATATTCTTCCGGAAGAGAGATTGCTCGTCAATCAGTGAGACCTGCGTGAGTTGGTCGAGTGCTATCCGCCGCAGATACTCCTTGTCTCGATTCTGTAGAAGGTCCGCGTAGTCATCGAATAGCAGTCCCCGATCTCGGAGGAAGGTACTCACGACATCAGCTGTGTCCTCAATATCGGTGATATAAGCGTCTCCGGGGAACTCGTCGAAGACTGGGACCCGATTTTCGACGTATTCCTCAACATAGGCGTGCTTTGGATGACCAACAAGGACATCGTAGTTGTCAGGGTCGAAGTCGATTGCTTTCTCGTATGGACACGGTCCCGATTCCTGACAGGGAAGGTCTAACCGATCGTGGATATGACTGGGAGATGCACCGGCGTTCCGGAGGGCGTGTATTGGCTGTTGAGTGTCGCCGTGGTTTTCACCGAACGTCGGGCATAGCTCATCAACTGCTGGCAACGTTTTACAGGTAAGCCCGAAGTCACGACACCACTTTTTATACTGATCATACTGCTCTTTCCGACCCCGCTGGGTGAAGATAACTACCTGTTCGCCTGTTCGGTTGATAGCCTCAACAAGGCCGCGACTCTTCCCAGTTGCAGGTAGTGCATCAATTAAACTCGGACTCTGCTTATCGAGTGCATCCTCGATTGTAGAAACGACTCGATTACGGACATCTTCCAGCGTGTCGATCGAGCTATTCGCCGAAGCTTTGGGTGTTGGGTTCGTAGTTGCCATCGCAGTTTGCCAGTCTTGGGTTCAGGCGGCTGCGTCTCGTCGGGGACTGGTGATCCCCGGCATTTGTTGTCTAACTAATCGTTACTATCGGAGTCTAGCTCGTCCGCTGCCTGTCGGAGAAACTGGTTCCACGACAGATTGAGTCGTTTCTTCGTCTTACGAGCCTCGTTGCGAGCGTCTCGATGGGCACGTATCGTCGTGTATCCGTCTGGGTTACCCATACGTCCCTTTGGGTATGACTCAATTTATATCACTCGTGGTTCACTTCGACACCCATGACAAACTGAAACCCGGTACGGGCGGTCGAATACGCGTCTGAAGGCTCAGACGTAATGTGTCAATCTAACCTCAGAGGGTCAATCTTCCCCTTCGAAGCCAACCCCACCTATTATTCACCCTCGCTCTTATCGACAGACCAAGCATACACTCCCATGCAAATCTCCGAACTTCTCACTCCCCGCGACGAAGTCCTCGAAGGACGATTCCAAGGGGTCCTCCAAGCCCACAAGGTCACTGGCGATGACGAGCGACTTGAGAACGATCCGAATCGCTTGCTCACTGCTACGTACCCCTCGAACGCCCTCCGGAACATCTTCGATCGAGTCGCCGACAAGCTCAACGGGCGAGACAGTCAGGGCGGAATCATGCTTACCGGACCGTATGGCTCCGGTAAGTCCCACGGGCTACTCGTGCTCTACCATATGTTCAATCACCCAACTGTCGCCCAATCGTGGGCCGACGAGTGGGACATCCCGATCGACCTCCCGACGGACTCCGATGCCGCCATCGTCTCGACGAGCGAGACCGATGCGGATCTGATCTGGGAGCCGATCTATCGTAGTGCGGGGCGAGAGGACGTATTGGAGGAGATCGATCGGTATCCCACGACCGATCACGTCGAGAAGTTGGCCGAGAACGGCACCTTCGGTGTGTTCTTCGACGAAATCGAGTCGTGGTGGGAATCGTTCTCCGAGGAGGCCGACAGAGATCTGCTCGAACGCAATCGCTTCTTCCTCCAGAACCTTCTCGAAGTCGCCAACGATCCGAACGGGGATCTCTTCGCTTTCATCACGCTCCTCGACAGGAGCGACCGGCTGAAGGAGATCCTCGACCGAACGAATCCGCACGCCGAAGATCTGAACGCCACGGGCGACCGCGAACGGATCATCATCCACCGGCTGTTCGAGGGGACGCCGGACGACATCGACGAGAGCACGGTTCGATCGGTCGTGGAGCAGTACGTCGACAGCTACGAGTTCCCGATCGAGATCGACGAGCCGAAACGCTACGAGAATCGGATGGTCGAGACCTATCCCTTCCATCCGGAGTTGCTCGACCTGCTCGACAGTATCTACGAGGCAGCCCGCGAACGCCAGAACGTCCGGGGCGTGATGAACGTCCTCGCCGACACCGTCCGTCAGGTACACGACGAGACGGATCTCGTCGTCACCTCGGATGTCAACCCGCGGGCGTTCCGGGGGATCAACCGAACGCTGTTCGACCGATTCACCTCGGACAAAGAGGAGCTTGGAGAAACCGAGCACGGAGTCGACCTGCTTCAGGTGATCCTCCTCTACACGCTCGACGATCGATCCCAGATGGCTTCGACGACCCAGTGCCTTCTGGGAACGTTCAAGCCCGACGAGACGACCGTCGACCGCCTCCACATGACGCTAGAGGGACTCTACGGCACGGCTCACTACCTCGACAAACAGGACGGGAGCTACTTCATCACCGAAGACCCGAAGCTGACCGCGCTGATCACCCGCGAGCAGGAGCGCATCCTCGAAGAGAACCGTGATCGGGCCGTCGAGAAGCTCGTGGACGTTGTCCGAGACGAGGTGTTCGACGGCAGTGTCTACGTCTACGGCTACGACGACGTACCGGACGAGAGCAAGCAGACGTTCGTGGTGACGCTGGAGAACATCTCCAACGGGACACTCACGTCGGAACTGAGTGCGTTCTTCGAGGAGCGACGGTATCAGAACACCGTCCAGTTCATCACGCCGAAACAAAGCGTCCTCGAAGACGACGACATCGTCAGTAAGGCGGCGCGGGTGTTTGGAGCGGAGAATCTTCGCGGCAAGGTCGAAGACGAGCAGGGTGAGCTTGAGCCGCTGATCCGCGACGAGTACCGACAGCTCCGGAAAGAATTGGAGGATCGCTACGGGAAGTGGGTCAAGTGGAGTAGTACCCCGGACGGTGATCTCCGGCTCCGTCGAATCACGGTCGATCCCGACATCGAAGCGGTCAAGGAACGGATTGGGAAGGACACGACCTACGTCGGGGAGGAAATCGTTGCCCGCGTCAGGGAGAACGAGGGTGGTATTCGCGTCGGATCACTTCTCAACGACTTCCTCCAGTTCCGTCGCCTCCCTGTCCTTCTCGACGAAGGTGTGTTCTACTCCGCCGTGAGCGAACTCCAGCGGAAGGGCGATATCGTACTCGAAGGCAATCGAGCCAACTTCTACGTCGGCGATCTCGGTCAGTATCCCACGGAAATCGAGGACGAGATGACGATTCGACATCCCGACAAGCTCCCGGAGTCGGTATTCAGCGAAGAGTCCGATGATGACGAAGACGAAACAGGGGGTGACGACTCGGGAGGAGGCATTACCGACTGGGGAGGAGATGATGAAACGGACGACAAAATCGAGGATGATTCGAACGGAGACGACGAGACCGAATCCACCGGGACGGAGCGGTCGACCGAAACCGTCGAAGTCTCTCTCGAAGGGAACTCGGCACGGGTGCTCAAGAGCACCGCCGAATCGAGAATCAACGAGACGACCGACACTGCCACGCACGTCCGACTGTCCTACGATGTCGACGCCCTCTCGAAGTCGGAACTCATCGACCTCATCGACGGACTTCCGGACGGCGAGAAGATCGAGGCAACGGTGGTGATCGAGCGTGACGCTGACGAGTGAGCGACTGGAGTCGCTAGTCGAGGCGGACGATCCCGTAGATGTCGTTTGGGAGGTCCTGTGGGACATCTGGTGGCCGCCGTCTGAAGGTCCAAGCGAGCACTACGACCACGACCGAGAGTGGGCATCGGTTGAATTGGAGCGGACGCTCGTCGACATCTACTGGGAGTTTTACAGCGAGGTACTCCCGTGGCGCTGTGTCAACGAGGCGTCGATCGAAGTTCCCGACGACGGTGCGTTCCTCGTCATGGACGCGATGAGCGTCCGCGAGGCTGCACTGTTTGCCTCGGCGCTGGAAGCGGATGGGTACGACGTGGACGTGAGTTACTCGTATGCGACGGTTCCCTCGGAGACGACACCGTACAAGAACCGTGTCGGGTGTTCGGATCTCGAACGGGAGTACCCCTCCGCGACGGTTCGAGACCTCGATCCCTCGCTGTCGGGCGACGAACGGTTCGTCTGGAGCCGATACCCCGACGCCCTGCTGGAGAACATTCAGGAGGGGAAGACCGAGCTATCGTCGGTCGAGGACGCCTACGACGACTCCCTCTACGTGTTCCGGTCGATCCTCGACCAACTCGACGCGGATCGGATCGTCGTCGGGGCGGATCACGGCTACGTGCGGGAGGAGTCGGGATACTCCTTCGCCATTAGCGAGCACGAGAAGAACAGACTTCGAGACACGTTCGGCGGTCAGCGATTCATCAGCGTCGACGAGGCTGACGCGGACGACCTCGTCGAGGATCGGCTGGCGGTCGAGGCGGACGGTTACTATATGCCGGTCGGTCGGTACACTTGGCCGGTTCGCGGGAAATACAGCGTCTATCAACACGGTGGTCTGAGTCTCATGGAATGCCTTACCCCTCGTCTGGAGGTTCAGCGATGACGGATCGACGCCCGATCGAGATCTCGTTCCCCATCGATCAGGTAAACGAGATCGCGGAGAAAGAAGCCCACGCCAAGCGGTACTACCGTCCCGTCTACACCATGCACAAGTGGTGGGCGCGACGGCTCGGCTCGGTCTTCCGGACGATGCTACTCTACTCTCTCGCCGACGGGGAGATGTCCGTCCGTGGCGAGCGACAGTCGACGTTCCAAGAGGAGAACGGGCTTCCGGAGATCGACTGGGACAACCCTGACGCGCTCTGGGAATACTACCTCGAAGATGTCGACTTCGACGGGAAAACCGTGCTCGATCCGTTCATGGGCGGCGGGACGAGCATCGTCGAGTCGCTCCGCTTGGGGTGTAACGCCATCGGGAGCGAACTGAACCCCGTCGCGTGGTTCGTCGTCAAGAAGGAAGTCGAGCCGGTCGAACTAGACGAACTCGACGCCGCGTTCGAGGAACTCGAAGCGAGCGTCGGCGAGGAGATTCAGGACTACTATCGAACGGAGTGTCCGCACTGTGACGAGCACGCCGACGCGATGTACTACTTCTGGGTGAAGGAGTTGCCGTGTCGGAACTGTGGGGAGAACGTGCCCCTGTTCAAGGACTATCGGCTCTCGAATGCTCGGTCATCGAAGGACGACCACTACAACGTTATCTGTCCCGACTGCTGGCACATCTTCGAGACGGACGATTATCGTAGTGAGACGACTTGCCCCGAGTGTTCCTGTGAGTACGTCCCGAAAGACGCGGGGCACGTCACGCGGAAGAACTACACCTGCCCGCACTGTGACGAGCATCCCGAGATGTCGATCATCGAGAGCGTCGAGCGATTCGGTAAGCCCGAGGAGTCGCTCTACGCCGTCGAATACTACTGTCCTGAGACGGACGAGAAGGGATACAAACCTGCGACGGAGTTCGACCGAGAACTGTTTGCGGAAGCAGAGTCGGAATTTGAAGAAAAGCGATCAGAGCTACCAATCCCTGAAACAGAGCGGTACGTCGGTACGTCTGACTTCGCTCGGAAGCACGGCTACGAGCGGTACGATCAGATGTTTAACACTCGACAGCTACTCGGTCTCTCAAAAATTCTCAGCGAGATCGACAATATAGAAGATCAAAACATCAAGGAACTCCTCTTATTGGCGTTTTCAAGCTCTCTGGCGTACAATAATATGTTCTGCGAGTACGATAAGCCATATAATAAGCTCACTGGGATCTATAAGCGGCACACGATTACCGCTCGCCACACCCCCGTTGAGAATAACGTCTGGGGGACAGAGTATGGGCGAGGAACATTCTCCGGTGAATTCGACAAGATGAGAGCAGGCAAGGAATTCTGCCAGAACCCCTACGAGAAGTACGTCGAAAACGGTGAGACAAAACAGCGCGACGGCGTCGGGAAGATAGAAGGCTTCGTGACTGACGACCCCGACCGCATCGGCGACCCCGTCGAAGGTCTAGAAGACGCGACCTACAATATCCACCTCCGCTGTGGGACCTCAGAGTACCTCCCGGTCGAGGACGAGAGCGTGGACGCCGTTGTCACTGACCCACCGTACTTTGACAACGTCATGTACGCGGAAGTGGCGGACTTCTACTACGTCTGGCTCAAGCAGGTGCTCGAAGAGGAGTACGACCACTTCACCGCTGAACTCACACCGAAGGCGAGCGAGGCGGTCGTCGATCGTAAGGGAGAGGACAACGTGGAGACGTTCCGAGACGAGGGCCATTTCATCGAGACCCTGACGAACGTCTTCTCGGAGTCCCACGACAAGCTGAAGGATGATGGAATCATGGCCTTCACGTTCCATCATAAGGACACGGAAGGTTGGAGTTCGGTACTCAAGTCGGTGCTCAACGCAGGATTCTACGTCACCTCCCTGTACCCCATCCGCGGGGAGATGCGTGGCTCGACCCATATTCATGAGAAGGCCAACATCGAGTACGACATGATTGTGGTGTGTCGGAAGCGAGCGGAAGACCCCGAAACGGTCAGTTGGCGCTCGCTGGAAGACGAGATCTACTTCCGCGCCGAGGAGGAAATCAATCGCCTCGAAGAGAGCGGCTCGCGGCTCACGCAAGGGGACATCTTCGCCGTGACGATGGGCAAGTGCCTCGAAGTGTACTCCCGTCACTTCCCGAACGTCACCCACGAGGAGAGCGAGATGTCGGTCGACGACGCAGTGGGGACGATCCGCGACATCGTCGACGAGCAGCTGATGGAAGAGCGTATCCAGACCCTCAGCGACGAAATGGACGCCCTCAGCGCCGTCTACCTGACCTACGTGCTCGGTCGGGGCGACACCGTCTCCTACAACTCGCTCAACAAGGATCTCCGGACGCGGGGCGTGGATGTCGCCGAACTCGTCACGGAGCGCCTGCTCCAGCAAGAAGGGGATCAGTTGGCCGTGCTCTCTCCCGAGAAGCGAGCCGAAGCCATCGAGGGCAAACGCGACCCGCTGGCGATCGATCGGGCGCACTACCTCCGATACCTCTACGAGGCCGACCGCCTCGCTCAGGAGTTCGGAAAGTGGAGCGACACCGAGTCGATCGCAGCCCTGCGACGACTCGCAGAGATCGAGAACGACGAAGACTACGCGGACATCGCCGACTACGTCGAGGAGCGTACCGACGAACAGCTCGACCTCGACGACTTCTGAGCGCCACAGGTTTATGAACCAAACCGACACAGTATCAGCCAACTGATCGATGACGCTGGAAATCCGCTATCACGTTATGTCGCAGGACGCCGCCGCGAAGCACGGCGTCTACGACGACGAACTGAGTATCGTCGAGTTCCTCCGGCGGGTCGATCAACGGGAGGAACTCCCCCTTGACGTGACCGTCACCGGACTCGACGACTACCTCGCGACTACGGACGATCCCGAGGATGCCGCCGAGAGTGTCCACGATATGCTCCTCGACCGAGTCAATTTCATCATGAATCAGGGATCGGTGATCCAGTTCGTCGTCGACGACGTTGAGTCTTGGAAGGGAGGGGTACTCCCGATCGACGATACAGACATCCGACTCATGACGATCTTCGGGGGGAGTATCGATCAAGAGGGTGTCGGGTGGTACGCCGGCGAGTTCAACGTTCAGACGTAGTCGCAGTGGGAGAGATGGATCGCTCTGCACCCTTGCAGCACCTCACCATTGAGAGGATGGAAATCACTCGGTGCGTGCTTCAGGTTCGAGGGACTGGATACAGTAGACTTTCCGTGATGTTAGCGGCTATTCTCTGACTGCGGTCTTGGTTAAGCTTGCAAAGGACACGTACCTCGGACAGGATTATTGAGGATTCTAGCCAGTCTGATCCATCAGATATTACTCAGAAGGCAATTAGATTGCTTAGGTGGAAATAGTGAGTATCTTCTCAATCTGGTCTTTTCCAATACTTAATCCTTGTATAACTTTTTCTTTCCTCATTCCTGACTGTATCGAATTGGTGAGTGCGGCATCATACAAGCCGTTTAGGAAGTCCCGCGTCTCATCAACGTCTCGTAGTATGTCGTCTAAGAGCATACCGTTTTCAAGAGTTGCGTAGTCGGTTGGTGTTGGCGTAAACATAGAATCCGCAATAGTGACATCACCAACACCGAGTTCACGTCCGGCAACAACGATTGCGGGATAGTCATCAATATCGAGACCATTCATAAGAATCTTCCACAGAGTAGGGTCTGTCCGGTCTCGATCAATGATCACAACCTCAAGTTGCTGTCGATGGCGACCTAACAGTGTTAACTGATCGTCCAGCTGTTTGTACTTACTATTCGGCTGGCTATAGGTAGAGTCTGTGAAGTAGTAGATATACGCGTTTGTATCGCGCTTCGGAAGCTGATACAGAGTATGTGGAGTCGGTTGAAGTAACTCGGCGACCGGCTTTGGCTCGCCACCGATTGACGATGCGTGTTCAAATTCAGATTTAGCATCTGGATCAAACAAACTCGCAGTGTCGATCTCAGTTGCTGTTCGGTAGCCCTCATATTTCCTATAAACGTATTTCAAGAGATCTGGCAGCGGTTGGCTGTTATATCTGCCTTTGATTGATTCCGCAACATCGAAAAACGGCTTGTAATCATCAATAAGTTCCTTTGTGATACGGATACCGCGCTCGGATAGTGAGTAGATATGTTTCTCTTGGCCGTACTCATTGGTGACCACGTTCCGCTCAATGTAGCCCTTTTGCCGGAAGACCTCAAGATCATGGTGGAGTGACTTTGAGAATGGCCCGAACCTATCTGGTCGAAAATCATCGTATGCATCGGGGATATCATCCTCCTCCTGTGCAAGAAACACGAGCTTCTGGAACCGCGTTGCGCCGTCAATAGAGGCACGATTATTGGTATACAGAAAAATAAGCGGTACGAGGGTGTTACTATCCATTGTCACCTCTACGTCGAGACTTACTTGCTTGCGGCACCGGTAAGTATCTGTTCATGCTGTGCATTCTACCTTTGTTGAACGCTCTACTCCCGACAGATTGTCGGAATCGTGCCGAATATATCCTCTGTATTCAGCAAACTAATCACATCAGCCGCCGAAGGCTCCAAGAGAACCATCCTGAGAACTTGATGTAGCACGGCAGTTCGTGAAAACCACACTTGGGGACAGATGTTCGATGCGCGCTGAATGTTCAAATAAGCGAAGGACACTCGGTTTATCCACGAAAAATGTGATCGCGTTCTACGGGAAAGGTATCCGGGTCGCAAAGGTGGGAAGTTTCGGGTTTCGGTTCTGTCGGTCGAATTGCCGGACTCGATCGCCTGTCTGAACCTTCAGCCGTCTCGTTACGACTCTACCCAGTCCGGAAAATCAAGCATAGCAGAGAAATTCTCGTCTTCGACCGCTAAGATGGATAGCCCATCCTCCTCCAGGGGAGATGCTCAGTGCGGATGCTGATGCCGTCGTCGGATGTGCCCGTTACGATGGCCGATTCCGGATCTCGATCATCCGTCTGAACCTCCAGCAATTGGCCCTCGTCTAGATCGTCAGGATCTGGTGGCCGCTTCCATCCTGCGAGCCAATCGTCGTATCCGTCTGCACTGTCGGGTGGTGAGCCGGGGCGCTTCTTGCGACGACTGATCATCCCCGTGTCCATGCTTTGCTCTGTAATGTCTGAGAAACCGTGCTCAGGACAGTTTGCGAGACGTGCCCCGAGACACGAGAGGTAATCATCCAAGTCTACTCCAGAGTTCGCAGAAGGCCGATGACGGGCCTTCCTGACTACATCCCGTCGAGATATTCCCGTCGCTGTTCGACCTTCACCTCCTCGCTCCGTCTGTCGTAGTGCTCATCCAGTACCTCCTGGCTGACGTTCATGCGATCACTGACGACCTTCTCCGGGACATCCTCGGTCAGGAAGTGCGTGATTGCCCCGCGACGGACGGCGTGCGAAGAGACGGACGACGGACACTTGCTGGCGTGCCCGTGCTTCCCCGCTTCGCATTCGTCGGGATCGCGGTCGTGGGGACAGCCGCTCCCGTACTGACAGGGTCGCGTCCAGCGGTACACGATGTCCCGAACCGTCGAGATGTGGGGTCGGCCTTGCTTGGTCGCCAGTAGCGGCTCTCGACCCTCGTCGTCGACAACGTCTGGACGTTCATACGCGATCCAATCCTCGACGACAGTGCAGGTCTCGGTGGTCAGCGCGATGTATCGCTCGCCGTCCTCCTTGTTCTTCAGAGGCGTCTCGTCCCTGTGCTGAACCTTCAGACGCTCCTCATTGGGGTCGTAGTCGTCGACATCGAGCGCTCGAACGCCGCCTGCTCTGACACCCGTGCGCCAGAGGAGGCAGAGAAGGACGTGTTCCAGTGAGGCGTACTCGAAGCGTCGCAGGTGGCCGAGGATCTCGTCGGCTCGCTCGCTTTCGAGCATCACGTCCCGCTGGTTGTCGCTTCCCGAGAGCGTCGGCGACAGTACCTTCTCGTGGAGTTGGGGCACGACGGCGTCGATCGATTCGCAGAAACTGATGAACACCCGCACTGTGTCCATCTGGGTCTTCAGGCTCGCCTTGGTCAGGTCACCGTCTTCCTGCCGCCAGAGCTTGTAGCGGTGCAGGTCACGCCCAGACAGTTCGTTGAGGTTGTCGACGCCTTCCTGCTCGCACCATCGGATGAGGTGCTTGAGGCGGTACTCGTGGGACTGGAGCGTCGATGAGGCGACTTCGGGTCGACGCTCGTGCAGGTACATCTGTACGGCTTCGTCGGGGTCGATGGGTTCGAGTTCGTCGGACATGGTCTGATCCCGTCGAACACCAGCGGTTCCTAACCTCTCGACCGCGCCACCGCGAGCGAAGCGAGCGGTGGTTAGTCGGGCCGTCAGGCCCGACGCAAGGTTCGAATCCCGCCACGCCCGTTTTCCGTCCGAGCGAAGCGAGGACGAAAACGGTTACCGGGATTCGAACCCGTATCGGGGCGCATGGTGTTCACGCGCAGCGATTCGTCGAACCCATCCCGTGAGGGGGAGGGATAGGATCCCCGTCCAGTCGTCGATGTCACCCGCGTCGTAGGTCGTCCTGTGCGATGACGGTCGATGTCTCGGCCGCTGACCCTTCAGCGAAAGATGTGGGACACGGAACGAGCGTCCGCCTTGGTCTATCCGACCGTTAGGACTGTTCAACTACTGGCTCTATGTCGTCGTGTCACGGATACGTCGCACACATACGGTGGTCGTTGACGGACAACCGGTAGTCACTGCCTCCTCGATCGTGTCGGCTACCCGCTCACGGTCATCCTCGGGGAAGAAGTCGACTGCCCGCATGTCGCCGATTTGTTCGTCTGTGTAGCCCACGGCTTCCGAAAACCGGTCGTTCCACTTACGTAACGTACCATCCGGTTCGATGACGTAGAAGAGATCCGCGAGTGTATCGAGGGCCTGGTCGATGAAGATTCGCTCTTCACGGAGTTTTTGTTCTTGCCTGATCCGGGTGAATGCGCTCGTCGCGTGGGTCGCAAGCGTACGTGCGAGCGACTCATCCGTCTCATCGAACGCGTCGGTCGATTCCGATCCGATCAGGAAGACTCCGTGATCGCCGAGCGGAAGGATGATCCGGCTGCCAACGTCCGCGTCCGGGTTCAAACGTCCGGGGGCGGCCGAAACGTCATTGTAGACGTGTGGCTCACCCGATTCGAACACCTCCCATCCGAGGCTTTCGCCATCGGAGAACGTCGGAGGTTTTCCGATGATCGCGTCGAACCGATCAGTCCATGCAGCTGGTGGCAGATTGTCGCTCTCCTCGTCGTAGAGGTGTACTGAACTGGCTGGCAGATCGAGGATGTCTCGAGCTGCGTTGACAGTAATGTCCGCAATCTCCTCGGACGTCTCAGCTTGTATAAACGACCGAGCGGTACCGTGCAAGTCCTCGATCGCCTGCTCGCGTTCCTTGCGGTCGGTGATCTCTTGCGAGACCGCCATTACGTGATCGGGGGCCTCATCGTCTCCGACCGGTAGCGTCCAGATCCGGTAGTACTGGTCGCCGTACGCCTGCTCGAACCTGCTGTGTGCCCCCTCGAAGGCATCCCGAATGTGACCTTCAAGCTCTTCAACAATCTCCGGTGGGTAGCGGTCACTCGGCCGGGAACCGACGACCTCGTCAGTGGACAACCCGTGACTGGAGAGCCCAGCCCCTCCTGCAAGAATGCACTCGTGACCTTCGTTGTAGAGGAAGACACCGCCTTCGGGGAAGTTCTCTACGAGTGTCTCGTACCGTTCAACGGTGTCTGTCAGTTCGCTTTCGAGATTCGCCCGGTCGGTGATATCCCGAACGACACAGACGGCTCGCCCGTCGTCTAACTGTGTGAGCGTCAATTCTTGACGGAGGACCCGGCCTGCGGCGGTTGTGACAGTCATTTCACCTTGCCACTTTCCCTCCTCACCCAACACCGGCAGGATCTCGTCCTCGAATCGGGGGATTGCAGCCTCGTCGTAACAGGACCGCCACGTCTTGCCCAGTAGATCGTCCGGAGGGTGTCATAGAACAGTTCGCATACCAAAGAGCAGGGTGAACGCTGAGGTGGAATGCGTTCAGCGACCCTGCAAGATGATCCTTCGGTAGAATCGTTCTTCAATGCCGTGGAAACGGAGACGTTGGCGTTGTTCGAGCACCTCTCCTTCGAGTTTCTTGAAGGGTTCGACGTGTTCGCCCCGGCGGAGACGGGGCGAACACGAGATCTTGAGCCGCCCGAGATGATGCGTGGCTTTCTCCATTGCTATTACAAGAACATCTACGGTATCCGTCCGGTTGCACGAGAACTGAACAACACCGTTGTCTGGCTCAGCTGTAGCTTCGATCGACCGCCGTCGAGAGACGCGGTCGATCGATTCCTCACTGATCTTGAGCACGTTGTTGACCGGGTCTTCGACCATCTCGTCGAGCAGGCCGCCTTGCGGGGCCTGCTCGACTTGACGTATTCTATCGATTCAACCGACGTGAGAGCGATGCCCGCCGATCCAGACGCATCGAAGTGCTATGATCCAACCGATGACGAGTACTACTACGGCTACGGCTGCACGATCGTCTCAACCGGGCAAAAGATCCCGATTGCAGCCGAGTTCACCGAGAGCAAACAAGCACCAGAAGAGACGGCGATGCGCGTCACGCGTGACGCGCTCGCCGTCGGGAAACCGATGTGGATGCTTGGAGACAGTGCCTACGACACGCTCGACTGGCACGACCACCTGCTGGCCGCAGGGGTCGTGCCAGTCGCTCCGTACAATCCACGAAACACCGACGACCCGAAAGATATCGAGTACAGGGTAGAAGACCGCATTGAAAAACACAGCAACGACGTTCAGCTGAAGCAATCAACGCTAGACGAGACGTACAACCGCCGGAGTGGCGTCGAACGAACCAACGAATCAGTCAAGGGCTGCGGCCTCGGGCGAACGCACGCCCGAGGCCGCGTCCATGCACGAGCGCAGGTGTTCCTCGCGTTGTGTCTGCGCCTCGTCGTCGCAATCACCAACTACGAACGCGGAGACAATCCGGGAAGCACAATCATCACGGTGTGAGAAGAGTTCTATGACACCCTCCGTCCGGATTATCGAACCCATAGATGGCCGCGTGACTCGGGTTCGTGTAGACGAACTCCCCGTCGTGGTCGAGGATAGCGATGCCATCCGACGCTGCTTCCATCGCTGTCACCTGTGCTTCCAACTCCCGTTGCCGAGTTGTACGTTCAGTGACGTCCTGAAACTGAGAGAAGATACTGACGACCCCGTCGTCCTCGTCGGTCACGACACGATTGTGCCATTCACAGGTGATCCTCTGGCCGTCGCTCGTCCGCAACCGCTTCGGGTCGTTCTATACCGAGTGACTGCTCTCACGGTGTCCATCCGTGCCTTCTCCGCTGCTGCCGACGACCTGCAGTTCCGCGTCCGCGGATTCGGACGCCGACGGGGTGGAACGCGTTCTGGGTGGACGCCTCGTTCTCGTTCGCGGTCGACCGCCACACCCGTTTTCGGGACGACCCGAGCGATGTCGAAAACTACCAGCGGAACCGCGTCAGCGGAGCCCCTCAGTACGATCACCAGTTCCGTTGGGGTGTGGAACGTCACTTCGAAAATGAGGGTAGTCGTCCGTGCGGCCTCCGTTACGTGAATATGTCCTCCAGTTCATCTTCGTCAACGGCCGACCTTGCGCTGAGAATCATCAACCACATATCATCGAGTGCTGGATACTCCCGTAACTCTCGACGTAGTTGCTGAGATTCGGATGACTCGAACCCATGAGCGACTATCCGGCCTGTGATAGACGAGATACTTTCGATCGTTTCGATCAGTTCCGAGGTCGCGTATTTCTCTCGCCAATCCGACTGTTCCTTCTCGATTTCGGATTTTCTATCAAGGTCCCTACCTATGCTCGGATATCGTTCAATCTTCGGTTCTATCTCTTCCAATTTTTCCGCACTGTCTTCGATTTTGGATAACACCTCTTCCCGTGAATCATTAAAATCGTCTTCGCTCAGGGAGTCCTGTTCGAACAATCGATCGACTTCCGATCTCACTCTCTCCGGAGAAAAGTCCTCCTTTCGACCATGTTTGGGGAGCCCATCTCCTGTATCTCCGGTGATCGCATCCTTGATGTTGCTAATAATTCCGCGCATGGAGGATCATGTTTGAATTTAACATAAAATTTTTGTGGTATTTCTGAGTCTGTCGTCAGTTGGTATCGAAAGACGAAGCCGAAGCATGGGTGAATACGCCGAAACAGTCTACGGCATCATACCAAAACCACAAATTTTTGATATTTGATAACGACCGTGTGGTACCTTGATCCGGAAGCGACGATGCCGCAGCGGCCAACCGACCGCCACGCCCTCACCCGGTGTATCGGTAGTCGCCGAATCCGAGCAAGGGGAAGAAAACGGGCGCGAGGAAAGTCAGGCCGAGACCGAAGCCGACCCCCTTGCCGAAGGCGCGGGCGACGCCGACGTGAATCCTGTACAACGCGTAGAGGTTCACCAGTGGAACGATGAGGACTATAGTAGCGTTTGTAACTGTCCGCACACCTGATCGAACGCAGTCATGCGATCAGGTGTGTGATGACTTACAAAGGCTACTATAGCAGCCACCACCAGGCGTTGTCGCCGATCTTCAGCATGACATAGAGGTTGTATATCGGGACGATGGCCGCCCATCCCGCACGATCCGCCTTTTCGAACACCGCCCACATCCCCGCCAACTGTGCGAGTGCGATGACGAGTTGAACGGCCACGACGACGAGGCTGCCGTCGCCGGTCTGGAGGACGGTCACAGCGCCACTCGGTTGGACCATACGACACCACTCCACGGCGACGGATAAAAACCGTCCGGAGCGTTGCAGCGAGAGAGACCGTGGAGTCGGCCCGTCGGTTCGCCGCGGGTCAGGCGTCGCCGCCGTCGAAGTCGTCGGCGAGGAGGTCCACGTCGCCGTCGGGCGACGATTCGAGGAGCTGTTGGGCCGCGATCACGATCGGGCTGATGACCGACGTCGCGCCGGCGTGTTCCAGTTTTCGCATGTTCTCGCGGTTGGTCGCGACGGCGCGGATCTCGACGTCGGGGTTGAGTTGTCGGACGGTCAGGATCGTCAGCGCGTCGGCCGCGTCGTCGTTCGTCGCGACGATGGCCAATCGAGCGCGGTCGACGCCGGCCTCGCGGAGCGACGCCTCGTCGTCCGGGTCGGCGGTGAGAGCGTTGACGCCCCGGTCCGTGAGACTCCGAACCACGTCCCTGTCGGGAGTGACGACCAGCACGTCCGACCCCGGCTTCTCGTCGAGGACGGCGGCGACGATGTCGCTGTACCCGAGGACGAGCACGTGGTCGTCGAGGAGGTCGAGGTCGCCTTCTGACATGCGTCCAAGTGCCTTCGCGAACCGGGCTTGAATGACTGGCCCCAAGAGTGTTCCGAGCGCGATGGCGAAACTGGCCGTCCCAATGACGACGACCGACATGCCGAACAGCCGCCCGACCTGCGAGGTCGGCGTCGCGTCGCCGTAGCCGACCGTGCTCGCGGTGACGAGCGTGTAGTAGAACGCGTCGACGAGCGTGGAGACGTTCGTGAAGTCCTCGCGGAGCGCATAGGTGCCGACGGTGCCGTAGATCTGTGCCCCGACGATGGCCACGCCGGCGGCGAGTTGTGCCGTCGTCAACTCGACCGTTCGGTCGAACTGCCCCCGATTGTACAGCACTTTCGGCAGCGCCACGACCGACAGCACGATCAGCGGGAGCGAGAGCGGACTCGACTGCAACACACCCTGGAGCGCCGTGACGGGTAACAACACGACAGTCGAGTACCACGCGGCGCGGAGCCGACGGCGGAGGCCGTACGCGCTCGCGATCATGAGGAAGCCGGTCAGTGTCCCGGTGAACCCTGCAGTCCGCTGGATGGCACGCGGGATGAACTCGGCGAGGGGGCCGACCACCGTCTGTGCGCTGATGTTCGCGATACCGGTCGCGACGGAGAGCAACGCGATGACGACGGTGAGCGCGACTGTCAGCCGGATCCCCAGCGCGTGCCAGCCGATCCAGCGATTCCGCAGGCGGGCCAGTAGCGACGTACTCATCTGTCCGTGGACTCGGTATCGGGGTCGGTAACGACTTCGATGTCCGTCTCTTCCCCGACGGTTCGGTCGGGGGCCTCGTCCGAGCCGGGACCCGTCATGACTCTACTCGAGTGCCACACCGGGGACAGAACCGGACGGCCGAGAGCACCGGGTGGAGGAACGTGACCTCGTAAGTGTACCCGCAGTTGCCACACTCGTGGGTCGACGGCGTCCGGAGCCAGATGGCACGCTCGGAGTCGGTGGTTTTCTTTCGAACGCGTGCCGACGTCGCGAGCCGTTCGAGGAGGTCACGAACCTGTGCCCGTGACGCCTCCATCGTCGATGCGAGTTCCCCGGTCGTGTACGGTTCGAGGACCTCCATCTCGTCGTACAGGCCGTCCGCCGTGAGGTCCCGCTCGGTTGCGTCTCCCATCGTCCGGTGTTCGACGGACGCCAACATAAAGTCGATCACCGTACGGTGCGACGGTCGCGTTACGCGTCCGTCTCGGCACCGGGTGCGTTCCGCTTGACGCTCTCGATTCCGTCGCGGGCACCGCTGCGGTCCGCGTAGCCCTGTCCACTGTCTATCAGTATGTTACCGTTACGGTGGCGGAGCCGCCAGCGGTGGTCGCCACCCCGGTCCTCGTAGAGTTCGAACGCGGCCCGGCCGATGTCGAGGACGTCCGCGTCGGGGGCGTACTCGCGGACGCTGGAGAGTGCATCCTCCGCGCCGCTCTTCGAGTCGTAGCCTTCGCCGCTGTCGGCGACGATACTCCCGTCGCCGCCGAGGAGCCGCCAGCGGTACTCGCCCGCGTTGTCCTCGTACACTTCGGCGTCGAGGTCGGCGGCGCGGTTGCGAATCCGGTCGACCGCTCGGTTGGCGTCGTGGCGTCGGGTGTACCCCTCGCCGCCGTCACCGAGGATGTTCCCGTTCCGGTGGACGAGTCGCCACCGCCACTCGCCCGCCCCGTCGAGGTAGACCTCGAAGCCGGTCGGGTCGAACCAGAGGTAGTCCGCCGGGCCGACGTACTCCTTGAGCCGACCGATCGCACGCTTCGCGTTGCTCCGCGACGCGTACCCCTCGCCGCCGTCGCCGATGATGTTTCCGTTGTCGTGGCGGAGTCGGAAACGGTACTCGCCTGCGTTGTCCTCGTAGAGTTCGAACGTCGCTCGACTCTCCCGTTCCTCGACGGGGTCGATGCTCTCTTGGTCCTCGGGGAGTTCCGCCTCTCGCTCGAACAGGAGCGTCGTCGCACCGAGGGCGTTTCGACGGACGCTCACCATCCCCTTCTGGGCGTTGTGCTTGCGGGTGTAGCCCTCGCCGCCGTCGGCGATGATGTTTCCGTTCCGGTGGCGGAGCCGCCACCGCCACTCGTCCGCACGGTCCTCGTAGAGTTCGAACGTCGCCTGACTGGCGCGCATCGAGTCGATGATCGCCTGCAGGTCCGCTCGGTCGGCTTCGCCAGCAGCCGTCTCGCCTCGTGCGGCGTCGAGTTCGGATTCGTGTCGGTCACGCTCCGCGTCGAGTTCCGCTTCGAGGTCTGCCACCTCGGTTTCGAGTCGTGTGGCCCGGTCCTCGCTCGCCTCCAGATCCTCTCGGGTCACGCCGGCCACGAGCGGGACGACCGCGCCGCCGATCATGAGGATCGCCAGCCCGACCGCGTACAGCAGTATCACCGGTTGGCTCCCGGTCTGGACGCTCCACTCCGCAGGGAACACCAGGACGAACCAGACTGCGGCGACGAAACAGATCGCCTGTCCGAGATACGCCGCGTAGTTGGCCCACGACTGGAGCGGGAGTCGGATCACCGGTCCAGCGACGAGCATCGCCAACCCGACCGCCGCGATGAAGATACTCACCTCGCGGAGCGTGAGCGCCGACGCGCCGGTCGCGGACGTGCTCGGCAGGAAGAGGACGATACCGAGCGTCCCGAGCACCAACCCCGTCAGAAAGACCCAGTAGCCACGCACCTCGTCGTGTGTCGTCGGGCGTCCGACCCGCTCTCGATAGATCCTCGCCAGTACGCCGTCGTTTGTCTCCGTTGCCATACCGTGTAATCACAGACACATTATTTAAAAATAACTCAAAAATTAAACATTTTTCACGAGTGAGTGACAGCCACGGCGATACCGCCGGACTGCTCCCCGAATCGAGAGGTCGTACGAATCAGTCCTCGACGAGGCCGACGTCGGTAAACTCGAAGCGCGCACCGCCGTCGGGTCCGTCGGTGACGCGGACGGTCCAGCCGTGGGCTTGGGCGATTCGCTCGACGATGCTCAGCCCGAACCCCGTCCCCTCGGAGTCGGACGAGTAGCCCACGTCGAAGACCGCCTCGCGCTCGGCTGCGGGGATCCCGACGCCGTCGTCCTCGACGTAGAACCCGTCGGGAAGCGGGCCGAGGGTAACCGTCACGTCGTCTCCGCCGTGTTCGATACTGTTCCGCATCAGGTTCTCCAGGAGTTGTCGGAGACGGTTTCGGTCGGCACGGATCGGCCGGTCGACCGTGACCGACAGCGACGCCTCGCCCGTCGCGACGGTCCGCCAACAGCGGTCCGCGAGTGGGGGTAGCCCGACCGCTTCCGTCTCGCCCACGTCCGTGCCGCTCCGTGCCAGCGAGAGGAGGTCCTCGATCAGGGTCGACATCCGCTCGTGTGCCTTCAGGACGGCGTCGAGATGCTCGCTGTCACACTCTTCACGGGCCAGTTCCACGCGGTTCTGCGCCACGTTCAACGGGTTCCGGAGGTCGTGTGAGACGACACTGGTGAACTCTTCGAGCCGGGATTTCTGACGCTCTAGGTCCCGTCGCGCGCTGATGTCGACGTACAGAGCGAGTGTGCCGGTGGCTTCGTCTCGGCCGTCGTAGCGAGGGACGGCTCGCAACAGGGACGCGACGACGTCGCCGCCGGCGGTCACCAAGTCCCTGTCCTCCCGCATGAACTCCCCTTCGAGCGCGCGCTCGTAGCCGCCCTCCGTCATCGCTCGACGGGAGTCATCCGTGTAGAACTCGCCGAGGTTCCGTCCGATAACGTCCGACTTCTCGTAGCCCAGCGTCCCGACGAACAACTGGTTGCAGTCCTCGATTATCGGCTCACCGTCTTCGGCGCGCGTGACGACCGCCATGACTGGTGCCTCCTCGAAGAGATACTCGTACTGCTCTTCGAGTTCCGTCGCCAGCGCCTGCAACTCCTCTGTCCGCCGCTCGAGTTCGCGTTCGCGCTCCTTGCGGTCGGTGATGTCGCGGTTGTTCGTCACGATACTGCCGATGGCGTCGTGGTCGAGTTGGTTCGTCCCACGGACTTCGAGCCAACACCACTCGTCGTCCGCGGTGCGGAACCGGCACTCGGCGGTGACCGTCGCACCGGGATCCGTGATGAGGGCGGAAAACTTCGCGTAGAGGTCGTCGACGTCGTCCGGGTGGATGAACTCGAACCCGTTCTCTCCGACGATTTCGCCCGGTTCGTAGCCGAGAATCCGTGTGATGGAGGGACTCCCGTACTCGATCGTTCCCGACTCGTCGAGGACTGTGATGATGTCCGTCGACTCCTGTAGGTACGCCTCGTAGCGTTCGAGTTCCCGCTTGCGCTCCTTGCGGTCGGTGATGTCGCGGGCGACGCCGACGACTCCCTCCACGACCCCGTCGACGGTCAAGGGCGTCAGTCGATACTCCAGAACCGCGTGCCCGTGTCCGGGGAACTCGGACTCGACCTCACCGTCGAGTCGCTCGCATCGACCGTCGAACAGCGCCCGGTACGGGTCGTCGGCGTCCGACTGCGCCTCGATCACCGGGATGAGGTTGCTGGTCCGTCCCTCCAGTGCCGCCCGCGTCTCGCCGTACCACTCCGCCAGATGCTCGTTGACGATCACGTAGCGGCCGTCCGCGTCGTAGATGCAGGCCGCCTCCCCCATCGAGTTGATCATCCGCTCGTACTGCATGAGTTCCCGGTTGCGCTCCGCGAGGGCCCGCTGTGACCGGTACGACTCGACGGCGTTCGTGATCCGGTTGGCCAGCACGGTGTACTGGTCGGTGCCGCTTTTCTTTTGCAGGTAGTCGGTCACACCCGCCGAGATGGCGTCGCTCGCGATGGCTTCCGACCCCTTTCCGGTGTAGAGCACGAAGGGGAGGTCCGGACGGTCCGTCCGGACGGCCTCCAGCAACTCGACGCCGGTGCGTCCCGGCATGTCGTGGTCCGAGACAATGCAGTCCACCTCACCGTCGTCGCGGGCCAGGATCGCCTCCGCCTCGTCCGCGCTCGTCGCGGTCCGGACGTCGATGCGCTCGTCCTCCCGTTCGAGAAACGTCGCGGCCATGTCGGCGAACGCCTCGTCGTCGTCGACGTGGAGGACGTGCACCTCTTCGTCGGTGATCGTCATGGATCTACCCTCGATACCCCTGTGTCTGCGGGGGCCAACTTAAACGGGACGGCTGCGGTGGCCGTCAACCGACTGTACAGTCGCCGCGACGGGGCCGCGTATCCGGCGTGCTACACGCCCAGCCACTCGTCGTTTCTGATCTCGTACCCGTTCGCCCGGCAGAACTTCGCCGCCTGCCGGCGAACGCCTCGGGACCCCGGGAGTGACTCCTTCTCGTGGATTCGGTCGACGATCCAGTCGGTGACGACCTCGATCCCCCCGTCCTCGTCGACGGCGTCGATCGCTCCCAGTTCGCGAAACGTCTTCTCGTAGGCCTCGCGCTGTGACCGGCCGAGGGTCTCGTTCGGGAGGGTCTCGGCGGCCTCCACGATCCGTTTCATCGCCGACGCGACCGTCGGCCGCTGGACCCGCGCGCCGAGGGCCGTGGGAGAGTCGAACGTCTCGTCGGCCGTCTCGGGTACCAGGTCCGCGACGGTGTAGGTTCCGTCCGCCGTCTCGACCCGGTAGTCGCCGACCGAGGCGACGACGTCGGTCCCCGTCACCGGGAACGTCAACGCGCCGAGTTCGGCCTCGAACTCGCCGAGATCGTCCGCCTCAACCGGCGGTTCGGTCTCGTCCATTCGCTCCAGTTCCTCGACGAGGGCGCGCGTCTGCTGCCGGTCCTCGGCGTCGTGTGCTTGCTTGTCTCGGCCGCTCTTGTCGTCTGCCATACAGGAACTACGGCGGCGACGCGGATAACCCTGTGGTCGGATCCCCCGGCGCTTTCGCCGGTCGCAGTATCGACACCGCACCAAGCGAACGATCCCCGATCAATACATATATACGTGATTCCGGCGAACGTCCGCTCGCGACCGAGTCCCGATAGGGTAGTGGACTATCCTCTTGGCTTCCGGAGCCAGGGACCGGCGTTCAAATCGCCGTCGGGACGTTTCTGCCGACACTACGCCGACGAGCGGAGCGAGTCGGCCGTCGGCAGAAACGGATGCACGGCGATTTGAGCAGCGAACGAGCGAAGCGACGTGAGTGAGTTCAAATCGCCGTCGGGACGCTCACTTCAGTCGCCGGTCGACGCTGTTGACCGGCCGCACGCGAGACAGCCGTCTCGCGCCGTTCACGTCCCGCCAAGGAGCGAAGCGAGTCGACGTCGGGACGTTCCTGTCGACAGTGCGCCGTCGAGCGGAGCGGTCGGAGCGGACCATGTAGTGAGATTTATCGGGGTGTGGAGGCGACCACAGCCAAGGAATGCTTCGATCTATCGAACGCGAGTTGATCGACGGGTTGTCCGGAGCCGTCGCGGACGCGGGGCACGACCGCGCCGTCGACGCCTCGGCGCTCGAACTCGAGGACTTCGACGACGACGAGAAAGGTGAGTTCTCCTCTGCGATCTCCTTTGCCATCGCAGCCGACGAGGGGGCAAACCCGATGGCGGTCGCGGCGGCCATCGCCGACGCCCACGAAGCCGCCGGACTCCCCGAGGGAATCGGTGCCGTCACCGTCGAGAACGGCCACATCAACTACCACCTCGACGTCGAGACGATGGCCCGGCGGACGCTCTCGACCATCGACGGCGAGGCGGACTCGTACGGCTCCCGGGACCGCACCGATCCCGATACCATCGTCGCGGACGTCTCCTCGCCGAACATCGCCAAACCACTCCACGTCGGCCACCTCCGGAACACGATCCTCAGCGACGCCCTCATGAACGTCTTGGAGGCGTTGGGTCACGACGTCACTCGGGACAATCACCTCGGCGACTGGGGGGTGCAGTTCGGAAACCTACTCCACGAGTACGTCGAGTTCGGCGACGAGGACGCCTTCGAGGACGACCCTATCGCCCACCTCCTCGACCTCTATCAGCAGTTCGAACGGCGCGACTCGATGCTCGAGGACGTCGAGGAGTTCGGGGCACTCACCGACTCGTTCGAGGACAGCGTCGAGGCGGAGCGCGAGTACCACACCGACGCGGGCAAGGAGTGGTTCGCCCGCCTCGAGGAGGACGACGAGGCGGCAGTCGAGCGCTGGGAGCAGTTCCGCGAGGCCAGCATCGAACGGTTCGAGGCCATCTACGAGGAACTCGGCGTCGACTTCGATCTCTGGATCGGTGAGAGTTTCTACGCCCGCGAGGGGTGGAACGACCGGATCGTCGACCGGGCCCTCGAAGCGGACGTGGCGATACGCGCCGATGACGGGTCGGTGTTCGTCCCCATCTACCCCGACGAGTACGAGGGCGCGGGCGACCCGGCGCGGGCCGACATCGACCCCTCGCCCGACCGCGCCCGGGAGACCCTCGCGGAGGCCGGGAGCGTCGAGGACGCCGACTTCGACCCCTTCTACATCGTCAAGTCGGACGGCTCGACCGTCTACGGCACCCGTGATCTGGCAACCATCGCCTACCGCACCGAGGAGTTCGACGCCGACCAGTCGGTGTACGTCGTCGCCAGCGAACAGGATCACTACTTCAAGCAGTTGTTCGTCGCCGCCCGCAAGATGGGCTTTACCGACGTGCGCTTACGTCACATCAACTACGGGATGATCAGCCTCCCAGAGGGGAGCATGTCGACCCGCGGCGGCCAGATCGTCACCGTGCGCGAGGTACTCGACGCCGCCCGGGAGCGCGCCCGCGACATCGTCGAGGAGAAGGGCCGTGGCGTCGCCGACGACGAGGTCGACGCCATCGCCGCGAAGATAGCGCTCGCGACGGTGAAATACGGGATGGTCGCCTCGAACCGTGGGAAGGACATCACCTTCGACATCGACGAGGCGGTGTCGCTCGAGGGCGATACGGGCCCGTACGTCCAGTACGCCACGACCCGGGCGTACAGCATCCTCGACGACGCCGAGGCGGTGCCGGACGTGGACGCCATCGATCCCACGGCGTTCAACGACACCGACCACCAGTTGATCTACCACCTCGGTCGCTACCCCCTCGTCCTCGACCTGTGCGAGGAGCGGTACGACGCCGCCTCCCTCGCGCGCTACCTGCTGGATCTGGCACACGTCTTCAACTCCTTCTACCACAAGAACCGCGTCCTCGACGCGGAGTCGGCGGCCGCGGAGCGCCTCGCCCTGACCGCGGCCACCGCGCAGGTGTTCGAGAACGGCCTCGGACTCCTGGGTATCGACACCCTCGCGGAGATGTAGAGGGCTTATGCCCCCACGGACCGACCGGATGTCCGTGATCCGACGCGACTGGGGACGCCTCCTGCCCGTCCTCTTCCTGTTCGTGACCGCCGGTTGTGTCGGCGTGACGCCGGATCCGTCCACGACGGCGACTCCCGAAGGAACGGCCACCGTTTACGTGACCCACGTGGTCGACGGCGACACGGTCGACGTCCGCTTCGCCGACGGCCGCGAGGACACGGTCCGACTTCTGGGCGTCGACACGCCGGAAGTCCACGCCGAAACCGACCCGACGGAGTTCGAGAACGTGGCGGACACCGAAGCGGGTCGCGACTGTCTGCGGCGTCACGGGGAGCGAGCGAGCGCCTACGCCGAGGAGAGGCTCGCCGGCCGCGAGGTGACGCTCCGCTTCGACGCCGCGGCGGGGCGGCGGGGCGGCTACGACCGCCTCCTCGCGTACGTCGTCGTCGACGGCCGCTCGTTCAACGCGGCGCTGCTCGAACGCGGCCACGCCCGCCTCTACGATTCGACCTTCCGCGAACGCGACCGGTACGCGTCGCTCGAAGCCGAGGCGCGCGAAAACGGACGCGGCGTCTGGTCGTGTGCAGCGGGGTGACGCCGCGGACAGCAGGGGAATGGGGGTGTTGGAGCGTGTGACCCCCGGCTACCGTACGGGCTCTCCCCACATTACTGTCTAGGAAATTATACACCCCGATAATTACTATAGAGCATTTACGAAGACTTTAGTATTACCAAAAAATATGTGGTGGTGAGTATGACACCCACAGGAGTCCGCAAGGTCGAGGTGGCGGGCGGACGGACGGCGTGGGTCGGCGCGGCGGTGGAGCGATGACGGCGACCAAGGCCGGTCTCGCGGGACAGTTGGCGGTGGTCGCCGGGTTCGAGAACCCGCAAGCTGCCCTCGAACAGTACCCGACGCCGCCGGAACTCGCGGCCCACGTGATCCACATCGCCGACCTGAACGACGACATCGAGGGACGGACAGTCGTCGACTTGGGCGCGGGGACGGGGATGTTCACGCTCGGCGCGGCGCTCCGTGGCCCGACGCGAGCGGTGGGCGTCGAGATCGACCGCGACGCGCTCCTGATCGCCCGCGAGAACCGACGACGGGTCGGTTCTCGGACGGAGATTCACTGGGTCAACGCCGACGCCACCCGCGCGCCGATCCGTCCGGACGGTCCCACGACGGTCGTGATGAATCCGCCGTTCGGCGCGCAGGACGGCAACGAACACGCCGATCGCGCGTTCCTGTCGACCGCGGCCGAGGTGTCCGACGTCTCCTACTCGGTCCACAACGCCGGGAGCCGGGAGTTCGTGGAGGCGTTCGCCGCCGACAACGCCGGCGAGGTGACACACGCCTTCGCCGCGGAGTTCGACCTCGACAGACAGTTCGACCACCACGCCGCCGCCCGAACGGAGATTGACACCGAGGTGTTCCGGATCGAGTGGCGGTCGGGGTAGCCGGGCGACCCCGTCACACCCGACGCCTCACTCGTAGGTCTCGCGCCGAGCGACGCGGACCCGCGTCGATCCGTCGACAGCGTAGATCCGTCCGCCGACGTTGATGAAATCCAGCCCGCCGGCCGACACCGTCTCGTTGACCCCGGGGACGGGCGTGGTGGCCGACCGATTGCCGACGGAGACGTCGAGTCGGAACTCCTCGGAGCCGCTGACGACGGAGACGTTCCGGCCGGCGATCACGGGCTCGGCGCGGGCCGGCGGCGCGGTGTACGCCGTCACGTTCTCGTCCCGGTAGGAGAGTTGTACCCGGTAGGTCGTGCCGCCGCCGATGGCGCTCCACCCCCGTCGCTGGACGCGAACCGAGTCGCGCCAGCCGACGCCACCGACCCTGACGCGGGTCGTCCCGGTAAACGCCAGTCGACCGGCGGGGACGGCGGTCATCCAGATGCCGCGCTCGCGGTTCCTGACGATCACTCCCGAGGTGTTGACCTGCGTCGTCTCGCCGAACGCCTCCACGTCGACGACCGACACCATCCCGTTGGGGACATCCTCGGCGTAGGTCACCTCGTACCCGCGCACCGTCACCGGGTCGGCGGGCAGGTCGCCCTCGGCCGGCGTCGTCAGGTTGACTGGCACCGCGGGGCCGGCGATGGCGGCCGTACACAGCACCAGGGCGGTCGCACCGACCTGCCACCGGGGGAGCGATCGGAGGGCGCCCCCGTCCCCCTCCCCGGCCCTCGACAGGAGCGGGCGCGCCGACGCCACAACGGTCGCCGCCACCAGCGTCGCCAACAGGACGACGAGTGCGAGTCCGGCCGCCCGGTAGAGAACGTACGTCTCGCCGCCGCGGAACCAGTACACCGCCCACAGCGCCTGTGCGACGCCGAACAGGGCGACGCCGACGGCGACGCGCGCGGCCGACGGCCGGTCGTCGCCGCGAGCACGGGCCAGCCACACCCCGAGGAGGACGCCCGCGAGGAGACCGATGGCGTGGCCCTGGATCGCGACGTCGGCCCACCACGGCGACGAGTACGACGGCCCGGCGCTCGCGGTCAACGTCGGCTGCTGGAACGCCCGGTACAGCGTCCGAATCCCATTGCTCGCCGAGAGTGCGACGACGGTCGTGATCGGGTAGTGGACGAGTGCAAAGCCCGCGAACGCGAACACGACGCCCGAGAACCCGATCACCGGCCCGACCGCGAACAGCGCGGTGAACAGGCCGACGCCGAGGACGGCGACCGGGACGACGACGAGCGCCCGCACGTAGGGGTTGGTCGGCGGCGAGGTGAACGTCTGGGTGCCACGCTCCCGCGGGTAGTGACCCCACGTGTACTCGACGATCGGGGCGAGTGCGAGCGTCCCGACGAGGTTGCCGATCAGGTGTGCGGGACCGAAGTGGGCGAACGCCGCCGTCGCGACGCCCACCGGGTAGAAGTACGACCACGCCCGAAAGGGGATGGTGACGGGAGCGTACCAGTTCGACCACCCACCCTGGACGAAGAGGTACACCGCGAGGACGAATCCAGCCGTGATCAGCGTCCCCCAGGGGACGCCGGCGAGGAATCGGGATCGGAGGTGTGCACCCCACCGACCCCTCGGCCGGTCGAGGGCGACGACGACGAGAACCGAGAGGAGGAGAGCGAGACCCAGCGCCAGCCTGAAGAGGGTCGCCGCCTCCGGGAGGCCGAGCATGTCCCCCGTTCTCGGCCGGTCGGTAATGAATCCGACGGGGGCGTGTCGATCCGGTCGCGCGTCGTTCGAGAGTTACAGTTTGCTCTCGGCGTCCTCGGCGAGTTCGGCCATGCGCTTGCCGACCCGACCGGCGTCGGAGAACTCGTCTTCGGTCATCGCCGTCGCCAGGGCATTGCCCAACACGAACACGGCGTGTTTGTGCTCGCTTTTCGATTTGTGGACGTGCGAGGGGTCGACGCTCAGCGACTCGTAGGGATCGAAGATGCTCTCGTCGACCGACTCCTGGCTACGGAAGTAGTTCATGATCGTCACCATCTGTTCGTGCAGTTCGAGGAGTTCTTCCTTGTGCATGTTCGCCCGTACGACCGTAGACGGGTTAAGGATTGTTGCGGTAGGTTCCCACGATCAGAAGACGTACTCGTCTTCGTGGCCCATCATGCCCTCCTCCTCGAAGCTGGGCTCCTCATCTTCCATCGGGCCACTCGTCTTGTAGGCTCTGAGACCGGTCGAGAGCAGTTCCTGAATGGCCTCCTCCCTGTTGACGAACTCCCCCTGTTCGACCAACTGAGCGATCTGCATCTCCAGATGTTCGGGGACGGTTATTTCCACGTTCGGCATTTGGACGGTCGACGGTTTGCGAGGGGCGTATTTAAATTCTGTGGGGTTGCTTCGGGGTTCACGAACACCACACACCGACGAACGAGTAATTTCACGCAGATCGTAAAATCGAATTAACGAATCGAGTACCCGACCGACACGCATAGGTGAGTCGGCACCACAGGACCGGTATGGATCGGGACGCCACCGACATCTACCGCGAGTTCGGCGACGAGCGTCTTCCGCCCGGACAGCACCGTACCGACTCCTTTCCGGTGCTCTCGAAGGGGTCGACCCCGCGGGTCACACGCGAGGAGTGGACGCTCTCGGTGAGTGGCGCGGTGGAGGACCCGGTCACCCTCGACTGGGACGCGTTCACGTCGCTGGGCGTCGAGACACAGCGCCAGGACTTCCACTGTGTCACCGGCTGGAGCCGGTTCGACTGCGACTTTACCGGTCTGCCGTTCACGACGCTGGCCGACCACGTCGGCGTCGGTTCGGACGCCGTCCACGTCCTCTTTCACGCCGCGGACGACTACACGACCGACCTCCCACTGGACGCCTGCCTGCGCCCGGAGACGCTCTTTGCCTTCGAGTTCGACGGCGAGCCCTTGCCACGCGATCACGGCGGCCCCGTGCGTGTGGTCACACCCCACCGGTACGCCTACAAGGGCGCGAAGTGGGTGACGGGCGTCGAGTTCTGCACCGAGCCCCGACGCGGGTTCTGGGAGCAGCGGGGGTACTCGGTCACCGCCGACCCGTGGGCCGAGGAGCGCTACAGCGATAGTTAGGTAAAAGGGTACGGCGTACGCAGGACTTTATAATGGGAGTCCCCCAAAGCGACGAGACGGAGACCGGTCTCGTCAGTCGGTCGGTACGGGGATCGGTGCCGTCGCTCCGTGCCGCCCTCGACGCCATGCCGGCACCGCGGACGTTCTGGACCGCCCCGGACGAGGCGACGGTCGTCGCCGGCGGCGTCGCCGCGGCCGTCACCGCGGAGGGTCGCGACCGGTTCGCGTCGGTCCGCGATAGCATCGACCGACTGCTCCGCTCCGGCGACGTCCACGCCGGGACCGAAGCTGCCTGCCCCCGGCTGTTTGGTGGCTTCGCCTTCCACGACGAGGCGAGCGACGGCGACGACACGTGGGCCGACTTCCCCGGAGCACGGTTCGTCCTCCCGCGGGTACAGGTCACCGACACCGACCGCGGCACCTGGGTGACGGTCAACGCCGTCGGCCCGGACGCGACGGCCGACGCCGTCGAGCGACGGCTCGACGAGGCGTGCGAGCGACTCACCTCGGCCGAAGATGCCGACCCCCACCGCGGGCCGAGCATCGTCTCGCGGACGCGCACGACGCCCCGCGAGACGTGGCGGGAGTCGGTCGAGGCGACCATCGATCGGATCGACGCCGGTGACCTCCGGAAGGTCGTCCTCGCGCAGGCGCTCGCCGTGACGCTCGACGACCCCCTGTCGGTGTCGGACGTGCTCGCGAACCTCGGCGAGACGTACCCCGACTGTTACCGCTTCCTCGTCGAACCGACCGCCGACCCGGACCGCCCGAGTTTCTTCGGCGCGACGCCCGAGCGACTGGTCAGCCGTCACGGGCGGACGGTCACGACCGGCGCGCTCGCGGGCACGACCGGCCGGGGCGACACGCCGACCGAGGACGACTGGCTGGCTGCCGAACTCCTCGACGACGAGAAGAACAGCCACGAACACGACCTGGTCGCCGAAACCATCCGAGAACAGCTCTCCCCGTTCGCGTCGTCGGTCACCGCCGGCGGGCGCCGGGTCCGCCGACTGGAGACCGTCCAACACCTCTTCACCCCCATCACCGCGACGCTCGACCACGATACGCACGTCCTCGATCTGGTGGAGGCGCTCCACCCCACGCCGGCGGTCGGGGGACTGCCCCCGGAGCGCGCGCTCGCCACCATCCGCGAGACGGAGCCGTTCGACCGCGGGTGGTACGCCGCCCCCGTGGGCTGGGTCGACGCCGCCGGCAACGGCACCTTCGCGGTCGCCATCCGTTCGGCACTCGCCCGGGGCACCGAGACCACGCTCTTCGCGGGTGTCGGGGTCGTCGACGACTCGGATCCCGACCGCGAGTGGGACGAAGTGCAACTCAAGTACCGGCCGATCCTCGACGAACTGGAATGAGCGCACCAAACCGCAACGTCCTCTGGGCGCGGGCACTCGTGGACGAACTCGTCCGGGCCGGCGTCGACGCCGCCGTCGTCTCGCCGGGGAGTCGGTCGACACCGCTCGTCGCCGCCGTCGACGAGCACGAGGATCTGACCGCCTACTCGGTCCTCGACGAACGCTCGGCCGCCTACTTCGCGCTCGGCCGCGCCCGCCGAACCGGCGAGGTGACGCCCCTGATCTGTACCTCCGGTACCGCGGCCGCCAACTACCACCCGGCAGTCGTCGAGGCCGACGAGGGCCGGGTGCCCCTGCTCCTCCTCACCGCGGACCGCCCCCCGGAACTCCGTGAGAGCGGCGCGAACCAGACGGTGGACCAGGAGAAACTGTACGGCGACGCAGTCAGGTGGTACAAGGACCTGCCCGAACCCGAGGCCGACGCCCGCAAACTCCGATCGCTCCGGACGACGGTCGGCCGGGCACTCGCCGAGGCGACGGGGACGCCCTCGGGACCGGTCCACCTGAACTGCCCGTTTCGCAAGCCCCTCGAACCCACACACGTCGAGGGCGACGTGCCCGCCGACCTCGACCCCCTCGCGGCGGCCGGCCGCGACGACGACCGGCCGTTCGTGTCGACGACGGCCGGCGTCCCGCGCCTGGACCGCACCGAGCGCCGCCGCCTCGCCGAGGCGCTGTCGGTCGGCCGAGGGCTGATCGTCGCGGGGCCGACGGACCCGCCGGGCGTCGATCCCCAGGCGGTGACGGCGCTGGCCCACGCGACCGGGTTCCCGATCCTCGCGGACCCGCTCTCGGGCCTGCGCTTCGGCGGCCACACCCGCGTGACGACGACCCTCGGCGGCTACGACGGCTACCTCGACCCCGGAGTGGCGGCCGACTGGCCCGACCCGGAGGTCGTCCTGCGGATCGGAGCCTCCCCCACCTCGAAGCGACTCCGGAAGTACCTCGCCCGCACCGACGCTCGCCAGTTCGTCGTCGATCCTGCGGGTGCGTGGCGGGAGGCGGAGTTCCGGGCAACCGACCTCGTGATCGCCGACCCCTCGCGTCTCCTCGGCACCCTCGCGGAGACGGTCAGTGGCCCGGACGCCCCCGAGTGGCGCGAGCGCTGGGCGGCCGCCGACCGCACCCACCGCGAGGTTGTGGGCGAGGCGACCGACGACGGCGTGGAGCACGGCTCCACGAGCAATCGGCTGCAAGCCGACGACGGGGCGGGTGGCTACTTCGAAGGGGCGATCCTCGCAGACGTGGCCGACCTCGCACCCGAACCCGCGACGCTCGTCGTCTCGAACTCGTCGCCCGTCCGCGACGCCGACCGGTACGTCGAGCCGACGGCAGCGGGCTATACCGTCCTTGGGAACCGCGGCGCGTCGGGCATCGACGGCGTCGTCTCCACGGCGTTGGGGGCGGGCAGCGCAACGACCGACCACCTGACGCTCGTGATCGGCGACCTAGCCCTCTACCACGACGGCAACGGCCTGCTGTCGGCGTTGCGGTGTGGCGTCGACGCGACGATCGTGGTGATCAACAACGACGGCGGCGGCATCTTCCACCGCCTCCCCATCGAGTCGTTCGACCCCCCCTTCACCGAGTCGTTCAAGACGCCACACGGGATGGAGTTCGACCCGGTGGCCGACCTCTACGACCTCGACCACGTCGCCGTCTCCGACCGGGCGTCGTTTTGCGACGCCTACGCCGAGTCGGTCGCGAGCGACGGGACGGACGTGATCGAGGTGCGGACGGACGCCGAGGCCAGCCAGCGGACGCGGGAACGACTGCTTGAGGCGACCGTCGACGAGCTGACCGACTGATCGGGTTTTATATCGCCGGACGTCCCAGCCGGGCGTGATGCCCTCCGCGACCCGCCAGACGACGCTCCTCGCCGTCACGGCCGTCGTCGTCGTCGCCGCCGTCGTCGCACAGCGTGTCCTGCTCGGTGCCTTCATCGGTGCCGTCGTCTACACCGTCGGCTGGCTGATCGACCGACTGTCGCCGGGGACTCCGCTCGACGATATGACGCGGGCGCGAACCCTCGCGACCGGCGCGGTCGTTCTCGCAGTTCTGGCGTACGCCGTGCTCATCGTGGCGAACATCCTCCTCGGCCTCGTCGTCGCGCTGACCGTCGTCGTCGCCGCGTGGCTCACCAGCCCCTTTGGACCCGTAGCGCAGTGGCTCGACCGGCGGGCGTGACCGGCGACCTGCACCTTTTTGCGCGCGCCGCCCCGCCCTCGGGTATGGTTTCCGACCTCTTCGATCCCGACCGCTGGACGGCCGTCACCGACGAGTTCGAGGACGTGACCTACCACCGCGCGGACGACGTGCCCGCGGTTCGCGTCGCCATCGACCGTCCCGAGGTCCGCAACGCCTTCCGCCCGCGGACCGTCGACGAACTGTACGCGGCGCTGGATCACGCCCGCAAACAGGCCGACGTTGGCTGTGTCCTCCTGACGGGCAACGGCCCCTCGCCGACGGACGGTGGCTGGGCGTTCTCGGCCGGCGGCGACCAGTCGATACGGGGGGAGTCGGGGTACGAGTACCGCGAGGACGACGCGCCGGCGGCAGAGACCGACGCCGACACCGAGGACACCACCCTCGACACCGACACGTCGACCGTCGGCCGCCTGCACGTCCTCGAGGTCCAGCGGCTGATCCGATTCATGCCCAAACCCGTCGTCGCCGTGGTCCCTGGGTGGGCTGTCGGCGGCGGCCACTCCCTGCACGTGATCTGTGACCTCACCCTCGCGAGCGCGGACCACGCGAAGTTCCTCCAGACGGATCCGGACGTGGCCTCCTTCGACGGCGGCTTCGGCTCCGCCTACCTCGCCCGACAGATCGGCCAGAAGAAGGCTCGCGAGGTGTTCTTCCTCGGGAAGACCTACGACGCCGACGAAGCGGCCGACATGGGGATGGTCAACGAGGCGGTCCCCCACGAGGAGTTGGAGGAGGTGGCGCTTTCGTGGGCCGAGACGATGACCGGCAAGAGTCCGACCGCCATGCGGATGCTGAAGTACGCGTTCAACCTCGCGGACGACGGGATGGTCGGCCAGCAGGTCTTCTCGGGCGAGGCGACGCGGCTGGCGTACATGACCGACGAGGCCGCCGAGGGCCGGGACGCCTTCCTCGAGGGGCGGGAACCGGACTTCTCGGACGTGCCGTGGCACTACTGAGCACGGCCGGGAACGACCGCCCGGCGAAAGGCAGATAGTATATGCTTGCACACCAAACTCGACGTATATGGTGACCGATGAATCCGAACCGTGTTGATTTTTTCGTCGACCTGGCGTACGGTGCAGTCATTCTCCTCGCGGCGGCACTCATCCTCCTCGTCGGTACCGGCGTCGGCGTCGCCTTCGGGATCGGTGCGATCGTCTCGTACGTGATCCACGTCGTCTGGAAGATGGCGCGGTTCGATCCCGAGTGGATGACACGAGAGGTGACACAGAAAGTCGAGGAGACGATCACCGAGGAAGTGTCCGAGGAGGTCGCCGAGAACGTCGAAGAGACGATCACCGAGGAGGTCGCAGAGAACGTCGAGGAGACGATCACCGAGGGGGTGACCGAGGAGGTCGAACGGACCGTCACCGAAAACGTCGAACGGACGGTCTCCGAGGAGATGGACGACATCATCGAGCAGCTAGAGCAGGTGAACGAACGCGTCGACCGACGGCCCAGGGCCGACGAAATCGACGACGGAACCGACGAGGACGGCGGCGACGAACCGGAGGCGAAGCGATGACCACTGTCCGACTGGAATCCGACGGCCACGCATGATCGGCGCGCTCTTGCTCGTCGGCTTCGCCGTCTCGCTGTTCGTCGGATTCAACATCGGCGGCGCGACGACCGGCCCGGCCTTCGGCCCCGCTGTCGGCGCGGGCGTCATCTCGAAACTGATGGCCGGCGCGCTGATGGCGACCTTTTTCTTCGTCGGCGCGTGGACGCTCGGTCGGCGGGTCGTGAACACGCTCGGCCGGGATCTGGTGTACGACCCCGGCATCTTCACCATCGAGACCAGCATCGTCGTCCTGTTTTTCATCGGCGGCGCGCTGTTCGTCGGCAACTACGCCGGCGTCCCCGCGTCGACGTCGATGACTGCCGTCGGAGCCATCGCCGGCCTGGGCGTCGCCGCGGGCGAACTCAACTGGGCTGTGATGGGCGAGATCGCCGTCTGGTGGATCGTCGCCCCGCTGCTCGGCTTCTGGGTCTCCGGCGTCGTCGGCCGATACTTCTACCCGACGATCAACCGCTGGATCGCCATCGACGGGAGCGACGGGGACCTCCTGACCGTCGACCGGTCCGGTGCGGTCCCGATCCCGACGTCGGGGCCGAACACCACCCGCCGGGAGATCGTCGGCGTCGTGGTGGTCGTCGCCATCGGCTGTCTGATGGCCTTCTCCTCGGGCACCTCGAACATCGCCAACGCCATCGCGCCGCTGTACGGCGCGGGCGTCGACATGAACCTCCTGATCCTGCTCGGCTGTGGCGCGGTCACGATCGGTGCGCTCACCATCGCCCGCCGGACCCTCGACACGCTGGGCAACGACATCACCGACCTGCCACTGACGGCGGCCATCGTCGTCGCCGTCATCTCCTCCGGCATCGTCATCGGTCTCTCGGCCATTGGCATCCCCGCTTCCTTCGTCATCATCGCCACGATGTCCATCGTCGGCCTGGGCTGGGGTCGGGCGACACGGTCGATCACCGTCTCTGAGGGGGTCCGCGGCGAGAAGAAGCCCAACGTCTCGGTCGGCGCGCTGACGGCCGAGGAACCGGGCGAGGAGTCCCCGGACATCGGCGAGGAAGACCCCGCCGACACGCCGAGTGCGGCCGAACTGTTCAACCCCGAGACGACGGGGCGGGTCGTCCTCATGCAGAACGTGGTTCCCATCCTCTCGACTGTCGGCGCGTACGCGACGTTCTACGTCTTGTTCCGGTTCTGGTGGTAACACGCTCCCGAACCGGGAGGCTTTACGCCGCTGGCGTTCCCACGACCGGACGATGAGTACGGAGGAGGTCGGACGACGACGGGCGTGGGTGATGGCCGCACGGCCACAGACGCTCCCGGCGGCCGCGGCTCCGGTCGCCGTCGGCGTCGGGCTGGCGGTCGGACGGGACGTCGCCCATCCCCTCGCCGCGCTCGCCGCGCTCGTGGGGGCCGCGTTGATACAGATCGGCACCAACTTCGCCAACGACTACTACGACGCCGTCAAGGGCGCGGACACCGACGACCGCGAGGGATTCACGCGGGTGACACAGTCGGGGCTCATCGCCCCCGAAGAGGTCAAGCGGGCCACGTATCTCACGTTCGCGGCGGCGATCCTCGTCGGTGCGACGCTGGTCTACGTCGGCGGCCTCCCGATCCTGATCGTCGGCTTGGTCTCCGTCGCCGCCGGTCTCGCCTACACCGGCGGTCCCTACCCGCTGGGCTACCACGGCCTCGGCGACGTCTTCGTCTTCGTCTTCTTCGGCCTCGTCGCAGTCACCGGCACGTACTACGTCCAAGCCGCGGCCGTACTGGCGCCCCCGCTCCCGCTCACCGTCCCCCCGGAGACGGTACCCCCGATCGCGGTCGTCGCCAGCCTCCCCGTCGCCGCGCTGTCGACGGCCATCCTCGTCGTGAACAACGTCCGGGACATGGAGACCGACGCCGAGACGGGCAAGCGGACGCTGGCCGTCCGGATCGGCTACCGCTGGAGTCGCGTCCAGTACGTCGGCCTGCTGGTGCTCTCCTATCTCGTCCCGGTCGGCGTGTGGCTCGCCGGTCCGGGGTCGGTCCTCGTCTGTCTCCCACTCCTCACCATCCCACTCGCCGCCGCCGTCGCCCGCACCGTCTGTACGCGAACGTCCGGCGGCGCGCTCAACCCCGCGCTGGAACGCACCGGCAAACTGCTCGCTGCACACGCCGGCCTGTTCGCGGTCGGTCTCGCCTTGGGTTTATGAATCGACGCCCGTTCGCACTCGACCTCGATCGCTCGCTCGGAACGGCTGCCGGGACGATCGACCGGCGCGAGGGGGATATCGTCCGGATCGGGTCGGCAGGCGTGACGGGGGTCGGCGAGGCGACGCCGCTCCCGGGGTGGACCGAGTCGCTCGACGACTGCCGGGCGGCACTCGACGCGGTGGCGGACGCCGACGGGACGCTCCTCGAGGCAGCGGCCGCGACACCGCTCGAACCCCTGTCCACGGCACCGCCGGTCGTGACCGCTCCGTTAGACGACACGCCCGCCGCCCGCCACGCGGTCGAATCCGCCGCGCTCGACGCCCTCGGGCGACTCGAGGGCCGGCCGCTCGCGTCGTTGCTCGCCGACGCGCCCGCACCCAGCGTCCCCGTCAACGCGACGCTCGGCGACGCGTCACCCGAGGAGACGGTGGCGGCCGCGCTCGACGCCGTCGACGCCGGGTTCGACTGTCTGAAAGTCAAGGTCGGCGTCGGCGACCTGGACCGGGACGTGACGCGACTCCGGACCGTCAGGGCCGCCGTCGGCTCGGACGTGACGCTCCGGGCCGACGCCAACGGCGCGTGGGACCGCGAAACGGCCGAGGAGGCCGTCGAAGCCCTCTCGTCGCTCGATCTGTCCTACGTCGAACAACCCCTCCCTGCCGCCGATCTGTCGGGCCACGCCGGTCTCCGGGGTCGGGGGGTCGATATCGCGCTCGACGAGTCGCTGACCGCGGCGACGGTGGCCGACGTACTGGCCGCCGACGCCGCGGACGTACTGGTGGTGAAGCCGATGGCGCTCGGCGGCCCCGCCCGCGCCGTCGGGGTCGCACGCGACACACTCGGCGCGGGCGTCGACCCCGTCGTGACGACCACCGTCGACGCCGCACCCGCACGGACGGCGGCGGTCCACGTCGCCGCCACGATTCCGGACGTGCGTCCCTGTGGGCTGGCGACCGGCGACGCCCTCGAAACCGATCTGGCCCCCGATCCGGTGCCCGTCGAGGCGGGGACGGTGGCCGTGCCCGACGGTCCGGGCGTCGCTGGCGACGCCTTCGACGACCTGATCGGACGCGGGCCGTAACCGGTCACCGGAACGGGGGTCGCGTTAACTTTGGCGTGAGTTGTGCCGGACGGCGAGGGCTTTGAGCCACGATTCTGCTGTCTGCGGTTCGACATGGCTGAAACTAGTTGCGAACGATGAGGTTCGTCGTTCTATCTCCCAAAAGACACGTTCGATGGCATTCCGATTCCCGTGTGAAATCATCTGGAATCGGTACCCGTCTTCGTCGAGGACGTTCACTAGATAATCGGCGTCATCGACGAGAAATTCGACGCCATCTAGCCGATATCGTCGATGAAGTTCGGTCAGAAACCATCGCGTCGTCTGTTTCGTTGTCGCTGGAAACAGCCTGAACTGCAGGATTTCGTTTGTTTGAGGATCGACGGCACCGTACAGCCAGTAGTCGTCGCCGTTGATGCGGATCACTTTCTCGTCAACCGCAAGTTGATCCGCACTCACCGTCGACATCGGCTGTAGATCGGCCTTGTGCACCCAGTTGTGAACCGCGACGTGACTACGTTTGACTCCCAACTCATCGAGAAACTGACTGGCATCCCTTGTTGACATACCTGCGAGATGACACCGGATGCCCACTTGAATCGCCCACTCGGGAGTCCGCTTTCGCTCCACAAACGACAAGTCGATCCACTCGATACATCCGTTGAGGCGGTCGAATTCTAGCATAAGCACTCAGAACTCGTCCGCCTCATCCTCTAACTTAACGCGACCGGAACGGGCGGGGGTACTTTTAACAGCGGGTAGTGATTCGTGCGTGACGTGACCCGATCTGCTGCCGGCGTGGTCGACCAGTACGACATCGATCCGGCGGTGGTCGAAGCACTCCTCGCTCGCTACGGCGACGTGACACTGGAGCCGGATGCGGACGAACTCACGGATCGAGAACGGCTCGTCCGCGAGTTCTTCGAATCAGGAGACGAGCATCCCATCCGGACCGGTCCGGACCACTACCACCAGTTCGAACGGTCGGAGTGGGTCGAACGGCCGGCCGCTCCCGGTACGGAAGACGAGTTCCAGGCGGCACTCGACGCGGCCGTCCGGCGAGGGATCGTCGCTCGAACCGACGAAGACCGCCCGCGATACTCGTCGTCGTACTACGATCTGCTGTCGGAACTCGGCGGAGAGTTCACCGCGAGCGACATCGACGAACTCTGCGAAACGACCGGGATGCCCAAGCGACATGTGTACTACCACGTATTCACCGACCTGAACCTCGACGTCGATCTGAGAGCATGACCGACGACTCCCCGAACACGTCAGAGCGGGACGGCACCGACGCAGTCGACCGGGAAGAGTTGGTCTCTCGGGCCGTCGACGACCCGGAGGCCATCACCCCGGAGGAGATGTCACGCATCGTCGCGCTAGTGAACGCGGACGACGTCGACGAGCGGTTGCGGGGCGCGGAGGCGTTACAGAACCTCTACGACCGCCCGGATCTGTTCGAGCCACACGTGTCGACGCTCCTCCAGACGGGGGCGCACTACCCGGACGACGTGGACGGAATCCCGTCACCACAGCAGGTGATGGCTTCGGATGAACTCCGGGCGACGGTGTACGTCGCCGATTCGTTGGCCCGGGTCGCACAGGCCCGGCCGTCGGTGTTCGAACCGCACCTCGACTGGCTGGAAGACGCCGTGTTCGGCGACGAGTCCGTTCCGGCGTACTACGCGTTCATCGCGGGCTACGTGTACGGACATACGAACGCGGTGCCCGAGGAGCGACTCGTGGCGGAACTCTGTTCGTACCTCGACCGTGGGCGGGGCAACGGCTATCCGTCGTGGGCAGCGGACGCACTTCGCGTCCTCGGCGACGACAGTGCGCTCCCCGCCCTCGAAGCGAAGTACCCCGACGAACCGCTGGACGACGCGACGACGGACGCGTTCGATGCCGCCATCGAGGCGCTCGAGAACTGACGCCACAGTGGTCGCGTCACTCCGTCCGATCCGTGCGCCCGCCACACCGACGGCGTCGATGGCGCATGATATATCACGGTCTGCGTCCCTACAGCCACCATGACGACCGGTCGTCTGCTCTACGTGCTCGCGCTGTTCGCTATACTCGTGTTCACGCTCGGCATCGTGGTCGTCTGGGCACTCTCCTACGGGCCGCTGTAACTCACGCGTCGTCGTCTCCGCCGACGTTGCCGTGCGTGACGCTCTCGCGACGGTCGGCCCGGAGTCGCCGGATCGCAGCCGCGGCGTTCGAGGCGTCGTAGCCGAAGTAGACGGCGTCGGCGTACGCCTCGGCGACCGTCGTCGCGTCGACGAGGGCGTCGACGTCCACCTCGACGGCGTACAGTTCGACGCCCAGGTCGACGTCGAGGCCGGCGAGTCGGCTCTCGAACCCCTTCGCGATGGTCTCGAGCCAGTAGGTCGTCCCGTAGGCGGTGTCGTAGATGGGGACGACGAACTCCTCGACGTGCGGGGAGAGTGCCTCGATATCGAGGCCGCTTCGCGCCCGGAGATGGCCGGGGTAGGGGTCGGGGTAGCAGGTGAGATAGAGGTCGCCGGGGACGCGGTCCCGGACCGCGGCGACGAAGTCGGTGACGACCGAGGCGCGCCAGTCCTCGCGGTCGTCGAAGTCGCTGTCGGCGAAGCGGCGGTCACAGCGCTCGCATCGACAGTAGCCATCGCGGGGGAACCCCACGTCGTCGAGTCGGAGGTCGGGGGACTCGGCTACGCAATCGTCGACGATTTCGAGGACGCCCTCGCGGTAGCGGTCGTGGGTCGGGCAGACGTACGACCAGTCGAAGTAGGGTCGTTCGCGGGTCGCCGATCGCCCCTCGGCGTCGACGGCGGCCAAGTCGGGGTCGTCGCCGACCGCGGCGTTGTCGCCGAACGTCGACACCATGTTGACGCCCGTCGAGAGCGGGGCTGCCGCCCGGCCGGTGACGTCTTTCACCTCGTAGAAGCCGGTGTCGAACGTCGACCACTCCAGTTCCTCGGCGTTTCGCGTGACGACCCCGTACATGCGGATACCCGACGGTACGAGGGCGTGGTGGGTAAATGGCGCGGTGGGTGATCCGCACCCGAAAAACGACCCGTGGACGCGTTACTCGTCGACGTCGACTTCCACGGGGTTCTTGTCGCCCGAGAGGAGGACGTAGCCGATCGCGATCAGTGCCAGCACGAGGATGAACTTCGTCTTACCGGACATACCACAACGTTGGGCCACCGGTCACAAAGCGGTTTCGCCCGAGCCTCGGGCGTCGATGTGTTCGGCCACGTCGCCCTCGCGGACGATGGTGCCACAGTACGAACACCGGACGCCGTCGTCGAACACCTCGAACTCGGTCCGGACGGGTTCGTCGGCGTTCGTGATGCAGTTGTGGTTCGGACAGACCAGGATGCCGGTTACCGAGGCCGTGCGCTCGACCCGGTTCTTATCAATCACCTCGAAGTCGCGGATGATGTTGATGGTCGCTTCGGGGGCGATCAACGAGAGGACGTCCACCTCCGACTGGCTGAGTTCGCGCCCCTCCACTTTCACCACGTCCTTGCGACCCAACTTGTCACTCGGGACGTTCATGCCGATGCTGACCGTCTCGCCGCCGTTTCCGTCGATGCCGAGGATGGCGAGGACGTTCAACGCCTGCCCGCCGGTGACGTGGTCGATGACGGTGCCGTCGCGGATCTTGCTGACGCGGAGTTCCTTCTCCGTGTCGCTCATCGTCGGTCACCCCCCTCGTCCCCGAGGAGGATGTCGAGCAACGCCATCCGGACGGGGACGCCGTTGTGTGCCTGTTCGAAGTACTTCGCACGCGCCGTCTCGTCGACCGCCGGCGCAATCTCGTCGACCCGAGGGAGCGGGTGCATCACCGTCAGGTCGTCGCGGGCGTCCGACAGCGTCTCGTTGTCGATGCGGTACTCGCCGGCGACGGCGCGGTACTCCCGTTCCTCGGGGAAGCGCTCGCGCTGGATGCGCGTAACGTACAACACGTCGAGTTCCGGGAGCACCTCGTCGAGGTCGGTGTGTTCGCGGACCTGCGCGCCGGCCTCGTGGAGGTCGTAGCGGACGTTACGGGGGAGGCGCAGACTCTCCGGGCTGACGAAGTGTTGGCGCACGTCGAAGTTGGTCAGCGCGTGGGCCAGCGAGTGGACGGTCCGGCCGTACTTCAGGTCGCCCATGATGCCCACGGTGATGTCGTCGAGACCGGCGTTCTCGCGGATCGTGTAGAGATCGAGGAGCGTCTGACTCGGGTGTTGGCCGGCCCCGTCGCCCGCGTTCACCAGCGGCACGTCGACGAACTGCGAGGCGAGTTTCGCCGATCCCTCGCTGGGGTGGCGGAGCACGATCGCGTCGGCGTACCCTTCGATCACGCGGACGGTGTCGGCGAGGCTCTCGCCTTTCTTCACCGACGACGACTCGACCGACCCCATGTCGATCGTCTCGCCGCCGAGGCGCTTCATCGCCGACTCGAAGCTCATCTTCGTTCGGGTGCTCGGCTCGAAAAAACAGAGCGCGAGGACGCGACCGTCGTGACTCCCGTGGCCGGCCTCCCCCGCGGAATCGACCGACTCGGCGCGGTCGAGCACCGTCTCGATGTCCGCCCGGGAGAGGTGGGCCGCGCTGATGAGGTGGTCCTCCAACATTACCTGTGTGAGCCACCCGCGGCGTCTTGAATCCCCCGGGACGACTCGCCCGGACTCAGGGCCAGTTGCCCGCGTCGTCGAAGGCGTCGATCACCCGTTCGAGGGCGAGGACGTACGCCGCAGTCCGGATGTTCGGCACGTCGTAGGACTCGTAGGCGTCGACCAATCGGTCGAACGCCTCGGTGACGATCCGTTCGAGTTCGTCGTTGACGCGTTCCTCGGTCCACGAGAATCGCTGTCGGTTCTGCACCCACTCGAAGTAGGAGACGGTCACGCCGCCGGCGTTGGCGAGGATATCCGGGAAGACGTAGACGTCGTGGTCGGTGAGGACGTCGTCGGCGTCGGGGGTCAACGGGCCGTTCGCCGCCTCGACGACGACGTCGGCCCGCACGTCGCGGGCGACGTCGGCGTCGACGGCGTTCTCCAGGGCCGCCGGTACCAAGAGGTCGACGTCGGCGGCGAGCAGTTCCTCGTTCGACAGTTCGCGGTCCGCCCCGGGAAAGCCACCGACGACGCCGGTCTCCCGCTTGTGTGCCGTCACTGCCTCGGTGTCCAGTCCGTCTGCAGCCTGGATGCCGCCCCGCGAGTCGCTGACAGCGACGACCGTCGCGCCGGCCTCGTCAAGCAGTTCGGCGGCGACCGATCCCGCGTTCCCGTACCCCTGTACGGCGACCGTCGCCCCTTCGATGCCCCGGCCGAGGTAGTCGAAGGCTTCCCGGGCGGTGAGCATCGTCGACCGGCCCGTCGCCTCCACGCGCCCGGCGCTCCCCCCCGAGGAGGGGGCCTTCCCCGTGACGACGCCGGGTTCGGTCGTCCGCTCCAAGGTCTCGTAGGTGTCCTTGATCCAGTTCATCTCCCGTTGGCCCGTGTTCACGTCGGGCGCGGGGATGTCCCGGTCCACGCCGATGAGCGGTCGGAGTTCGACAGCGAAGGCGCGCGTGATCCGTTCGAGTTCGCTCGCGGAGTACTCCCGAGGGTCGAACGCGATGCCACCCTTCGCGCCGCCGTACGGGATGTCCACCACGGCACACTTGTACGTCATCCACCCGGCGAGCGCCCGCACCTCGTCTTCGGTGACGTTCGGGTGGTAGCGGATTCCGCCCTTGTACGGCCCGCGGTCGCCGTTGAACTGTACCCGGTAGGCGTCGAACCGCTCGACCGATCCGTCGTCCATGTCGACCGAGAGCGTCGTCGACAGGACGCGTTCGGGGTGTTTGAGTCGGTCGATCACGTCGGCGTCGGCGTCGACGTAGGCGGCCGCGTCGTCGATCTGTTCTTTGAGGCTCTCGAACGGATTGATGTCCGCCATCCGGCCCCCGATTCGACCTCCGCCAATACAGTCCTTTCGACCGCCATGAACGTCACGCGCCCTCGCCGGACGCGTCCGACCTCGTTCACACCAGTACGACGCCGACCGCCAGGACGTTCACGGCTGCCGCGCCGATCCAGGGGATCGCCAGTCCGGCGGGGACGAGTCCACGATAGCGTTCGGGGAGCAGGAACCATCCGCCGACGGCGACGGCGAGGGATGCCCCCTTCAGGAGCGCGAGTGCAGGGACGACGCCGACCCTCGCGATGAGGTCCGCGGCGACGGGGTTGCTCTCGGTCAGTCCGAGGCGGATGCCGTAGACGGTGAGCGCGGCGTCGAGAACGAGACCGACGATCACGGCGACCCAGAGCCGGGCGGCGTGGGCCGTCGTCAGGGCGGCGAGGCGGGAGAGCCACGCGCCGCCGACCGCCGGACCGACCGTCGCCGGCTCCTCGGGGGTGGAGTCGCTCGTTGCCATACGACGACGAGTGACACACAACCCACGTGAGTATACGCCGCTTACGCCGGGGAAATGACTCGTTTCCGCGGGTCAACGGGTCGTTGTGGTTCTAGTCGAGCGCCGACTCCACCCGGTCGACCAGCGACGCGTTGCCCATGTACACCGGCGTGCGGTCGTGGAGTCCGTCTGGGTCGACGTCGAGGACCGACCCCGTCCCGTCGGAAGCTCGGCCGCCGGCCGACTCGACGACGTATCCGACGGGGTTACCCTCGAACTGGAGGCGGAGTTTGCCCGAGGGTGTCGACTTCAGGGCGGGATAGGCGAACACCCCGCCGTAGGTGAGCACCTGGTTCACGTCACCGATCATCGCCCCGCTGTAGCGGAGTTTGAGTTCCGATTCGACCTCCTCGACGTAGGCCGTGAAGTCGTCGGGCCAGTCGGGGACGTGCCCGCCGAAGCCGTACACCGTCGGCTCGTCGGGGATGGTCACGTCCTCGCGGAGGGGCGTCGTCGACCCCTCCTCGACCAAGTACTCCGTGACCGACCCGTCGTGGGCGAAGGCCATGGTAGTGATCGGCCCGTAGAGGACGTAGCCCGCGGCGACCAGGTCCCGGCCACGGGCCGGGAGGGGTGCGTCGTAGACGCCGACGATTGTCCCCATGACGTTGTTGGGTTTGAGGTTCGAGGAGCCGTCGAGGGGGTCGACGGCGACGGAGAGTCCCCCGCCGACGTCGACGGCGTCGCGTTGCTCCTCGCTGGCGTACTCGCCGACGCCGTCGAGTCCGCCGAGGCGCTCTTCGAGCAGGTCGTCCGCGTACTCGTCGGCGGCTAACCGACGGTCGCCGGAGGGGTTCTCCTCGTCGCCCTTCTCGCGGCGGCCGGGAAGCCCGGCCCGGATCTCGGGTGTCGCCGCGGCCAACGTCTCGCGGATCGCCGCGACCGTGTCGGATCGAACCATCAGTCGTCGGCCGTGAGGGCGTCGTTCGTCGCCAGCGCCTCGTCGACGGACGCCTCCTCGAAGATGACGGCTTCGAGGCCGTCGAGGATGGCCTCAGGGTTCTCCCGCTGGAACACGTTGCGGCCCACGGCGAGCCCCGACGCACCGGCCTCGACCGCCTCGGCGACCGTCGAGAGGAACGCCTCGTCGCTGGTCTTCGACCCGCCGCTCATGACGACCTTCATGTTCCCCGCGTTGTCGACGGCCCACTCCATCGCGTCGGCGGAGCCGGGGTACTTCACCTTCGCGATGTCCGCGCCGAGTTCCAGTCCGAGACGGGTCGCGTAGGCGATGGTCTCGGGGCTCGTGTCGTCTTTCAGCCCCTGTCCGCGCGGGTACGACCACATCACGACGCCCATGTCGTGCTCACGGGCGGCCTCTTGGGCGTCGCGGAATTCTTCGGCCATCTCCACCTCGTGGTTGGAGCCACCGTACAGCGTGAAGCCGATGGCGTCGGCGCCGAGCTCCGCGGCGTAGTCGGCCGACCAGTTGACCGCCGAGTCGGGTTCGCCCATCCAGAGGTTGCTCGTGCCGTTGAGCTTCGCTAGGAGCGTCACGTCGTCCTCGTAGGACGGGTAGTACGCCTCGGCGACGCCCTTCTGGACGGCGACGGCCGTCACGGCGTCGTGGGTGCCGACGTCGAAGACGGTCGCCGGATCGGTCGTCTCGGGGACCGGGTCGAAGTCGACCGGGCCGTGCTCGAGGCCGTGGTCGTACGCGAGGATCAGCGCTTTGCCGTCGCGGGTGATCGCTGAGTCAGCACCGGGGATCATGTACGTGTTGTTCCGACGAAATCACACATAAAGCGTGTGGTCGGCGGCGGACCCCTTCGACGACGCGTCACCAGTCGAACGCGCGGTGGATCGCCAGCCCCTCGTCGGGCAGCACCGGGCCGACGGCGCCGGTCACACCGTCGAGAATCGCCGCCGAGCGAACGGTCGTCCCGCGGCCGGTAAAGGCCGCTACCTCGTCGCCGCTCACGCTGTAGACGACCCGCCCGAAACCGGCGGTCCGCATCCCGCCCGCGCACATGGGGCACGGTTCGGTGCTGGTGTACATCACCATCTCGGCGCGCTCGTCGGGGTCGTACGCCCGACACGCGCGGTGGGCGAGGTGGAGTTCCGGGTGGCGTCGGAGGTCCGACTCCGTGTTGACGCGGTTCGACTCGGCCACGACGACGGCGTCGTCGCGGACGAGGACGGAGCCGAACGGTTCGTCACCGCGGGCGGCGGCTGCACGGGCACACTCGAACGCCGACCGCATGTGCGACGCGTGGTCGAAGCCGTCGAAGGCGTCCGTCACGGGCGTGTCGAGCGTCCGGAGCGGTTTATCGGTTCTGGGGCCAGTGACGAGGTCGCTACCCTTACAACCCTGCCACGCGGAGGGCCGACCATGCGTGACCTACAGGACATCGACACCGTCGGCGTCGTCGGTGCGGGGACGATGGGCAGCGGCATCGCACAGGTCGCCGCCACCGTGGGGTACGACGTGGTGATGCGGGACATCGAGCAGCCGCTGATCGACGAGGGGTTCGACCGTATCGACGACAGCCTCTCGCGGTTCGTCGAGAAAGAGCAGTTGTCGCGCTCCGAGGCCGACGCGGCCGTCGACCGCGTCACCGGCACGACCGACCTCGACGACCTGGCCGACTGTGACTACGTGATCGAGGCCGCCATCGAGAACATGGACATCAAGCAGGACATCTTCGCCGACCTCGACGACGTCGTCGACGACGACGTGGTGCTCGCGACCAACACGTCGACGCTCTCGATCACCACTATCGCCTCGGCGACCGACCGCCCCGAACTCGTCGCCGGCCTCCACTTCATGAACCCCGCGCCGATCATGGAGGGACTCGAACTCGTCGTCGGCGAGCGCACGAGCCAAGAAACCGTCGCCCTCTCGCACGAGTTCGCCGAGGACCTCGGCAAGAGGACGTGGGAGGCGGACGACAAGCCCGGGTTCGTCGTCAACCGGGTGCTGATGCCGTGGATCAACGAGGGCATCCGCGCCTACGACGAGGGCGTCGCAAGCAAGGCCGACATGGATGCCGGCCTGAAACTCGGCACGAACGTCCCGATGGGGCCGCTCGAACTCGCCGACCACATCGGCCTCGACGTCTGTCTCGACGCCAGCCAGACCTTGGCGGAGGAACTGGGCGACCGGTACAAACCACCCTACCTTCTCAAGCGGAAGGTCGACGCCGGCGACCTCGGCCGGAAGACGGGCCGGGGCTTCTACGAGTACGACTGACGGCTCCCGGAGCCGACAGCACGCCCCACCGTTCGGCGTCGCTCCCGACCGGACTCGGTGTCGACCGTCACCCCCGACGCCGCTGGAAGTACTCCCCGATCGAACCGAGTTCGCAGGCGTCACAGCCCCAGTAGGGGGGCCGCCGCGCCCGCCAGTACGTGCCGACCTTGACGACGACGACGGCCCACCCCACGGCGACCGGGCCGAAGGCGGGGAGCCGACCGTACTGAACGACGAGCGTGACGGCCCCGAGAGCGAGCAGTATGCCCGTCACTAGACGCGCGCGGTTCGTGCTGTGCCGGAGGCCACGACACTGTGCCCACCAGTCCGCGACGAGCGGGAGCGTCAGCCCGAACGAGAGGGCGAATCCGTGGACCGCCGGCAGGCCTCGTACCGCGGCCCGGCAGTCCCCACAGGCGGCGGCCACGGTAGCCCAGCAGACGACTCCGCCGTAGAGTCCGGCACAGCGGGCGCAGACGGCGTAGTCGGTGCCGGGGAGGCCGACGTTGTGGTCGTGCCGGCAGGACCGGAACGCGTCGAGCCTGCTCATCCCCTCTCACTCAGTTGCTACTCCCGCCGCTGCCACAGATCGAACTACAGATCGCACCCGTCACGGCGGCCGCCCCCGCCTGCGTGTCGCTGTCGTAGATGTAGTCGTACTCGTACGGGTCGAGGGCGTCACGCACGCGGACCGTATCGCCGGGCGGCACGTCGGGAAGCGCGTCGTCGATGGACCCGGGAATGTCCGGGGAGCGACCGTCGTCGTTCCAGGGCCACATCTGGTCGTCGATGCGGTGCCCGGGGTTGTTCCCGCTCTGGAAGGTGTCGGCCCAGTTGTCGTCCGCCACGACCTCCTTTTGCCAGTGTAACCACACTCGGTCGACCTCCGCGTGGTGGTGCCAGAAGACCGGATCGAACGGGGAGAACATCGTCCGCATCTGTCCCCCGATCCAGGTGTGTCCGGGGCCGTGTGGATACCGTTCGAGGTGCTGGCGGAAGTCCGGATAGGCCGTCTCCTCGATGATTCCGTTCTCGAAGCCACCCGCTGCCTGGACGCCACCCTCCTCGACTTCGGTCTGCCAGTCGACCCACTCCGACTCGTCCAACGAAGTGTTCCGTTCGAACGTCGTACCGAGTCCGAAGCGCTGGTCCGCGAAACGCTGTGGCATCGACCAGTCCTCGTCCATCCGGGTGTGGAAGCCGTTCGTCACTTCGCCGCCGCTGTCGGCGCCGCCGGCACCGCCCAGGTAGTCGTCGGTGAATATCGCGTCGAAGATACTCCCCGGCGACCAGCCATCGTCGAACTCCACATCGCCCTCCGTCGTCGTCTCATCGATGCCGCTCCAGTTCCAGTACGGTAGCGCCACGCTGCTGTCGACCGCTCTGAGTTCCTGCTCGAACCGGTAGAGGAACTCGCGGTGCCACGGCAGGAAGGCCGGTCCACCGTGTGCGCCGTCCGTATCCAAGCGCGTGACCGCCCAGTGCACCGCCACGAACTCCTCGTAGATACTCACCTCGGCACCCTCCCGCATCGTCGTCTGCAACTCGATCATCGCGTCGGTGAGCCGCGTGACCGCCTCGTCGCTCAGTTCGGCCGCGTCCTGACGGAGGTACGTGTTACTGGACATACAGCCACCCCCTCGACGCGGGCGCTATCGGTGTCACGGCACCACCCCCTCGTCGACGAGTGCACGAGCGAGTTCGACCGCGTCCTCGAAACTGCGGTAGCTGTCGCGGTGACGATACAGCGTCTTGGGCCCGTGGTCGTCGACGTTCACTGCCACCTCGTTCCCGTCGACCGTCAGCACCAACCCGTCACCGTCTTCGACCACGATGGAGTGCCCCTCGTACGTCTCTTCTGTTCGCGCCATGCCACCAAATGTCAATCGAACTATCTTAAAGGTACGCCTCGACGACCGCATCGCTCGGGTAACGGAACTGCATCGGCGGTAGGCCGCCGCGTTCGGTCCGGTTGGGAACTCACAGCCCACCGGTATCGGTGTCGAACGTGGATCCAGTCGGTTTTTGACCGCGCTACACCTCGGTCCACCCGATGGAAGTCGGCATCCTCACCGTCGGCGACGAGGTACTGGCGGGCGACACCGAGAACACGAACGCGACGTGGCTCGCCGGCCGACTCACCGACACCGGCGCGACGGTCGCGCGCATCCTCACCCTGCCGGACGACTGCGACGCCATCGCGGCCGCGGTCCGCGAGTGGCGCGAGGCCTTCGACGCCGTCGTCGTCACCGGTGGTCTCGGCGGTACCCACGACGTTCACGAGAGCGTAGCTCTCGTGCAGCCAATCAGAAATCTGTGATTTCTGATGACTACGTGACCGCCGACGCCGTCGCCGACGCGTTCGGTCGTGACTCGTCGTCGACCCCACGGTCCGCGAGGACGTGATCGAGACGGTGGCTGCCTACCGGGAGCGCAATCCGGATCTGGTCGAGGCCCACGACCTCGACATAGACGTGGACGCGTGGGCGGCCCTCCCCGAGGGGAGTCGCCCGCTGCTCAACCCCGAGGGGCTGTGTCCCGGCTGTGTCGTCGAGAACGTCTACGCCTTCCCGGGCGTGCCGGCGGAGATGCGCGCGCTGTTCGACCTCGTGGCGGCCGAGTTCGGCGGCGACACCGTCTCGCGAACCCTGTACACCCTCAGCCCGAGGGGTCGATGGTCGAGGCCCTCGCCGGCGTCCGTGACCGCTTCGACGTGACGGTCGGGAGCTATCCGAGCACGGAGGGACGAAACCGTCTGAAACTGACGGGAATCGACGCCGCGGCCGTCGACGAGGCGACCGCGTGGCTCCGCGACCGGGTCGACGTCGTCGCCGGACCGTAGCCGTATCACGACTGATTCTGCGAGCCGTGCGTTTAACCCCCCGCCGTCCGTCCCTCCGGGCGATGATCGAGGCCGAAGCGCTCCGCAAGACCTACGGCGACTTCCCCGCGGTCGTCGGGAGCACGTTCGAGGTGGATCGGGGCGAAATCTTCGGGATCGTCGGCCCCAACGGTGCGGGCAAGACGACCACGCTGAAGATGATCGCCGGTCTCGTCGACCCGACGGACGGCTCCGCGACCGTCGCGGGCTTCGACGCCGCCGACCCCGAGATGCGCCGGTCGCTCGGCTTCCTCCCCGAGGAGTCGCCGCTGTACGAGGACATGACCGCGCGGTCGTACCTCCGCTTCTTCGCGGACCTCTACGACGTGCCCCGAGACGTCGCGACCGAACGGATCGAGCGGAACCTGGATCGACTCGAACTCGAACACCGCGACCGTCGCCTCGGCGACGTGTCCAAGGGCATGAAACGCAAGGTCGCCATCGCGCGGTCGCTGGTGAACGACCCCGACGTCCTCGTGTACGACGAACCCGCGAGCGGGCTGGACCCGTTGACCACCAACTACGTCCTGGAGTTCGTCCGGGACCTCAGCGACGCGGGAAAGACCGTCCTGTTCAGCGCCCACAACCTCTACCACGTGGAGAGTGTCTGTGATCGCGTCGCGATCATGAACCAAGGCGAAATCGTCGCGCGCGGAACCGTTCCCGAGATCCGAGAGCGGTACGGGACCACGGAGTACCGCGTGTTCACCACCCACCCTCTCCCCGATGCCGGCACGGAACCGGCGGGCGACCGCCACGTCGTCACCGTCGAGGACATGGCGGCCGTCGAGCGGGTTCGGGAGCGAGCGGCCGATGCCGGGACCGAGGTGGTCGACATTCGCACCCGTGAACCGAGCCTCGAAGAGATCTTTCTGGATCTGGCGGCCGAGACCGACGGCCCCCGAGGGGAACGGTGAGCGACCGATCGCCTGTGGAGCGACTCCGGTCGGCCGCCAAGAGCACCCGCGACACCGCGCGATCGGTCGCCCGCATCTCCCGCTGGGAGACACGCCGGAGCGTCGGCGTCCTCGACCGGCGGACGGCAGTCCTCGGCGTCCTCGCACTCCTGTTGGCGGGAGCCGTCGGCGGCGCGGCGCTCGCGAGCGGCGGCGTCGCCCTCGACCGCGACGTCTACCGCGTCGGCGTCGCTCCCGACAGTCCCTACCACGACGTGGTCGTCGAGAGTCCGGCACTGGCCACGCGGCCCCCCGACCTGGGGCAACTCGGCCGCGGCGTCGAGGTGGTGATCCGCGACGGCCGGTTCTACGTCGCCGACTCGGGGAAGGCACGGGCCGCGATGTCGACGCTTCGCGACGCGGTCCAGGGACGGAACATCGACCGAATGGCGTCCGAGGAGAACGTCTCGGCCGCGTTCCCGGTCGTGGTGACGCTGCGCTACGACGACCGGGGCGGCGGGGCGGTGACGGCTGGGGGTGAGGCCGGCGGTACCGACGACACGGGTGACACGGCGCCGAGCGACGACGGGGGCGACGCCGGCACGCCATCGGACGCCGACGGCGGCGCGACCGACCCGACCGGTGACGGCGGACTCGACGCCGACGGCGCGACGCGGGACGGCCCGGTCGGTGTCCCCTCGATCGGTGCCGTCGACGGGCTTCTGGGTGGCGGCACGTCCGGATCACCCGCCGACATCTCCCCGCCGTTCCCCTTCGCGTCGCTCGTCCTCGCGTTCGTCTTTTTCGTCCCGATGAACTTCGTCATCCAGCCCTACGGGAGCACGATTCTCAACGAGCGGATCAACCGACGGGGCGAACTCCTGTTGGTCGCGCCCGTCTCTCCGTCGGCCATCGTCGCGGGCAAGACATTCCCCTACCTCGGCTTGCTCGTCTCGGTAACCGCGCTCATCACGCTCGCCATCGGCGGCGGCGTGACGAGCGTCGCGGCTGTCGCCCCCGTCGCGGCCCTCTTTCTCGCCGCCACGTTCGTCGGGGCCATGTTCGCCCGCTCGTTCAAGGAACTCACGTTCGTCACCGTCTTCGTCTCCGTCTTCCTCACCTCCTACGCGTTCGTGCCCGCCATCTTCACGAACGTCACGCCCATCGCGCTCATCTCGCCGCTGACGCTCGTCGTCCGCGACCTGCAAGGCGTCGGCGTCACGGCCGCGGAGTACCTCTTCTCGACTGGCCCCTTCTACGTCGGCTCGGCCGTCCTCTTCGCCCTCGGCGTCGGCGTCTACCGCGAGGAGGACATGTTCACCCAGCGGCCGGTGCCCCTGAAGTTCCTCGACGCGCTCAACAGCCGAATCACCCGCCCCCGATCCGTGGCCCTCCTGAGTGCGCTCTCCATTCCCTTCGTCTTCATCGCGGAACTGCTCGCCATCGCCGTCCTGTTCGTGCTCCCCGGGAACGTCTCCGTCCCTCTGCTCTTGGTCGTCGTCGCGGCAGTCGAGGAGGTGGCGAAGAGCGTCCACGTCTACGCCGCCTTCCGTGGCCCGTTCGCCGGCCGGCGGACCGACGGGGTCGCCCTCCTCCTCGGGGCGCTCTCCGGACTCGGCTTCTTCGTCGGCGAGAAGTTCACCGCCATCGTCCAGTTCGTCGGGCTGCCGGACCTCGAACTCGGTCGGGCGGCCTTCGCCTCCGTCGGCGACGGCCCGACGCTCGCCGTCGGCCTCGCCCTGTTGCTCGCACCGCTCGCCCTCCACGCGACGACGACGAGCGTCGCGGCACTGGGGGCGCGTCGCGGCCGGTACGCCTACCTGGCGGCGCTGCTCCCCGCTATTGGAATCCACGCGGCGTACAACTTCGCGGTGGTGACCACCCTTGCGTGACCCACGTCTGGTCGTCGCGCGTCGAGAGCTTCGAACCCTGCGCTCGGAGAAGACCATCGTCCTCGCTCTGCTCATCCAACTGTTCATCGCCGCGTTCTCCTCTTTCCTGGTCGTCGGCCTCGTCTCGCTGTACGACCCCGGCAGCGCCGACGGCTTCGAGACGACCGTCGGCGTCACCGGTGACGCCCGGGACGACCTCCTGCGGGTCGTCGACGAACAGCCGTCGATGACGGGGGTGGGGTACGACACCCAGTCGGCGGCGCAGCGCGCCTTCGAGACGGGTACCGTCGACGCCATCCTCCTCGCGGATCGGCGGGACGGGCGGGTGTTCGTGACGGCGACGGCACCCGACGGCAACGTCCGAACGACCGTGATCGTCGTCCAGTTGCGCGACGCTCTGTCCGCCTTCGAGCGGAGTGAGCGGGCAGACCGGTCGTCGTCGCTGTCGTCGACGCCACTCGACCTCCCGCCGCGGGTCAGTTCGCCACCCTACTACGGGTTTACCTACACCGTGTTGCTCCCGCTGCTGTGTTTCCTCCCGGTGTTCATCAGCGGGTCCATGACCGTCGACTCGCTGACCGAGGAGTTCGACCGGGGGACGCTTGAACTCCTCCGGGCCGCACCCATCTCGATGGTCGACATCGTCGACGGCAAGGTGTGGGCCGCAGGGGTGCTCGCCCCCGCCCAGACCGCGCTGTGGATCGGACTCCTGGGGGCAAACGGGACGACCGTCCGCCATCCCGTCGCCGTCCTCGTCGTCGTGGCCGCGCTCGCGCTGGTGGTCGTCACGCTGGGTGCGACCATCGCGCTGTTGGCCCCCGACCGCCGTGCCGCACAGTTCCTCTACTCCGTCGGCGTCCTCGCTGCCTTCGGCGGGACGACGCTCCTGCCCACGAACCCGGTCACGACCGTCGCCCGACTCGCCGTCGACAGCGTCGGCCCGACGTACCCGCTCGTCGTCGCCGGCTACGTCGCCCTCGGCGGTGGCAGTTACCTCCTGCTCCGACTGGCGGTCCCCCACGTCGACGTGTCGGGGTGACGGCCCCGAAACACACTCAAACCCTGCGACTAAGATGGGTGTATGGGTCTCGGAAGCACGGCGAAGAAGCTCCAACAGGTCGCCGACATGGCCGAAGACGTGTACGGACGGCTGAACCAACTCCGCGAACAGGTCCACGAGATGCAACAGACCGTCGTCGAGACGCGTGATCAGGTCAACGACCTGAACCGCGAACTGGCCGAACAGCGAGCCATCGTTGAGGCGCTCGCCGAGAAGGAGGGGATCGACGTGGCGGCCATCACCGCCGACGTCCACGTCGCCGACGCCGAAGCGGTCGCGAGCGACGAAGACGGCAACGGCGAGGATTCGACCGACGCCTGACTACCCGAACTCGCCGTGAGCGACCTTGAGACACCGGTCTTGGACGACTATCAGGCCGGCGTCTCGGGCGCGGGCCGCCGCGTCGTCGTCGCGGATCCCGAGTTGCAGCCAGATTCCCCACACGTCGCCCCGAGTCGTCGCGCGTTCGACCACCGCGTCCGTGATGTCGCTCACTTCCTCGCTCGGACGGAACACGTCGACCAAGTCCACCTCTACCGGCACCTCGGCGAGGCTGTCGTAGGCCTGCCGACCCAACACCTCGTCGTGGTTCGGGTTGATCGGGACGATTTCGTATCCGTGTCGATCGAGATACGCCGGTACGTCGTGGGCAGCCTTGCCCGGCGTGGTCGAACAGCCGACGACGGCGATCGTCTCCGCGTCCAGCAGGTCGTCGACGTCGGCGTCGGTCGAGTCGGTCATCGACGTCCACTACGCGACGGCGAGGAATGAATCACACGCACCTGCATCTTCACCCTATCGGGGGAGGTTCGCTGTCGGCTCTCCGTCCTCGTGGGTCTCGATGACGCCGTCGAACAACTGCTTGAGCGTGTTCATCGTCTTGTCGTCGTGTGCCCCCGAGTCGATGGCGTACAGACCGAGCCCGTCGACGCTCTGGACCCGTCCGGTGAAGACGTGGAGGAACCGAAAGACGGTCTGGAGATCCGAGTACATGAGCAACGTCGACAGCGAGTCCAACACGACTCGGTTGCGCTGGATTCCTTGGGTCTCGTAGAACTCCTCGAGGAGTTCGGAGAACTTGATCCCGACGCCGGTCATGTCGACGGGCGACGACGTGTACCGGACCTGCGAGTCGTCTCGGGCCTCGTTGACCCCCTGCTGGCGGGTGACACAGTCGACGACCGCGACCGGGTTGTCCGCGTAGTCGAATCGCTTGGAGAGATCCTCAAAGACACGCTTCGCACCGTCGGTGTTGCTGACGACGATGGCCCCCTCGCCGTTGCTGACGCCGGTGGCGAGGATGTCGAAGGCGAGTTCGGTCTTGCCGGAGAGCGCGGGGCCGGAGAGCAACAGGTTGGTTCCCTCGTCGACCTCGGCGTTCAGCGGCGGGCCAAGATCATACATTTCGAACCCTCGCGTGAATCTCGAGGAAGAGAGAACCCTCGCCCAATGGACAATACTGCTCGCCGGAAATCATGAGGTAGTACGAGAATACGGTGTGCCAGTAATATTCTTTTTGATTGTTCGATAATCGAAGGATGAAGCGTCGACGCATGGAAACCGCCGCTCACTGTTCGGAATTGATACACGTCCGACGCCGAACCGCGTCATTTAACATGCCCGCTCGACTGTGTTCGGACGGAGGGGCGCTTAGCTCAGCCTGGACAGAGTGTCTGGCTTCGGACCAGATTGTCGCGGGTTCAAATCCTGCAGCGCCCATCATTCTGCGTGACGGGCAACATTTGGCAGACGGCGGTACGACGTTTATAAAGGAACCCCTCTTCGGCCGTTTTGATTTCATCACGTTTCGTGATGGGGGTCGCCGGTGTCATGCGATTCGCCAACATTTAATTGATAGTATGGGTACATAATAGTGTGGGCCACAGTGGGAGAACAGTATCTCAATCTCGATCGACAGTAGTTGCCACCTCGTCCCCGCTTGTCCAATACTGTCCGAGAAAATCTTCTTCAGGATCTCGTTGACCAGTTAGTTCCGGAAATCAGGATTTATCGATCCACTCTGAGAGCGTCGCAGCAACAGTGGTGTACGCAGCATGTTTCCCTGCTCTGTACTCACTGATCTGCGATGGATCTTCCGATACTACCGGGTACGCTTCGACAACGCGTTTGATTTGCTTGAGCGTGTGAGTGTCAAGTTCCGAGGGGTCGATGGGTTCGTCATCAGTCATATCTTGAGATTCGTGTCAGTCGTATTTGAGTGGGTGGGGCCGTTCAGGCCAAATGTGTCCTCAGGAGTGTCTCGGTATGCCAGTCCGAATCTCAGGGAAAGAAGGTGCTGCCCTAGCTCAGTACCCGCAGTCGTCGAGAATTTCGACTAATTCCCGAGCGCCGGTTGCTTTTCGCCGCGCGGACCTGAGCTCACGGTCCACTTCTGACGTGTACATACCTGTCTCCTCAGCTGTTCGCTCTCGTCCAACGTCCGCGATCGCGCGGAATGCGAGCACCTGAGCCTCTTTGGTATCAAGCATCCTCGTGTTACCGAGTGAGCTTGCGATCATGTAGACACGGTCTATTCCAGAATCTACGCGCTCTATGTCAGTCGGCCATCCCATGTTCTCAAACTCTGTCTCGGTGAGTACCGTGTCACCGTTGTCTTTGTCTGTGCTTGTTCCGCTGCTGTCTGCTCGTTTCATAGTTGTTTTGAGCCGGGATCTCCGCCGGCCTGATGGCCCGCCCGGGAGTCGAACCCGGGCCCTGCCGCGGGGAGCGCCTGTCGAGCTGGAGCGGTGTGATTGGTCCAGAAGTTTCCCTCGGGACGCATTCGCCTACTGTTCTGCTAGGCCGTCGAATCCTTCCTGCTCGGAGGCTTCGGTGACTCGTTCGCGGACGGCCTCAATGCCATGTTCTGGTGAGATTGGCTCGGTTTCGTTCAGTCCTTCAGCTGCATAGAGCGTGACTATGCCACCTCGATCATCTGGCCAATAAGGATCCTCATCGAAGTAGAAGTCATACCGCTGACCTCCGACTTCGATGGCATCTGTCTTGGCGATGACGTCCGGGAGTTCATCATCCACATTGCCGTAGGCTCTGAACCAGAGTGTGGAGCCAGATGTCCCCTCGTGCAGAACGATCTGCGCGATGTTCTCGTCACCACGAGCGGTGAGATACGCGTGAGTCAACTCTTCCAGGGTAAGCCGGGATTCGGTCTCTGCCAATAGTTGGGTTACTACGTCATCCAGTGTGGTATCAGCAGGTTGTCCTAGACTCTGGCTCTCAAGTCGATCAATCGTGTCTCGGCCGAGCCATACGATCGCAGGAGACTCTAGTACTTCTTCGCGGTTGTAGAAGGTACTGGCACCCACGAAATCTCTGGCTTCTTCGAATTTTTCTTTGGAATCCATGTGAATGTCTTTGACCATCGCCTCAGTCGGCCACTCCATGTAACTGGACCCTCCATCTGGTTCCCAATTCCTTCCAAACGGACTGTCATGCGCTCTCATAGCAAGCGCGATTGCTCCATAATTAAGACGGGTTCCCCGCGAATCGACGGTGCTTCGCAGCACCCAAATTTCGGCTTCTATTGAGCTAAGCGGTGTATCCGTAGCGAATGTCTCAATCCGGGGGCGAACCGCCTCGTCTACTGTCTCGCTGGCGTGGAGAACAGTCTCCAGCGAGTTCTCTGCTATCGACGACTCTTCGGTCGCCGACTGACTCACAATCCGGTTCAATTCGTCTCGGGGGGTCGTCGATTTCTCTTCGGTAGTAGGTATCATGTCGTTTTCACCTAGACTGGCTGTCCGAACGACAGCAACGTTTCAGCACATCCAAGGGGCCGTGACAACGGGACATTCCGCCGAGTCATCGCGTCATAGGACCTCGAAGATGTGCTCTCTGTCATATTCGACCAGCAAACCTCGTTTTTATTCGGTAGTTAAAAACCTCTGTACTCTCACGGTGCTAAAACGGGATAGAATGGATTCAGAAGCCTTCTGCTTTCAATTCTGTATTTTGGGAAAACACCGTGCCATGGCCGAGTTTCAAACGTTCCATTGTAGATTTACAGTGAGCCGGATTCGGGCGTTATCGCTGGCACGCGCCGATCTCCTGTGCGCGCCAGCACGCAAGAAGTCACTTGGCCAATGGAAGTTGTATAATCACCAGCTAGCGGCAGTCTTTCACTCGATTTTCCGAGTCGTCAATCGTGGCGGCGATACGGACACGATTGGCGCGGTCACGGGCGCGCTCGCCGGCGGGCGCTTCGACAAGCGATTCGCTGCCCGACCAGTGGCTCGGTACGATCGACTATCGTGAGGACCTCAAACTCCTCGCGCACGCACTGGCAACCACGGAGATCAACGTAGGAATGTGACCGGTTCTATACCGTATCAGGAACTTGCTCTCACAGACAGAGGGATCCCTGATGCGTTCCAATCGGCCCGCTTCATCGCCGTTCTCTGTAACGAGGGTGATCCCTACGCTGGTTAAATTCTCCAGGGAGCTTCTATTACGCTGGCGTGACACAGGATGTGTATGGGTGCTTCCGATTGGGCCGGGCGCATGTGTCTAACGCTGGAGGAGCGGTTCGATATCTGTGATGACCGCGCGTTGCGCCTCACGACACTCGTCCGGTACTTCGTCAGTGGGGAGGGATACGAAGACGTGTTGGGGCCACACGATACCGACCGCCATCGTCGCCTCACAGGACAATTGATTGACGACCTTGACGAATCTCTGCACAAGCAACCTGGTGAGAAGATTGAAGATCGCTGGAACAATCTGATGGAAGAGATGGACTGTCAGGCACGCGCTGAGAAGGGAGTCTATCTCATACCGTGGGAGGAGCATGATGCAGATGATTGGTCGAATCCCGGTGTCTCATCCGTGCGACCAGAGTAGTGAACTCCCACACACCGACCAAACCGCTCGATCGCTGGATACTCTGGTGGGGGGACGGGGGGTGTCCGCAATTAGCCGGCATCTCAGACGCTAAAGCAACTACTTTTTCGGGGTAACGATAACTACTAACACACTCTGTCACGATTGCTGAAAATCAGTTTGAGGAGAAACTGCACGAAAGCCTTGGAGCTAACAGATCATGAGGTAGAACCAGAGAAGTTTGACTCCGTTCTGAAACGATCCCCAATCGAGACCCAATCCATCGGTGACGAACCGCACGAATCCAGCCACACGGTCAGCCGTCGTGAACTGCCGCCGCAGCGTATGAAATTGTCCGCGGAAAGTCCCCATTACGTTGATACGCTAATGGGTTGAGAACATACTATGGACCGGGTCTGGATTACGAACGGATCGACAAGCATCCCTCCAGTCGTTAATCCGCTCATCGCTGCGTGTCACGACGGCTATGTTCCAACTGACATCTATGTCCTCAATAACCCGATTATCGATGACGTCACGGACGCTGCGACATCGCTGATGAAGACGGTTGTCACTTCACAGGGTGGCGAGGAACCGTCGATCACCGTCGAAACAATCGAGGAGGAGACCGATTTCGAGGCAATCATCGCGTACCTCCAGTCGGCAATTGAGACTGGTGATGACGCGAACGCCGACATCGCGGTCGATATTTCTCCGGGGCGGCGGTTTTGGTCAGTAATCAGTTTCCAGGCCGGTATCAAACGCAATGTCGATCACCTCTATTACTCGCACGTTGAGACCGAGGCGTACTTCGGGGAGACGTATCCCACCATTCCGCGGACGGCGATCAATCTCATCGACTTCACCGAGGTGATCTAATGCGAATCCAACGCCAGCACCTGACGGTCCTGCTGAATCGGTTGTACGATCGCGGTGATGAAGAATTCGTCGTGGAACATCCGTCTAGTGAAATCGGGGAACTACTACGGGTCGAACTCGACGAATACGATGGGTGTACGATCCGATTCCTGACGGAGCTCGACGACTATACCGCTACACGGCAGGATATCGGGCGACAGTATCCCGAGCGTGTCTTCGAGGACCTCCCCGATGCAGATGCGTTTCGTAAGGCAGTGCTGGCAAGCGGAATTCTCGAACCCGCCAACCAAGACGAAATCGAGACGTTTCTGGATCGGTACGGCGATCCCGACCTCATGGCTGGACACCCCCCGGTGTTTGCCGGCTTCGATACGAACCTTCTACCGTGGCGAATCGACCGCGTCCTCGGTCTCCACGATCCCGACAGCGGGATCGGCTATGTCAACGGGTTCGTACTTGCAACGGGGGTCCGTGACGAGTTGGATTGGGACTACAAGTGCCACGAAACGGATCCGTTCGTCGATGCCTTCGGTGATGTCTACCAGGAATACTGGAACCAGCCACTCGGCTCTGCTCGTCTCGGTCGGCTCGGCCTGCTCACCTACCGACGGATTCGAGACATCGAGCAGGCAATCGAGATTCAGAGTGCGGAGGGAGATGAGGCGATCATCGATGCGTACGACGAGTACGACCGCGAGTACCGGAGTGACATCCTCCTTTTCAGCAACGACCGGAACTTCGTTGAGCGGGCACAAGCCCACCGGATGCTTGGCCAGCGGGTCGATTTCCCCGCGGAATTCCCGGACACGGCGACAGCAAGCTGGCGAGAGATCGAGATCCTCCTCTACATGCTGGCGGTCGTGTTCGGCATCATCGAAGTGCCGAGTGTAACCGTCTACGGTGTCTGGCGCGGGAAAGACGAACTCGACTGGCAACACGAGCGCCTCAAACTCGATGCGCGCAGCCCGAAACTCAAACCGAAGTTGGAGGGAGATCTCTCGATCGTCGAATCGTACGAGGAACTGAAAGGTGAGTGAGGGCGACCAGATCCGATTCCCTGTCAGTCGATCTGCAAGTTATCAGGTGCACACGGCAGCTGATTGTGCTGACACCACCGACAATGATCGCCGGCCGAATACTCGCTGAACGAGAACTCAACAATCCGGTTCATCGCCGTCGTGACGTCGTCTTTGACAGCCTGCAACTCTGTCTCGCTGAACGTGCGCGTCTCGACTGTAGGGCCGATATCGCCGACGTAGGCATAGCCCGCCTGCCTCACCGGCTCATCGTACAAATCACGGCAAGCTAACAGATAGATCGGCAGTTGCTTGTCGTCCCCAAGATCGCGGTATCGCTCGGTCGCCTTGTAATCGATAACCAGTAAGTCGTCATCCGGCGTCCGGTAGACGGCGTCGATGAACCCGATGAGTTCGTGACCGTCGATATCCAGTTCGAATTCCCGCTCCGCGTCGATGATGTCGTAGGCACTCAATTCCAGTTTGAAATACCGGTCGATACACTGTTTCGCCGGGTCGAGGGCATCATCGGCGCGGCGCTGACTGGCAAGGCGCTCGCATATCTCGTACCAGTCTTCTCGGTCCACTGTCCCTTCGTTGGCCGCCTGTTCTGCCGTGTCGTGAAACAGCAGCCCGATGTCACGCTGAGAGATGCCATCGGAGTCGTCCTCACCAGTGGCACGATAGTCCGGATATGCGTTGACGACGTAGTCGAGATAGTGCTGTCGTGGACACTCTTCGTACGATTGCAGCGACGTGTAGCTATGTGAGAGAGCTGGCGTTGCCGTCGTCGGGCCCGTAAGGGATTCGACCTGGATGGTCAGTCGTTCGCCTACAGGAGAAAGGCGACCATCGACTGATGACGAGGCGAACTCAAGCACGCGCTCGCGGGCAGTTGCGGGCGAGAGATCGTTGTCCTGATACTCGACTGCACCCCCGACCTGTCCAATCTGCTCGTTGGCTAGCGTCTCAGTCCAGTCCGATGCTTTGGGCGGAAGGCAGTCGTGGATATCCTGCCAGATCGGGAGGTGGTTTCTCCCGGGTCGCCACGGGACACGCGTTGGCAACAGGTCATCGACAGTTGTAGCGATCGGATGGGTGTCGGACGAATCGTCGTCGCCGTCTTCCTCTTCGTCGTCATGGCTACCCTGGAGGACGAGAATGTCTTCAGCACGGGTAACCCCGACGTGGAGTACACGACGGGTTTCCGCGGCGTCTCGCGCGATGAAGTCTTCATCGAAGGCAGCCGTAGGGCCATCCGAGAGCCCGGCTTCCAATGTGTCGTACGTCCGCGACCCCGGTTCCCACTCATCGGCCGTGAGCCGCGGCATAAGCACGACCGGGAAATCCAGCCCTTTGCTTTTGTGAACGGTCATGACGTTGACGGCGTCGTCGGCCAGCTCAGGTTGGTCGGTCGGTGATGACCCGCTCTCGGCGAACAGCGACTCGTAATGCTGGAGTGACTCGATGAACTCGCTCGTCAGCGGCGGCTGCACGGCTGTGTGCCCATATTGGTCGATAACCTCATCGAGTTGTTCGAGGTCACGCCGTTCTTGCTCGCTCAGATACCACTCGATATTCGTTACGTCCTTGAGTTCGCTGAACAGGTGCGAAAGCGAGGCTCTGTCCCGAATCTCCAGCAACTGCGTCGCGTGCCGACGCGCCTCTTGAACACGTTCAGGCTCTTCGAACTCCGAGAGTGGGGCCTCGCGGAGCTCCTCAATCAGGCTACCCTCATCGTCATCGTGGTCGTTGAGCCGACGGAGATCAGCGTCCGTAAGCCGGTAGCGCATCGTCAGGACACGGTTCCAGCTAACCTCATCCTCTTCGGGCCGGGCCAGCGCCTTCAGGTAGGCGACGACGGTGCCAACACCGATCGATTCCGTCGCTAGGTCGCCGACAACCTGATACGGGATGCCAGCCCGGTCGAAGGCATCGAGCAGCGGCGCGGCATGGTCATTTTTCCTGACGAGCACGGCGATGTCACCCCGGTCGTAGGTCTTGTCCAGTTCATCGGCTGCCCCCGCCAGGAGATTCTGCGTGACTGTCACGAGTTGCTGCGCCCGGTCGTCTTCCTCCTCGGCCTCGTCGATAACTGCGACTGTGTCCCCATCGTAGTCTGGTTCGTCGATGCGCGTCAGCGTCTTCCCATCGGTGCGCTCTTCGAGCCGGGTCAGCAGGTCGTTTGCGAGGTCGAGGATCGGCTGGCGTGACCGGAAATTCTCTTCAAGCGGTTTGTCCGTGAGCGACGGGCCGAACTCATCGGTCAGCTCCGTGGTGATGTTCGCAACGCGAGCGCCGCGCCACTCGTAAATCGCTTGGTCGTCGTCACCGACGACGAACAGCCGGTCATCGGAGACAAGTGACGTGACCAAGTCGAACTGGAGCCGGTCAGTATCCTGGAACTCGTCACAGAACACGTACTCCCATCTGTCGGCGACCTCGTCACCAACCTCGCCCGTGAGTAAATCGACCGTTTTCACGACGAGCCCATCAAAATCGATCAGATTCCGGTCGTCGAGTTCGCGCTCGTAGCCGGCGTAGCCAGCAACCAGATCGCGTGCTGTGAGGCACTCATCGATGAAGGAGTCGAGATGCGCTGGCAACTCCATCTTCAGCTTCGGAATCCCTGACGGTGCACCGCTGCTGTATCCCCCGAGCAGGTACTTTGGCAGCTTGTGCGCATCTTCAGGCAGCGACCGATCACCCGCCTCGTGTGCCTCGAAGGCTGCGATGAATGCGTCACACACTGCGACCAGCCGATCGAGAAAGTCCACGACTGCGGCTTCGACCTCGCTGTCGCCAAGATCGTCACGTTCAGCTGCAATCTCGGCTCGCACGTCTCGCAGCCCGTCAAGTACCGACGATACCGAGCGGCCGCCCAAGTGGTCGCTCGCTATTGTTTCGATCCGTCCCGGCAGGTCTTCAAGTTCATAGAGCTTCTCAGCCGGGCCGAGGAACGCATCGATCTCGTCGGGCCTGATACCGCTGCGTTTCATCGTCCCGATGAACGACAGGAGTTTCGACGCCGCCCCGCTACCACGGAACTCCGGGCCGTACACGTTGGGCTTCACCCATCGGTACTCGATTTTATCGAGGACATCAAGAACAATCGCGTACTTTTCGGCGTCGCTGACGACCTCGAAGTCCGGGTCGATCCCGGCTTCATAGGCGTAGTCAGTCAGGAGTTCGTTACAGATCGAGTGATAGGTATACGCGTCGATATCATAGCCTGCCGTGCCGAGTTTCGCGTTGAGTTTCTCTCGCATCGACCCGGCAGCGTTGTTCGTGAACGTGAGCGCCAGGATCCGGTCCGGTGACACACCCTGCTCGTCGATCAGGTGCTCAATCTTCCGGACCATTGTGAACGTCTTGCCAGTCCCGGCCCCCGCGAGGACGCGCATCGGGTACGCGTCGGAATCGATGATAGCCTCTTGCTGATCCTCCGGATCGACCTCGTCCTCAACGGTCGGCAACCAGTCAGGCGCGTCGTCAGTCATCGTCGCACCTCCTCGGCGAGATACTCAGGGCACATCTCCCGGTAGTCACAATCAGAACACGCTTCCTCGTTGATCAACTCGAAGGGCTCTGGCGCGTGAGCACCGCTCGTGATACCCTCGTGGGCTGTTTCGATGAGGCCCCAAATCGTGTCGTAGTATTCGTCGTACACACCAGTTGTTTCTCGCGGCCGTCCACGAACCGATATTTCGAACCCATCTGGCGTACTCTCAGCGGTCGTCTCGTAGAACAGCGCGTAGAAGGTGAACCGAACGTCCATCCCCTCCTCGTACAGGTTGGATTGCTTGACGCCCTCGATGTAGGTGGCCGTCTGGAACGCATTCTTCACCCGTCCCGGTTCGTGCGTTTCTCCATTCAGGTGTTCTTCGAGGTATTTCGCCGTGTAGGACGTGATGATACCGCTGAGTCGGCGTTTGTAGTCGATTATGTGGAGGCCATCCTCAGTCCGAAGGACGTTGTCTGCGTACCCGTGCAGCCCGAGACCATCATGGATGGATTCAAGCCATTTCTCGGTAGCAACTGACCGTCGAGCGTGCCGAATCCCGTCCCCACCCTCAGGATCAAAGAACGCCTCGATCGCCGCACAGTTCTCCGCACGTTGGTAGTCCTGGTGGGCGCGTGTCTCGTATTCATCGGGGTCGAGGTTGGCCTCCCACTTCTCGTCGAAAGCGTCCATGGCGCGGCGATAAATCACGTCAGCATCGTCGTCAGGATCGGTCGCCTCGCAGACGGCCTCGATTGTCTCATGATACGCCAGCCCCTGATTGAGATAGAGGCGATTCTGGTCGGGCGTCGAGACGTCTTTCACGTAGTCGTGGTCGAACTTCCGCTGACAGTCCGCATACGTCGCCAGCCGTGATGGCGACAAGTACACGGTGCCATCGTCGTTGGTGTTACTCACGGTGAACCCTCCCGGCAGCGAAATCGAGCCGTGCATGCAGTGCCTCCCGAAGTTGCTCACCGCGCTCGCCACTATCGGCGAGTAACGCCTGGATTTCGGCGAAGTCGGTTTCAACATCATCGAGCGAGATAGTCACGTCCTGACTGTTCGCACGACGGACATCTGCGAGGGCCTTGTCAACCCGTGAGAGGAGGAACTTCTCGGCTGCGAGTTCTGAGTTGATCGGTGCCTCGTCTGCGTCTGTCAGCCATGGACACTCTCGGTACGCATCCGCGAGGAAACGTGACGGCTGGACCCGTTCGTCGAGTGCCGTATCCTCGTGGGTGTGCAGACTCACATAGAGGCGTTCTGTCGCACTTGCGGCTCCGACCGCGAGCAACCTACGTGCGTGCTCGGCGTGATACTGGCGTACCGGGCGGCTCGATGCTGTCGAATCCGTTGTGAACGTGGCCGTGACAGCATCGGCCTCGACCTGCGAGACCCCGGGATAGTCCGGCATACGCGTGACCCGTTCCTGCGGGAACAGACTGCTGAGTTGTGGTTGGCCGGGGTACCGTTCGTCGGTCACCTGCGGAATGAACACGACGCGGAACGAGCCGTTCTTGAGCGCTCGGACGTGGTCCACGCGGACGCCGCCATCGCGCTCAATCGCACTGGTCTGGTTCTGTTGGGGTGCATACTCGTGGGCTCGTGTCAGCATCTCCGCGAGCGAGGCCCACGTCGCGTCCATGAACGCCGTGTCTTCGAGGAAATCAGCCATGTTGAACGCACGGCGGACGTTCGAAAATCGGGTGCGGGCGGTGAGCGGTGCCGTATCAGCTGCGACCCGTTCTTTCAGCCCCGATTCACTTGCCCATCTGCGAACCGCTTCCCCGAGGTGGTCCATCTCGGCGAGTGCTGTCCGGAGTTCGTCTGTGAGGTCAGGATCCTCGACCGTTACTGCATCTTCGGCGTCCAGCTCGGTTTCGCTCGCAAGTGTATAGACCACCTGAAGAAGTTCACGAATCGCTGGATCGTCACCGAACCCGATGACAGTCGCCGATTCGGTCGGGATGCCGGCCTGTTCAAGCGCCTGCATCGCCTCGATGACGGCCTCGCCACTGTACTTCAACGCGACCGCGATGTCCTCGTATGCGACGTCCTGCTGCTCGCGGATCTGCTCGATCTCATCGGCGATGCGCTCCAGTTCGTCATCAGCCGTCTCCGCAACGAGAACCTGCACGTCCCCGGTGTCGGGGTCAGTAGGTACCTCATCCCGGGCGAAATACGCGGCTGTGGCTGCCGGGCGCGTCGCCGGCGGTGTTGCGTCAACCGTCTCATGGTCGGTAAACGAGACGTGGTCGGTTACCGGGCCTGTCTCGGTCCACGTGCGCCTGATGCTGGCGTCGGTTTCCGCAATACAGACGAGGTCTCGACCGTCGGCCAGGTTCTGTAGATAGCGACGATCGGACTCAACGAATTCCTCGAATTCGATGGCAAGCACCGCATCAACATCAAGCACATCTTCGTCCGGGTCAGCGAGGATTTCAGTCGCCTTCGTGACCATCTGTCCACGCTCTAAATGGTCGTTGGCGTCCAGCCAGGCATGGAACTCGTCACGCACTGTGGCGACTTCTAGGAGTTCGGGTGTCGTGTCGAACGTGACGTTCTGCCAGGTCGCGGTCTCCAGCAAGTCGGCAATATCACTAATGAAGGACTCTTGTTCCGATGCCTGCTGAAAGTACTCGTGGTCCCACTCCTGGTCCGCCAGGAACCTGTGGATGATTTCCCGCCGCATCGCGTCCGAGAGGATCGCCCGGTCGTCCGTACGGTTGATAACGTCCGTCGCGTGGACGATCACCGAGGTCACATACGGGACCGCAGCGCCCGGACACTCGTCGCCGAGCACCTCCCTGAACGTCGTCATACTCGTCGGTGAGCCTGTGAGGACGAGTACGTCCTCGTGGTCGTGGTCTACGAGGATGTCGCGGTACTGTTCAACAGCGACCGACTGAACGGTTTCTGACCCGAAGGGGACTTCGAGTAGTGTGCCATCAAAGGAACGCCAGTCAGTCATTTGGTCCTCTCCAGACACTGGATCCCACCGGACGTTCTATCTTTGAAGAGAGTCCAGCGGTCGTCATTAGTCGAATATATCTCGGAATACATCATAAGTTTCCCCCTCGCCACGTAAAGATAAGGACGAAAAACGGAGACCGTAGTTCAATAAATAGGCAGCAGATTACAGACGACTCACCCTCAAGAATACTTTTCTAGGTGGCGGGAGTAGTCGTGGCTTATGTATCATTCTGAGAGTGTATCGTCGAGGAAGACGGAGCGAAACTGATGCTTTCGGAATCCGATCTCTACGAACGTTGGCGGAACCGATGGGGAGATTTTCTGGAAGATGTTGATGAAGCGGCTGGTGATGATCGTGTTGCCGATGCGCTTCGTGACAAGGTCATCATCGGTAACGCTGAGCGCAAGATAGCAGGCGGGCACGAAGGACGAGAGATCCTTGAGCTGCTGCAGAATGCCCGTGACGCGATCCGCGAGGGTGACCGTGATAGCGGGCGAGTCTACGTGGGGGTGTACGACGAGGGGGTGTTGGTGGCGAACACCGGCAGCCGATTCGATTTCTTTGATCCACAGGTCGAGAACGCAGTAACGATGATTGGCGAGACAGGGAAGGGCGACGAAGATGATGATCAATCTATCGGTCACAAAGGTGTTGGGCTGAAATCGATTCTCGCTACTGGCGATTCGTTCGAGATCTACACCCGACCAGAGGAGGATTCCGAGGATATTCTCGGGGTTCGTTTGAGTCGCTCGTATCTTATTGCGTCCTTGTTGACTCGTCTTGGCTATAATGTCGATGTCGAAACGCTGACCACTGATATCAAAGACACAGAACTCGCAGCCATCCTCCAGGAGCAATCGGTGACCGGCTCCAATGATCTGTCCGCGGATCTTCGTGAAGACCTCTCAAAGTTACCGCTGTTCAATTTCCCGGCTCCAGTGGATCTGACTGCGTCAAAGACGGAATCCGACCCGATTGTCCAACGGGCGACATCGCTCCTTCGGGATGTTGGGACGGATGAATACGGACACACAGTTGAGGAGCCATTCAGAACAGCTGTCTTCGTTCGGTATCGAGACGATGCTTGGCGCGATCTGCTTGAGGCGTGGGATATCCCGGAACCGGAAGAAGATCAAGGCGACATCGAAACCCGGCCAGAACGCATCTGGAAGTACCTCTCACAAACGGCTGATGATGAATCAGGGCTTCAGCCCGAAACACTGGTTCAACTCGGTCATATCGACGAACTGCACCTAGAACGGATTCACGGTGGGAACGGGGGTGTTGAAACAGCCGAATATTGGGAGATTGACCGTGAGCGATCGGAGTCGGTTACTCACGACGAACTGACGCATGATGACGTTCGCGTTGCTGTCTATCAGGGGTCCGACTCAAACCCGATCGCTGTCAGGGGATTTGATCAATTCGCGTTCGACGATGGGGGTGACTTCGGCACCCGACTACTCGTCAATAAACTCCCGGACAGCCAAGATCACGAGACAACTCCGATTCAGAGTTATCCGTTGTACCTCTTCTATCCGATTCAAAACACGTCAAACAACCCCTTCCCCTTCTGTCTTCACGGCCGCTTTAGGGTCGAAACCAACCGCAAGGATCTCAGTCGAAACAATTCAGATCATAATCAGGCTGTCCTCGAAGAGGCCATCGATCTGATTTCAGCGGTCGGGATAGAAACAGCAGAAGCTCAACACCAGAACTCGAACGACTACAGCGATCTCTATCCTTGGATTCTCCTCCCCTCGCAACCGGACGTGGAGGTCACAGATCCATCGACTCCGACGGAACTGCTCCAGTGGTTCAACACAGCTCTCTTCGAGCGATTACGTGAGATCGATTGTATCCCGACAGCCTCAACGAATCCGGTGTCGGCAGCCGAGACACTGTTGCACTGGAACGCTGACATTCTCACTGGCTACAGTGCCTACCACACCATCCAAAGACAACTCGAACAGTCCTCATCAGTGGACCATGCTGAGTCAGAGCTGCGCCCAATTCCTGCGACAGAGATCCTCACGACGTATCAGCAGTTTCCTGCAGACTGGTCTAACCGCATTCAGGCTCTCGTGGGACCAGAGGATCCCTTGGAGGCGAGCAGAGCGATTGCGAACGAGTGGGCTCGAACTCTTGCCCAAACGCTTGCTGTAAGCGACGAGAGCGAACCCGCGGTTGCGACAGCGGCTACCCCGGCTCGGGAATTACTCACCGGTACCGTCTCACTCTTAGTCGAAGGCACGGAGGGCGATGATGATCTCCGAGAGTTCCTTCAAGAGCATGCTGACGTATTCGATGGCGTGCTTCTGCTGCCGTGTAAGATTCAAAATGATTCAGATGATGACCGGGTGTTTTTGACACGACTTGAGCGACGGCGTGCAGATGGCGGTGCGCAGCACGACAGTAGCTCCCGGTCGGTCATTTGGGATATCGAATCCGCCGCACAGAGTGTTGATTATCCGCCGACACCGCCCGAGAAGTCGAACTTCACGGTGTACTTCCTGGACGAGCCTGTTCAAGAGTCCGGGCACGTCAACCGGGTGTTGAGCCGGGCTGGCCGCGCGTGGGGACTCCGGGCGTATGAGGGCATTCCGAGTTTCTTCCGGTCATTGCTTGACGCGTTCGTCGATGGCGGTCATGACACCATCCATCCAATTGACTTCGCGTTTCTCGCGGTCCTTATCGACCGACTCGGTAGCGAATCCAACGATCTACAGGCAGACGAGGGATCGTTCTTCCCGATAGAGTATCTTCGAACCGCAATCGAACAGGGCGAAGGCGGCGATCAGCGACAGAACTTGCGTCGGCGCGTTGACCTCCGAGAGAACGATCTCATCTTACCCGGGGCACAATCAGCTCAGCCACTCGCCGCGACAGTGCTCGACGACGACTGGCAGCAGTATCGGGCGCAAGCAACGACCAGTGATTCCGAAACCGAGACGACAGATGACTGGACAGCTCTTGCGACGGAGGTCTATCCTGGAGACGTGTGGCCTTCGCCAGAGCCTATCCGTGAGCGTATTCAGCGGCCAGTCAGCAACCAGGACTTAGCGAGGACGCTCTCGTTGCTCGGAGCGGCAACGCTTCCCGGTATCCAGATCGTCTGGATGTACGGCGACCAGCATCCGCGGATGCAACGATCGCCACATTGGAATCCAGACGAATGGGACACCGAGAGCTTCAGTTCGGGTATACCCGATAAAATCAGTCATCTTCAGCAGACCCTCAGGTCATACGACAGTGAGTATCAAACCCTGGTCACGGCACCGGAGTACCATCCGACCGATACGGCCGACCACTCCTCAAAATGTGATGTCAAGCATGATCGCATTCTCGACGACGTAACCCTCTCATCATGGACTTGGATCGATGATACCGATCGATTGGCATCCCACGGTAACGCGGTTCGAGAGCTCCTCCGTCGGCATGGCGACGCCTACATTGACACACTTCTCCAGACTGGCTGGTGTTGCAGTCACGGCCATAAGCGTCGAACATGGACCCAACGGGTCCCAACGCTGTTCAACTGGCAACTCCGAACACTCTCGATTTGGGAGCCGATGCTGGACACACACGAGGATGTTGTCGATCAATGGGAAGCCGAAACGACTCGGCTCCGATATGCAGTCGTCAGAACAAGCACGCGGGGTGCGCAAGCTGCTAGGCTATTCCCCCACGTGACTGAAGAGACAGTAGACGAGTTCTCGGCAGATGTGCTGGAGACACTCGGTGTCAAGCCGATCACCGAATTGAATGCGACAGAGGCTGCCGACCATCTTCAAGCACTCCAGGAAGCGCTCGCAGCAGAAGGGTTGAACGAGGACACGCCAGTACCACTGACGATCCCCCCGGATCGGACGAACGACTGGCAGCAGGCATATACACGACTACTGCAACCCCTGATGCATCAGCTCCCGGACGATGTTGAGTCAGGTGAACTTACCGATTGGCCGTTCCTTACCCACCTTCCACTCCGGGAGGGGAACAGTTGGGTCGCAGCACCGCTTGACTGGATCGATCGCCATGCCGACGATCGCATTCGCCATTACGAAGCACAGTCTCCCAAGCCGTGGGAAACCCAAGAGGTCGAAGACAACGACTATTTCGTGCTTCATCAACCAGCTGAAGGCCCGTTCAGCCGTCTCACAGACGCTCTTGGAGTCGAGAAGGTCGATGCCTCGAAACTCGTTCTTGAGCAGGATGCCCTTGATTTCGTGGGCGACAGCTACTCGGGTCAACTTGAACAGTTCCGTACCGAGTTGTTAGATCGGCGAGATTTGCTCGTCGCCTCGACTGAGCGAACAGATGAAGCTGAAATCAAACAAACGGCAGACGAGATTACCGCGGCAGCACGCGACTTAAAAGTCGCCGAATCGTTCCCTGATCGCGCATTACGGCAGCTATCCGACGACAGGTCAGCACTCTACCGAACCACGGACAGCAACGACGCGCTGCTGTTTAATGAGACAGCACTCGATGGTGATCTCACGCTGGATGCACTTGCAATGGGGCTTGCCCTCCTGGTCGAACGACCCACAAAAGTAGCGACGTTCCGAGAAGCACTTCAGCCGGATATCGAGATTCGTGATCTCGAAACCCGATGGGCGCAGCTGACGTTCCCCATCGAGACAGTCAAAGAACTACTCGGCACCCGGGAAACCCGCCAATTTGAAGCCCGTATCGATGCTGTATCAGATCTCCTGGATGCGATTACTGGCTCCCCAATCGAGCAGCGTAACGACGCCCTGAACGCGATTGCCGAGGTTGAACCTGCAGTTCTTGATGCTATCGAACAGTGGCTCGCACATGGTGAAACACCTGCCTCGGACCAACACCCGGAAGAGTCAATCGAGGCTCTCGTTACAACCATTCGTGCCCGTGTCCCTGACGACCTTGCGTTCGTGCTTTCGTTGCTGTTCGATTCATCACCACAGAGTGATTCGTGGCCTGAGGCGCTTGAAGCAGCCGACCTCGGTTCATCGACGGAAGGGACTATTATTCAGTGGTTAGCAGACCATCGCCGAACGCTTCACTCACACCCTTTCGATCCTGATATCCCGAATCGATATGGTCGGCTCTTGACCGTGAAGCAGGCGGTCGAAAATACGGATTCGGAGGAACTCACCGAACTGGAAACGTGGCGATCTCGACTCCAGGCGTTCACCACCAACGACCAGACGGATCTCCCTTGGACAGCAGAAATCCCCGAGTCACTCGCTGAGAGTCTTGATTGCCCACCGCGGTTATTCTATCTGACCGTCGATACCCGGTTAGAAACGGTCATCGAACACGAATTGGACACAATCGACACGTTACTGCCAGACGACGCTGAGGGCTGGCGACCTGCTATCCGGCGATACATTGACGACGGGACGTTTCCAGAGCCGACCACTGACAGCGGTGCCCAAGAACATCAAAACCAGGCCTTCTCGGATATCACATCGTCTGTTGGGGATGGAGACAGCATTTCATTCTCCCCCGATACCGACAGCCAAAGTGGCCTCCCAACTCCGGAACGCGCGTCACCGACATTGACGGTATCGGGTGGGTCTAGTGGATCCGGTGGTGGAAGTTCACAGTTCCGCGGTCGGGGACAGCAGGCAGAGGCGTACGTCATGGCTGGAATTCTCGAACGGACTGCTGACTGGATAGAGGACAATCCTGGCGGTGTGTTCCGGCACCTTCGAAGCGGATTCCAGCAACTCTACAAGAATCAGCAAGGCACGAATTTTAAGTGGCATGTCGATACTGCATGGGAGAACCGCCTTCTGAACATTCTCGATGATATGGGGAGACTCTCGGAGCAGCAGATCGTCGATTGGCAGGATCGTCTGCAAGACGGCGAACAACTCAGAGACTTTCCGTTTATTCAGCTTATCAACGTGACGATGGAGCGCGGTCCTGGTTTCGACGTTATTGACCCATTTGGTCCGGTTACACAAGAAGCGCAGTCAGACGGGTTCGGGCTCACGTTCACGCCTGTCGAAGTGAAAGCAGTCAATGGACGTGAGCCACCGTTCCGCTTCCGCCTGACGACTAATGAGTACCGCCGGTGTAAAGCGTTCATTCGAGAGGGAGACACTTCGTATGTTATTCGTCTCGTGAGTGTGCCCGACGTTGATACGCTAAATTGGCCGCAGCAGACGGCGGTTGCCTCCGAGAAGATCCTAGATACGGTTGAGGACGTCGAGACCATGATAACAGAGCAGGGCTTCGAGAATGTCGTCAAAGGCGGCTACATGAACATGGAAATCGAGTAATCGACCACCCAATTGAGATACTGACAAAAAGGAAAGTCAGATGACGGGAGGATTTATGGTCTGTAGCTGACTCTTTTCGTGATATGGTACAGATCAACGGGGTGGCTATTTTTCGCTGTTTTAAAGAGCGAGATAGCCCGGAGACGTTAGGAATCGTAGACACCTCCGAGATCGGAGACCCTGAAAATGAAACGATTCGTGATGTCTCGCAACGACTTGTTGAAAACCTGATTGATGATCCAAACGTAGGCCGACCGCGGAAAACACCGAAGTATGGGCGGAGCAAATCTGCTCGTATCCACGAGTTTGGCGAGGATGCCTCGGTAGAGCGAGAGAACGGGCTGGTAACGAAAACAGTATTGGAGGAGTTGCGGGCCAGTACAAAACTCGAAAGGAATGGAGAGGCTGTCGCTGAGTGGTATTTGACAGAAACACAATCGCGGTCGGACCTTCTACTGATTGTGCCGTACGAGTTCGAGGATCACGATTTTGTGGCAATCATTAATACGGTCGTGCGAAAGTATTTACTACAGTAGTCGTATTCTCTCGTAATGGGCCGGCTGGACGATATTACTCTGGAAGAACTCCACGAGTTACGTGAGCAAACGGAAGGAGAGATCCCGCGAGAACGTGTTCTCGCGGCGATCGGCCGGAAGCAGGGTGATGAAATCGACAGACTCGCCGAACGCCACGATGTTGTCGAGAAAACGATCCGCAATTGGCTCGATCGGTTCGACGAAGAACCGATCGAGCAGGCACCCTACGACCAGTCTCGACCTGGACGGCCCTCGAAACTTGCAGACAATCAGCGCGAGGAGTTGTTCGATCATCTGCAAGAGCCACCAACTGAGCGGGGCTACGATCAGCAAGCGTGGTCAACGAAGCTCCTGTTACACCACGTTAGAGAGGAGTATGATGTCGAATACAGCAAGGGTCATGGACGAAAGTTGATGGGGAAGGCCGGGCTGTCCTGCCGGACAGCACGGCCGCGCAATCACGAAGCTGACACAGAGAAAGAGGCCGAATTTCAACAGACAGTTCAAAAAAACGACCTGAACTGACCGAGAAAACCGTTGTTGTCGTCGATCAGTTTACCAAACGCGTCGGCACTGTTCAACGCCGTGGCTGGTACCCGATTGGGTCAAATCCGACGATAGAGACATCGAACTCATGGGATAAGGTGACAGTGCTTGGCGCTGTCACCGACGACGGTGACAGCTTCTACTGTTGGACCGAAGAGAATCTCACGTCAAAACAAGGCATTTGGCTGCTTGGTGCGCTCCAAGAGAAATTCGGTGAAGAACTGGTTGTGTTTCTTGACCGTGCTGGGTACTTCTACAACAGAGATCTCTGGGAGCATGTTAGTGATGAGCGCTCGACCGAGACTGTCGAAGACAGTTCGGTCGAGTGCGTGCGCGGAGATGAGGAAGGTGAAGAGCATCTCGATGTCTGGTACTTTCCGTCGAAATTGCCGGAACTCAACCCGATCGAAGGGTGCTGGGATCGACTCAACGAATGGTTCAAGCATCGTCTCATTCCTGATCTCTCAGCGCTAAAACAGCAGATTCAACGAGGACTCTCTACAGTGTCTGAACCGAATATCTGGAACTATCTCTGTCCATGAGTACCGGTAAAATTTAACGCACGACCGTATAAGACGCCCTACTTGGAGGATGCGTATGAGACGGATCCGACGGAGATTTTGAAGGAAGCGGAACGGGTGATTCAGCGTAAGACGCACAAAGGGTTGATTTATCCGCATTATAATCAACACGATGACACAACAGATACGGACCGGGCAAAAGTCTACCAGAGTAGCGGAAGTTACTCGGATTACTGGTGGAGTTTCCTCCGACTAGAGGAAACAAAGGTTGACGATGAAGAATTAGTTGAGTATGTTGCTGACGGACGCGGTCCGTTTCCGGAGGTAGACTCTACCGAAGAACTGGATCAACTCCCGAATGAGGTGAGCAACGAAGATCTATTAGATGCAAAGGTAAAGCTGGAGATATCGGGAATCGAGTTAGATGTGACTTTGGGTGATTTAACCGACGGATCGACTGTTCGTCTCGCCAAGAAGGACGGTACTTATTTCGTCATACTGACCGGCGGGAAGCCGGATATCCAGGCCATAGATCGAAACAACAAACACACCGTGTTTCCGGATCTCAACGACTTTGAGGAACTTGACGCTGTGCTTGAACAGTACCTATGAATATTGGAGATCTTGATGCTTTACTTGCCTCACTCCAACCGATCCATACGCAAGAAAAACTGACTGAAGAACTGCACGATATAACAGCAGACGTCACCATCACAGACCACAGCAAGACGGAACTAACTTCGCTCTTCACCAAATTGTATCAGCACCCCCGCGTGCTTAGCGATTTCAGTGTTGATCTACGGCAAACAGGAATAAGTGAACACTTGTTCCGGATTACGGACCGTGGTATCGATTTAGACGGACAGACTTTCCAACAACTCGGTGACGACACATCAGTCAACGGTCCGGGTTACGAACGCCAGCTATCCAGTCATAGTGCGCAGGGAAGGGATACACAGCTCATTGACACTCTGGCTGACTTGCTCATTGAGATTGAACAAGATACGGCGTATACCGTTGATTGTCCGGTTATTCTGGATAAACAGGAAATCGGTGATGTCATTCTGACAAATGTGCCGTTGAACGATGTTCAGTCACATGATGTTGACCCCCTATTTTGGTTCGATATTGAACAGCTCCGATCTTGGCTTGCTGACCACGCGTTCACCGACTATGGTTCGCGGCTCTTCACCCAAGACCAACTACCGATGCTCGTTTATTTTCAAAATACCGGTGAATCGGTGGATGGGACAACATTATTCCCTGTCTTCCAGTTGGGCGAGGATATCTCGGTGACACAGGAATCGTTGCAGGAGTACAGGAGGCGTATGTCACTTGTAGGTGAAAATACAACCTTTCGCAATAGTGCACCGATTATCACCCCCGCGATCTTTGCTGATTCACCGTCGCTTGCTAACGTGTTCAAGACTGCGACTGTCTATGCAGTCTTGTCTGTGTTTGCGGATCGGGTAACCCAAGATGAGGGAGTGTTTGAATTCTACACGAAGCATGGACCGGAAACGTTGCAGTCTGTTGTAGATATTGACGCTCAAGCATCTGGTATGGTACACAATCAAGTTAGCAATCTCTGTTCGTTATATCATGATTTTTCAGATCGAGAGGATCGAGCAACCTTCGTTGGGTTTTGGCGTCGGAGTGTTGTTCAGCAATGTAATGACATCACAGATATACCAAATACAGTTGATGCGATCCGCGACCATTATCGGTTTATTGAGGCGGAAACGGTGGAAGGCAATTTTGACGATCTGAGTGATGCGGTGCGAGATACTCACGCCTTCATGACCGATATCACGTCCCAAGTTGCTGATACGACCGCGGCGTTGTCGAACGAAATCCAGCGCCTCGTATTCACGCTTTTAGGTGCGATTCTCGCCAATTTGTTTCTCATCCTCCGTTGGGGCAATATAGACATGGTGGTCCCGTTCTCTCTTTTTGTGATCGGAGCCATCCTTGTTTTCTACTTCCCGTTGATTGATCGTCGGATTGAAGAACTAGATGAGATCAAATCAAAAGGCGAAGAGGACTACACAACTTACGACGATCTGATTACCGGCTTCACCGGGGAAGCATTTGATTTCAGTGAATTGCGGGTACGAAAAGACGAATATATGACATATGCAGATGAACGTTTGGATTGGGCACGACGTATTCTCCGCCGACTGCACGCCGTCCTCCTTCTCCTTGGAGTTGGCTTTGCCCTCTTGGCTACAACACTCTATCCGACACGATCCTCCCAAGTCATACTTGCTGTCGTTTTCTTAGCTATTTTGGGCTATCTCTCAATCCGTGTATATACGACACCAGAGACTCACAATTATTACCGCGTCAGTCTCCCTATCCACAATCCAAATAATGCCGATGAACCGGACGACATCCTCTACACCAACCATCTCCCCGCTATCATGTTCGGGATCGTCCTCCTCTTCATTATCGGTAACGGGCTTACCCACTATCTACCAATATAATATCAGTCGGGGGTTGTGCATCCGGACACCTGATATTCAGCATGACGCTCTCGACCCGCTCAGAACCGGGTAGCACAACTCGACGGAATTCACTCATCTAGGCGGATCCTCGTATGTTTGTACTCCAAAATAGATATTCTCAGCTTCACCCCCGCCATATTAGCACAAAAAGTTCATAACTGTCCAGAATATAGTATAGAACAAGACATAACAATGAACAAAAACTCTGAAACCCCTAAAGAGAAACCGAATCACTATCGAACTAATCAGCATAAACAGTATTCTAGTAACACGCGATCATTACCACCAGAAGGGGAAATGGACCGAAGCGATGCTCTGGACGCCTTCGTGGAAGTTGTCAACGTCGTCCAACCAGATCATCCATCCAGGTCGTCACCCTACCCGATTGGCAGAGAAGACGTTGATTTTGGAGTGACACGCACACATCTCGCGTCTTGTGGACCACGAAGTCGTAAATCGCAATACACGGTCGGATACAGAACTCGGATGACCGCCATCAACGAAATCACACGCGAACGCCATCTTGCCCTGCTCGTGCACGAGAGTACTCACATCCCCGTTGGCAGCCATTCGACCGAGCAACACGGATCGCATCCTCCACGGTTCTGGAAAGGAATGGCGTTCAACGCTGCACTGGTCTATGATAGCCTACAGGACGGGAAATTAGCAGACGTGTTTCCCGACGCTGATCCGAAGGACTTCGTCCGAGAAGTGGTTGAGTCCCCGAACACACAAACCGTTGATCAGCGGTACTGGACAGTCAAAGAGTGCAAAGACGAAGTACACGATATTCTGACGTACTGCATCCACTACGAGCACTCCATCGAATATCTTCCAGAGTCATCGTACTAATTCTCAGGCCTTCCCAACTCACACCCACCCGAGCGCCGCGTTATGTTGTCTAAGATACGCCGGATCCAGCCCCTCGGCAGAGAGCCGCACCCGCTCACCAGCACGGTTGATGATCGTCCGCTGCAGTAACTCGCTCTCGGTCTCAAATGCAGGGTTCACGCGAAGCCGATAGTCCTGGTCGAGCGTGAATAACTCACGGTCAAACGCAGCGTGATGCGTTTTGCTCAGCGGGAGGACGTTCGCTACGTCAGCACGGTACTCAGGATAGTCACTCCACGACAGCACGTGGGCGACGTCCAACAACCCTGGATGATCAACACCCGACACCGGGCACGTTCGATCGTGCCGCGACAGGACTGTAGCTCGGAACTCCGGATCAACCGCCCGCGCGTGTGTCGTGGTCTCGTAGGTGGCGGCAATCAGTTCGGTGTCAGACGCAGTATCCGTCCACGTGGTATCTGCCCACTGTTCGACGGCGTCCGCAACGAACTGCCGACCCTCGTCCGTCAACATATACGCGTCTCCCTGCGTCTCGACCAGTCCCATGCTCCCCATCGATCTCGAAGCGAGGATGGAGGGACAGGACAGCAGGATATGGATCAGCATCGGGGGGAAGTCGGTCAAGGTCGAACGTGTTGTCGGGAGCGTCTTGGATACGGTGATAGAGGGTTTCGAATTGGTCGCGCTTGAGCGGCCACTTCTCGTCGCGGTCACGATCGGTGTACTCGATAATAATTCGGTGCTCCTGTGTGTCTGTAATCCGGAACTCCTTGTGAGAGAGGGGCGTCACCAGCGTTGCGTCAGCAGCGAGGTCGTCGGCCTTGTCGAGAAGCGTGTGCCAACTGACACTGAACAGCATATAGGTCCTCTTGTTCCTTCTTCATAGACCTACCTCTGGTCAAGTGCCATCGCCGAGGCGTATTTTGGACAAGGGGCACACTCTACCCGCTACTGGTTCATCGGCTCATAGTTCACACACAATCGAGAAACCGATTTAGAGCTGTGTTCAGGCAAGTAATCGTTGGATTGAATTCTGTAGCACAGTCGCATCAACTTCGATAAGCCCTGCAGCATTCGCAAATCCGGAATCGGTAACAGTCTCTGTGAACTGTGTGATGTCTTCTTGTGACAGGTGAGCGGTGACCTCCGACTGGAGCTGGTTGAAATCACTCCCATACCAAAGGAGTGCGTGAAGGTCAGCCAAATCTTTCAATCGCTTGTGACTCTTGTCTCGATCCGGAAAGGCTCGAACTTTCATTGCTGCAAGTATCTCTCTTGGAGCCAGACGGACCTCGGTGGGGGCTTCCCATTCGACGAACTCGTTGAGTACCTGAAATTCCCCGTCGCCAAACACTGGCTTTAGTAGTGGATCAGCTGGTGGTCGAAACCCGAACGCCTCAGCAAATGCGTCTAATTCTTCGGTACTCGGGAGCACATCGATATCGAGACGGAAGATCTCGTGCTGCCGATAATCGTTTGCTTCCTCATCACTGAGTCGTTCCTTCGTCATTCGGTGGAAGTACTGATAGAACCCAAACCGACCTCGGTTGTACTCCATCTCTGATTCAACGGCAGTGAGTGTGGTGGAAACGGGTTTTGACTGAAGCGTTTCGACATCCCACTCTGGTTCGACGTGTACGCCAAGATCGATGTCCCGTGAACCGATATACTCCCGCCCGTTTTCGGCTTCGAATGCTTCCGTCACGTGAAGATGGACTGCCCACCCACCGAGGAGACTCACAGGGGGTGATGTGGCCTCCAGAAGTTGTTGAAGTTCGTTCTCGGAGAATTCTGTGACTTCGTCAGAGTACTGGCTACGATCGGCATCACTCATGGTATGTCTCGATCAGGCGTTCAGCTGCTTCGACGCATGGCCCACCCTCATCAAGGAGATCAACAATCAACTGTGGGATAGAGACTGTCTCTATACCGTTGACCGTTTCCGCTCGGTAAAACACATGGCTGTCCGTAACTCTGAATTCTGTGTTTCCGCCTCCAATGAGTCCCTGTTCTTCGATGAGTGAAATCCATTCTTCGATCTCATCCGGGTCTACGTAGACTGCAGTGTTTGATGTGAAGAGAAATCCCTGCTGTGCGTTCTCTGCTTGGTAGGTTGTGAAGGCGTGAGTGAGATCTGTATCTTGTATTGTCTCAACCGGGGACTGGAGTGCGACAGTCACCGTTGATGGGGAGACACGCTTGTCCCGCCAGTAGTCGTAGAGACCACGTGGATCCTGAACGGTTGTCCCTTCAACGAGGCCCTTGTCTTCGAGTTGATTAGTGAATTTGGCGGTCCATGCGTCACTTGTTTCTGCTTCTTGTGCGAGCGCACGCTTGTTGAGATCGCCGTTTGGGTGCGAGAGAAGGATGCGGAGTAGACGCTCCCGGGTGAATCCGCGTTCCCGATCTGGTGGCTCAAGGAGCATATTATCTAGCTTATTCTCTATCTTTATAAGCATTAGCTAGAATTCTTCCGTCATAACTACGACCGTGCCATAGTCCACGACCCTCTAGACGACTGGACTGCAAACAAGCGACCGAGGTCTACTCCATCGCCTCAGTCAACGAGGCTTCGGTCGCCTTCGAGATACTCGTGTCCAAGCTCGGTGATGGAGACCTCACTATCTTCCGAGACGGAGACTGCATGTTGGTTTTCGAGGGCCGTACAACGCTCTTCGACGTAGTCCTCCTGGTAGTCCAGGTGGTCGGCGATGGCCGTGATGGAGTAGACATCGTCCTCAGCTACTGCGTGCAGGATGTGATAGTCTCCGAAGTCCTCGGCTGATCGGATGTTCTCGACAGTATGGAGTGTCTGGAAGAGTAGCCAGATGAGCTTCGCCGAGAGGAGTTCGTCGTCGGCATAGTCGGTGCGCTTCCCGTGAAGGATTTCGACACGGTTCGGCCAGAGACGGCTGCTGTAGTAGTCCCGGAATTCCTCGTCGATCTCGGAGATGTGGCGGGGGCTTCCTTCGCCCTTGTTGACGACTGCGACCCCGGTTACATCGTGGTCAGGCCGCCAAAGGCCGATATCGAGGGCGAGGTCGATGAAGATGCCGTCGAGTTGGGTGAGGAGGGTGGGGATGCTGAGGACATATCTTCCCTCAGCGTGGGCGTCGAGTGCCTCTTCGATGATCTCCTGCCGTTCGTCGTATTCGTTGAAGGAGCGGAAGTACTCCTTGAAGCTCTCGATGTCTTCCTCGTCGCGGAGTTGGGCGGCGAGGAGTTCGGCCGCGGCATCGTTCCCCTCATCGCAGTACTCACGGTAGAGCTGCATGAAGGCTGCGTGCTTGACGTTGGAGAGCCACTTGAACTCGAAGTCGGATTCCTCAATTTCGCGGTACTGCTCGGCGAGGTCGGCGATTGGCTCTAATGTGTCGGATAGAAGTGAGTCGAAGTAGCCGTCAAGTATCGTGGAGAGTTGGGCGGCCAGTTGCTGATGGTACGATGAGGTGATGGCCTCCAACGCTTCCGTGAGCCCCGTGAGTTGTGGAGTTGGAATTTCGAGGTTGAGGTCAAGGGAGGGGTAGGGGGGTTCTTCCGGCAAGTCGTCAGTGAAGGTTACCTCGTCGATGTCTGCCTCGTCGGCGTGTACCCCGACGTACTCTCGGAGGTACTCCTCGGCTTCGTCTACGGAGTCTATCCTTGTCTCCGGTTGGATTTCTTCCACGGATTTCTGCGTGCTGAAGTAGAGCCCTCCGATGTTGAGACCGTAGCCCGTGACGCTTTTCGACGGATCAGTGAAGATCTTAATGTAGAGCCCGACGAGCCATTCTGCCCGTTCCTCCGAGACGGCAAGCCCATCGGCGACGCGGCTGACGGCGTCTTGCCAGCTTTCCGCCGCTCGGACGTACTCTCCCGCTGCGCGGATTTGCTCGCAGTCGTCGAGGGTGGCTTTTTCGACTTTCTCCCGCCAATTCTCCTCGATGTGTTGCATTAACTCCTCGGCTGATGCCACTTCATCCTCGTCTGGAACACCGTCCTCCGGCATTAGTGGTCATATTGTGATGGTGGTTTAGAACACTTCCTCACCGTAAGATGTTCAGGCATGGTCTGAGAGCAGGGCCACGTGTAGAGGATCCATGCCGCGGCCGCCGAGCTGTGTAGAAGAGTGTTCTAAGATTCGTCGCCACTCATACCCACTCAAGCGCCGCGTTATGCTGACTGACGTAGTCCGGGTCCAGACTTCTATCGGGTATTGGCACTCGTTCGCCTGCCTGATCGATAATCGTCCGTTGTAACAGATCGCTCCCTGTCTCGAATGACGGATTCACCCGCAGCCGGTAGTCCTGATCGATCGTGAATAGGTCTCGATCGAACGCCGCGTGATGTGTCTTACTGAGCGGCAGGACATTCAACAGGTCGGCCCGATACTCCGGGTAGTCGCTCCACGGCAGCACATGAGCTACGTCCAATAACCCGGGATGGTCAACCCCCGAGACAGGACAAGTTCGCTCGTGGCGTGAGAGCACCGTCGCACGGAACTCCGGATCGACAGCGCGGGCATGGGCTGTTGTTTCGTAGGTGCCGGCGGTCAGATCGTGTGCAGCTGCATCCGATGTCCACGCCGTATCTGCCCACTCCTCAACCGCGTCTTCGACAAACTGTCGGCCTTCTGCTGTGAGTCCGTACTCATCACCGTGCTTCTCGACGAGTCCCATGCTTCGGAGCCAGTTCGCCCGCTGCTTGGCCATATCCGTCTCCCCACGAGCCCACCCCAATTCCGGGTGCGTATCCAGTTGCTGGTCGCTTACTTCGGCAATCGACATTGGTCCAGCAGAGAGCGCATACAAGAGACTCCGAAGGCCAACGTTCCGGTTACACATGATCCGGAGTAACGTCGCCGTATCCTGGTTCTCCACATACTCTGTGCCCGCCGGACCGAGTTCCCATCCGGTCTGTTCCTGCTGGAGGAAGCCGACTTGTTGCAAATACCTGACCCGGCGCATAATCGAGTCACGGCTCGACACGTTCGTGAACGTCCCGCGATGCCACCCGACGAGCTCGTCCGTCGTCGGCTGGTGAGACTCGACGAATTCTAGGATGGCATCCAGTGTCTCGACGTAACTGGTCGCTCCGCCGAACATCGGGACGATACTTCGGAGGCGATCCGATGGCATGGAACCACTGTGACAGGGCCGAGATATGGATCTTTCTCTGGCTCAATACTGTCGATGACCTCGTCGGCCCGCCGCTCATACTCCTCCAAATAGTGACTGTCAGGTTATATTTTGACTAACGATCAGGTGCTGTCTGTCCCGTGGCCTTTACTCATTCACTGTCCTATGGAGTTTGTATGACCGACCGTCCCGACGAGGACGCCAGCGCAGCCGAGATTGCCCGGTGGATGGAGGAAGACTTCGGTGAAGCCCTCGCGGAGGGCATGAAGCAGGGTCTTGAAGACGACGAAGACGACGAAGACGGCGAAGACGACGAAGAGGGTGATTAAGCCGGTTGTCGGGCTCCGTCGGGTATCTGAGCGTCGAGAGCTCACCCTGCCTCAAGGCGACGCACCCATGTCCCTGCTGCCGACGAAACCGCGAGAAGGGTGGCTCGTGTCACGATGCCGACCACCCGGAATGAGACACCACGTGATACCGCAGGAGAACATTTCGAGTCTCGCATGCACCGGCTCGACGTCGTTCGTTGCGCCGCCGAACGTCGGGACGATACTGTGGAGGTGATCCCGTGGGATGGACTCACTGTAACAGGGCCGGATTATCGATCGTTCTCAGGTGAGCTGGTGTTGTCGGCCATCGAGTTCTCGGGCAGAGAAATTCCTTGGTTTCTCAACGTGGATAGGAAAGTACGGGACCTGCGTATTTTTACTACATACAGAGGGTGTCATAGAACAGTTCGCATACCAAAGAGCAGGGTGAACGCTGAGGTGGAATGAGTTCAGCGACCCTGCAAGATGATCCTTCGGTAGAATCGTTCTTCAATGCCGTGGAAACGGAGACGTTGGCGTTGTTCGAGCACCTCTCCTTCGAGTTTCTTGAAGGGTTCGACGTGTTCGCCCCGGCGGAGACGGGGCGAACACGAGATCTTGAGCCGCCCGAGATGATGCGTGGCTTTCTCCATTGCTATTACAAGAACATCTACGGTATCCGTCCGGTTGCACGAGAACTGAACAACACCGTTGTCTGGCTCAGCTGTAGCTTCGATCGACCGCCGTCGAGAGACGCGGTCGATCGATTCCTCACTGATCTTGAGCACGTTGTTGACCGGGTCTTCGACCATCTCGTCGAGCAGGCCGCCTTGCGGGGCCTGCTCGACTTGACGTATTCTATCGATTCAACCGACGTGAGAGCGATGCCCGCCGATCCAGACGCATCGAAGTGCTATGATCCAACCGATGACGAGTACTACTACGGCTACGGCTGCACGATCGTCTCAACCGGGCAAAAGATCCCGATTGCAGCCGAGTTCACCGAGAGCAAACAAGCACCAGAAGAGACGGCGATGCGCGTCACGCGTGACGCGCTCGCCGTCGGGAAACCGATGTGGATGCTTGGAGACAGTGCCTACGACACGCTCGACTGGCACGACCACCTGCTGGCCGCAGGGGTCGTGCCAGTCGCTCCGTACAATCCACGAAACACCGACGACCCGAAAGATATCGAGTACAGGGTAGAAGACCGCATTGAAAAACACAGCAACGACGTTCAGCTGAAGCAATCAACGCTAGACGAGACGTACAACCGCCGGAGTGGCGTCGAACGAACCAACGAATCAGTCAAGGGCTGCGGCCTCGGGCGAACGCACGCCCGAGGCCGCGTCCATGCACGAGCGCAGGTGTTCCTCGCGTTGTGTCTGCGCCTCGTCGTCGCAATCACCAACTACGAACGCGGAGACAATCCGGGAAGCACAATCATCACGGTGTGAGAAGAGTTCTATGACACCCTCACATACAAGCTAAGATTGTGATATGCTGACGCCACCACTGAATATCGATTATTGGGCCTCGCTCTATCCTGTATACACAGACTATGCGGACCAATACGAAGATGCGATGGACGCTTGCACAGTCAAAAGTCGAGCCAGACAGCTTTGGGATTGGAAAGGTCTGAATCGGAATGGTCCGTTTGATCCAGTTGAGTCTGTAATTGAACAACTCGATTGGGGCGACTGTCTCAGTGAAGACCCTAATGACGAAGATCGTAAAGCAGCAATCGAGACCGTTTCAACTGAATTGCAAAACGCGGGGGTCGTCACAACAAAGAGTCTTGTAACATCGGCATTTCTTCTGCATTTGGCTGCAAGCGAGGATAACTATTCAAAAGAATATCCCATCTATGATAGGCGAGTCTGGAATGCGTATGTGTATCTATGGGGGGTTCGGGATACTGATCAGCAACTGTTCACTCAAGCCAGTCAGGACACTACTAAGTACGCCAACTTCTGTCGTGGTTTTTCGGATACGTGTCCTGATGGGAAGGCCCAAAAATACGAACGAGCACTATTCATGTTCGGTCGCTTCATTGCAAATCTGCCATCAGAAGAGTCCCCGACCCCAATAGAAAAAATAGATGACTACCTAGAAACACAGGAGCGTGCACTCGCCAGCAAGCATGATGAGGCGGGTTACATTCTAGTTGATATCGAGGGTCGCAAACGGTAAAATGCGAAGACAGAAATCTCGTTGAGGACCTCGCCATGGAGATGGACCATAGCGGCGACGACTTAGAGAACAACGCCCTCAACCGACAATCCAGTTCGTCGTCAAGAACGAACCCCATCGACATCAAGACGCCTATGACCTCCGTTATGACGGTAAGTTGTATCCGTTCGGGAAGATTTTCAATCCTCAACTCGTTCGGGCGGAAAAGGTGGTGGTTGGCACCGTTTTGAATATCGAATCATGACTGCTCGTCCTAACGATTCCTTCGTCGGCGTTGATGCCTGTTCCGGTGGCTGGTTTGCCACCATCCTCTCGGACGACGGTGTCAGCACCTCTCTCTACAACGACTTCGGGAACCTAGTTGAGGATAACGGGGATGCACTTCAAGTCCTCGTCGATATCCCGATCGGACTGCCAACGGAAGAGCGCCGGAAGTGTGATGAACAGGCGAAGGAACTCCTTGGATGCCGCGGGATCACGGCCTTCTATCCGCCGTGTAAAAATGCGCTCGACAGTGACGACTACAAGACTGCCAGCACGGCACACGAGGAAGCGATGGACCATGGCCTCTCCCGGCAGGCGTACAATATTGGGGACGCAATCCAGGACGTCGCAGCAGTCGTCGGTAATGAGTACGACGGCGTGATTCGGGAGAGCCATCCCGAACTGTGTTTCTATGCGTTGAACGGACAGCCAATCGCGTACTCGAAATCCTCCGAACGAGGACAAGCGATGCGAACTCAACTCCTCCGGAATGTCCTCAATGGTATGGGAGCCGTCCGTAAGGACGCCCGAGAGAAGCATCACGTGAAAGACGTGAGTGATGACGATATTCTAGACTCAATGGTTCTCGCAGTTGCGGCCCGCAAAACAACGCTGCGGACCGTACCCGGAGCGCCGGATGACAACGAACCACGGATCTATTACCCGGAACCGAAGACAGGGTATCTCGAAGCGGAGTCAGTATAACACTACAGCAACTTCAGCGAGAGAAGATGTGCTACATATGGGATTATCGCCCGCCAACGGCAGGGCGATGGCGACTTACAAAAGTAGTTCACGCTCCCGCCGTTCAGTGACTGGTCTCCACTCACTATGACCAGGCCGGATTATCGCTACTTCATGAACTCATGAAGGGCGCTACTTAATGACTCACCCGCAAGTGCCTCACTAACTCGGTCGCGTTCCGAGAGGCCGACGACGAAGAGTGAGAGGAGTTAGTCCCCGGTCGCCGCGCAGTTGTTCGGGCCGAGTTCCAGTTCTGTCGTCGCCGCCTCATCGGCGGCGTCCCGGCCGGCATTGATATCGATGATCCGCTCGTAGTTCGGCGGCTTCTCAGGGAGGGCGGCGGTAAGTTGGCGCACGAACGTCTTGCGGTCAACGGTCAGCAGTTCGAGTTCTGTGCGCACCTGGCCGATCGTCGTCGAGACGGGTTTACCGGGAGTCACGTCGGTCGTCCCGTCAGCTTCGATGGAGAAATGGCCCGGCAAGACGGTGACTGAGTCAGGTTCGGCTAGCAGCGTCTCGTGAAGCGACTCGTAGAGCAGTTTTGCACCGGCGTCGGCGTCACTGTTGCCGAACTGCAGTTCGGTACGGCCGACCGAGTCCACGAATAGTGTATCACCCGTCAGAACCGCCTCGTCATCCACGAGATAGCTCACGATTTCGGAGGTGTGGCCGGGCGACGGGACGGCCTTGATATCGTGGTCACCGACCGCGACGACCTCGTTTCGCTCCAGCGGCCGGTAGTCGTAGGCGACGCCTCGATCGGCTGCGTCAGCTCCGAGATAGTAGGTTGCGCCGACGTTGTCGGCGAGTTCGCGCCCCCCGGAGACGTGGTCGGCGTGGACGTGCGTATCAAAGACGAACTCGATCGAGTAGCCCCGGTCCGAAGCCGCTGCGGCTACCCGTTCGACGTGTCGCGTCGGATCGACGACGGCCGCCACGGACGACGCCGGATCGCCGATCAGGTAGCTCAGACAGCCCTTCGCACGCCGCTGGAACTGGACGATTTCCACGTCACCCACCGCCGGGATCTCGACGATGTCGTACACTTCGCTCCAGCCCTCCATGCCGTCCTCGACAACGGTGACGTTCTCGTAGCCGGTGTCTTGGAGTTGTGTGGCCATGTCGAACGACGAGATTCCCTTCGCACAGATGGTGACGATTTCGTCGTCCGGTGTGAGCCCTGTCCGGGACCGAAACGCCTCGGCGTCGAACTCAGAGTCGGGGTCGTACGTGTACTGGATCGCGTCCCGAATGTGCCAGGCCCCATAGCTCTCCTCGGGGCGGGTATCCAGCAGCGTGAAAGACTCTCCCGCGTCGATCCTGTCTCGAAGCCGTGTGGCTGTGACTGTCTCGACCATATCGAGTCGATAGACCCCGCTTAGGGTTATAGCCCGGGCCGTTCCATGTCAGCTGGTCGGCGATAGTGTTCCACTGCACATCGCTGGTTCCCTCGTAGACCACGGGTTGATCGGCAGAGAGGACAGATTTTAGTGCCGTGTTGAATACCGATTTAATCGGCTTATATCACGGAGTAGAAGGGCGAAGCCGAGGAAATCGATTCTGTCTATGGAAGTCGATCTCCTCGACTTCGTTGAGCAGTGTCGGCACCTAGTCAAACAAGCGTTGGGGAAGCACGCGGGCGAGCCCGCCAGCGGCGGGTTCGCCCGCTGGAAACACGTCGTTATCCACTGTTTCCGGCTCGAAGACGGCCACAGCTACCGTGAAACGCCGAATCGGCTGGAGTACATGGCTGAGATTCGTGACGTACTCGACTTAGATCGGGACGATCTGCCAGACTACAGCACGATCTACAAATCGTTCGACCGGCTGGAGATGTGGGTCTGGCGGGCGTTGCTGCGCGTTTCCGCGCAGCAACACCCGCAGTCTGGTCACGCTGCACTCGACAGCACGTTCTTCGACCGCCGCTCAGCCTCGTCGTACTACCGCCAGCGGTCGGGAAGTAACGTACAGACACTGAAAGTGACGACACTAACCGATAGAAAGTCTCTTGCTGTTCTTGACGTACATATCTCGGCCCGGTGGAAACACGATACGAAGACCGGGCCGCAGGTCGTCCGCCGGAACGCGGACGACCTGCTGTCCGTGGCTGCTGACAAAGCCTTCCACAACTGGATCACGAAATACGAGTTCTACGCCCTCGGTGTCGAGCCACTCATCTTACAGCGTGGATCGAGACCGTTGACGCTAGGACATAACGCGCTCATCCGGGCAAAAGGCTACTCTCAGCGCTGGATGGCCGAAACATCGTATTCGACAACGAAGCGCTCGCTCGGCGATGCCGTGCGAGCGCTCGGCTGGTATCGACAGTTCCGTGAAATCGTCCTTATGTTCGCCATCTCTAACATAGAACCGCTCTGTGAGCCACTCTAGCCGTGACTCAGCATCTATTCAACACGGCAGATTTTAGAAGCGATGAGTGGGATTCCGGAGCAACTTGGTCTTCACTTTAGGGGGGCTGGTCACGGGTCGGTTGGTGAGCAGCCCGGAACGACTTACCAGCAGGGTGCGTACGCGGGCACATGGTCGAACGAGACGAGGAACGCGAAGAGCGCATCAAGATGGAGATTATCGTGGACGCCTATCATGAGCACGAACAGGCGATGGGGTGGCATATCTATCTGGAGGAGACGATGGACTTCCCCTTTGAGGCCCGCTGTACCGAGGAGCAGGAGGTGTCGCCGCTGGATGAGGGCGAGACAGTTCGTGTAATCGGCAAACCATCATCGGAGCCCTCGCTCCGCCAGCAGTTCGTGACCATCAAATGGATGGACGGAGAGTTCGGGGTGCCGTTGAGTCAACTGGAACCAGTTGACGCCAGTGACGACACCGAGCAGGCCGTGTCGGACTGGCACTACTGGCTCAACCGCTGACAGTACCGTCGCATGGAATTCCGGATCGACAACGCGAGCGTGTACTGTGGTTTCGTATGTGCCGGCGGAGCGACTTTGTCAACAACCGCTCTGCAGGTCGTGGTAAGGTCGTCACCGGCGAATCCGCCGCACCCGGTAAGTTCTGATTCAACTCCGCAATCGCTTCCGAAAGTCACCGAACTGGTGCTCATAGGGAGCTGTTCGCTCCGTCGGATCAGCCACGACGCCGTCCAACCGGTCGTGAAGGAATTGTTCGAATCGTGTCGAGTATTCACGCCGCAGAATCGGGAGATCCGCAGGATGCAGCGGCCCGATATATTTGCTCAAATGAATATAATTCGCCAGTTCGCTGTCCATCGTGAGCAGTTGCTCAAGTGTCGATTTCTCCTGTAACACGTCGGCCTTATACGCATCAAAATGTGGATAATCCGGCCTGAACGCGTCTATTGATACATGTCATCACACCGCCCTTGTTAACATTCTCCCGAAGCGATAAGATGCGCGGCAACATTACTGCTATACTCGCTAGTTGTCCACTCTCTTGATGGCGGCGGCAACAAGAGTCCGGTCTAACACGGTAAGGACGCTGATACGAGACGAAGTACACATCTGACGCCACGGAGAGTTGAGGAAGAGTCACAAATCTGGATTGTTTTGGCTGTAGTTGTCGTTCAGACTGATCTCCGAAGACAGCTGTCGCTGTTCGCCAGCCTCGCTTCGCCGAAGCGAGGCGGCTCAACCGAGTCCGTGTTCGTATCCTGCTGGCAGTCCTTCTCCGTTAGTCCGGTACTTCTCTTTCCAGCCGAGTTCGTCGTCTAACACCCGTTCGATCCCGTGCAAAAACGCGTCACCAAACGCGAATGTTTTCGGAAGTGCTCGCCCGCCCCGCCGTGGTCGGGCGAGCACGGCCCACTGTAACACGAGCCACAACTGCTCTAACAGAAACCCCACGCCCACGTAGAACAGCCGGATTGTCGTCGATGGCGTTGTTGTCAGGGCACGCGCTTCTCGGAACTTCTCGTAGCTCTTCTCTATCCGTGAACGCTTGTTGTAGGTCGTAGCGACTTGCGCGGGCGTGCGGTCTTCCAGACCGTACGCCGCGTATCCTGTCGCTTTCACACCAGACTTTCCGCGGTCACCGTTCTGATAGGTAACGTTCACCGCCAGTGGATACGTCTGTTCGTGCTCTTTCCCTTCGCAAATCGTCTCTTCGGTCATGTGTGACGCGGCCTTGGAGAGTTTCTTCCGGAGCGAGTCTTTCCGGGTTATGACCGGAAAGACTGGCGGTGCTGTCTCCCGAAGAATACCGATTAACTCCCCGACAAAGGCGTCCCTGTCCATGAGGATCTGGTCGGTCTCGAATGGGTATGTTTCGACGCGGGCGAGCACGCGCTCGACCGCGTCGGCCTTGCTGTCCTCGCCGTCAACTGGTTCAACCGCCAGTGTGAGTGGCTTTCCCTGCGCGATGACGAACGCAGTACAGTACCGGTGACACTTCGTGGTTCCATCTCGTGCTTCCATTCTCCTGAACTCGTCCTCGTCGTCTGGATGACCGTGGAACGGATTGTCCATGAAGTCCAGACAGATGGTTCTCGACCCGCCGCGGTCGAGAACCGTCATCGCCACCAGTGCGAGGATATCGTTGACAGCATCAAGCATCGGCTCTTTCTCCAAGGTGTGCAACCAGTCCATCACTGGCTCGCGGTTTGGCGTGTCCTCAGTGTTCGTCGTGACACCGTTGACGGAGGTTGTGTCAACAGCAGCTCGTAAGACGACTTCCATGATTTCCTCGGAATCGAGGCCGGAGCCCTCGATTCCTTCCATCGGTATCAGCTCAAGCAACTCCATGCTAAGAGACTTCAACTGGCTGCTCGAAATGTACTCGTCCGGATCTGTGAGGATGCGTTTGAGTCTTGGGAACTCCATCACACACAGGAATCCGGGCAGCGGCTGAATCAGGCGACTGATTCAGTCGCGTCATTCTAATCACTACGTGTCAGAAACTGGTCTCTTGAGCCAGAGTGGACAACTAGCGACGGTGGTGATGTTGAGCAGACGGGTGTGGATCAACGCCCGAATGCTGAGGCGGTTGCAGCCGACGGGGCGGTCGTGGCTGGCGATGGGGAGTCGATCCGGGAGAATCTTCAGCAAGCGCTGGACGCGTTAGCGGGCGTTGAGGACGCGCTTCGCGGAGACTGACTGAATCGCGGTCCGATTTTTCGCGCAAAGAGTAGCCAGGGTGGTGAGGGTGTCATAGAACAGTTCGCATACCAAAGAGCAGGGTGAACGCTGAGGTGGAATGCGTTCAGCGACCCTGCAAGATGATCCTTCGGTAGAATCGTTCTTCAATGCCGTGGAAACGGAGACGTTGGCGTTGTTCGAGCACCTCTCCTTCGAGTTTCTTGAAGGGTTCGACGTGTTCGCCCCGGCGGAGACGGGGCGAACACGAGATCTTGAGCCGCCCGAGATGATGCGTGGCTTTCTCCATTGCTATTACAAGAACATCTACGGTATCCGTCCGGTTGCACGAGAACTGAACAACACCGTTGTCTGGCTCAGCTGTAGCTTCGATCGACCGCCGTCGAGAGACGCGGTCGATCGATTCCTCACTGATCTTGAGCACGTTGTTGACCGGGTCTTCGACCATCTCGTCGAGCAGGCCGCCTTGCGGGGCCTGCTCGACTTGACGTATTCTATCGATTCAACCGACGTGAGAGCGATGCCCGCCGATCCAGACGCATCGAAGTGCTATGATCCAACCGATGACGAGTACTACTACGGCTACGGCTGCACGATCGTCTCAACCGGGCAAAAGATCCCGATTGCAGCCGAGTTCACCGAGAGCAAACAAGCACCAGAAGAGACGGCGATGCGCGTCACGCGTGACGCGCTCGCCGTCGGGAAACCGATGTGGATGCTTGGAGACAGTGCCTACGACACGCTCGACTGGCACGACCACCTGCTGGCCGCAGGGGTCGTGCCAGTCGCTCCGTACAATCCACGAAACACCGACGACCCGAAAGATATCGAGTACAGGGTAGAAGACCGCATTGAAAAACACAGCAACGACGTTCAGCTGAAGCAATCAACGCTAGACGAGACGTACAACCGCCGGAGTGGCGTCGAACGAACCAACGAATCAGTCAAGGGCTGCGGCCTCGGGCGAACGCACGCCCGAGGCCGCGTCCATGCACGAGCGCAGGTGTTCCTCGCGTTGTGTCTGCGCCTCGTCGTCGCAATCACCAACTACGAACGCGGAGACAATCCGGGAAGCACAATCATCACGGTGTGAGAAGAGTTCTATGACACCCTCAGGGTGGTGTATGGGTCGCAGTGGTGTCGTGGGAGGATCGAAGCCAGCACTCTTACAGGCATGCTGCCGGGTGGCGATCAGTCGTGGGACGGGGTGTGTCCGCAATTAGAGTGATAGATCAGATTTAGAACTAGAAAAGATACACAGACGGGGTGTGTCCGCAAAAGACCTGGTTAGTGAGGCTTGAAGACGGTGTACAGCGGGGGGCATCGAGAAAAGCGGTTATATTGTAATAGTGAAAGACACGACTATCGATGGGGCTGAGGAGACCGCAGGTGAGTCGCTGGATGAACGTGAACAGCGCGATACCCGAGTATCGGCTAACCAACCCGAAGTTCAGGACCACATCCAGCAAGCTATTGCGGCGTTGCAGGCGATTGACGAAGGGTTGAACGCAACGTAATCATCCGGTTAGGGCGTCATAGACCAGTTCACAAGGGAGCTGTTTTCAGGGAGTATCGGGAATGGATTGCCTGCTCAGTGTATTCTGCCTACTGAACACGGGCATCCGCGGCGAGCGGAGCGAGGCCACCGCTCCTCGAAAAACGTGGCTGCACTGAGCGAATCAGGAGAGCGAAGAACAGCCATGAGGACCGTTGTATGACACCCTCACCACAGTATCAATTGAACTGACTGGAGAGTTGCCAACTGTCTCGGGTCCGTCGTAGGTTATAAATATTGAAACTTGGAAGAATGATTATGACCTCCCAAGGTGATGTATACGACATAATCCAAGATAACGCCGAATACCCGGGCTTTGGAGCGGCGTCATTTTTATTCTCTCAAAGACTTACACGAAGGAAAATCCGAGGTAATCTTCAAATCCGGTTCGGAACTGCTGACGCGTTAGACAAATTTGTTAATGTGTTTTTGAATAAAAATGATGTCGAAACAATAGAGTGGAGTTCGTCAGGGCCACAGATTTACACTTCAGAGGACAATTGGAGCTATCCCAACCAGTTTGAGATTGACGATGTCTCGGAAACACTTGATGTGGTCTTATTGAGTGCTTATGAAGACATCTTGGTGAAAGATCGGACTGACGAGTTGTTAGAGGCACTATCGAGAGGTGGCATATCTCGGACAGCACGAATTATTGCAGCGTTAGTCTATCGACGAGATCATGCAAGAGATTCTTCTGATATTGATCGCTCGTTCCTTTGGGATGCATACAATCTGATTGAAACAGAACAGTACGAGCAGATGGCACGTAAGGATCTTTTCAATGAATTAGTCCGTATTGGATTCATTGCGCGAGATGGGACTGATGTGTATCCACTTCCTGAGGTCGGATCGATTGATGCTCCTGAGGAGCATCTCCCACTTCCCACGGTGTCAGATGAGTGGGAGTCTTAATCTAGTGCTTTGATTCAGCAGACTCTGTTGGGAGTTCATCTTCGATGGCCTTGTGTGCCTCTGTGAGGTGGTTTATACTCAACTTTGAGCCGGAGCGTTTTGCCGTTCGTGCTGCTGTGAGTATTAGAATCTCAATATCCGCACCGGTGTAACGCTCAGTTTCAGAAATGAGCGTATGTGGAAGCTTATTCGGATCTTCGCATACGACCCTTCCAAGTTCCTCATCAAGGGCGTCTGCCGCCGAATGTATTATTTCTAAGTAGTGGTGGAAAATCGCACTCCGAACTTTGGAATCGGGACGATCGATAGATAGTGATCCATCACCTAACCGTCCGGGTCGGGTAAGCGCATTATCGAGTGTCTCTTTCGTGTTTGTTGAAGCAATCACTTTGAGTGGCTCAGAGGAAGGGCCTCGACTGGATTTCGTCTCAATGCCGTCAAGCAACACTAACAGCTGTGAGACGACCTGTGCTGTGTAGTCTTGAGTACTGTTGACACGAGAAGAGCCTATGGCGTCAACCTCGTCAATGTAGAGCACGGGTACCGGGGAGTTACGCGCCTTCGTGAATGTCCGTCGGAGCGTTGCTTCGGATTCTCCGACCCACCGACTCAGTACCTCAGGTCCACTAATTGTAACCGGGACGGCACCATAGAGCTCTTCACAAATCTCTTTTACAAGTTCAGTTTTGCCCGTTCCTGGCGGTCCTTCGAGTAGCATTCCGGTTTCGTCCCGAAGGCCCCAACTGGCGAGCGACTGCGTCAGGAATTCTTTGATTCGTTGTTTCTCCTCATCTAGGCCAGCAACTCGTGTGGACCAGACGCTCGATAGATGATTCTCTGATTTTTGAGCAGCTAATAACAGCGCTGCGGAGACAGCATCCACATTCGAAGGCAGGGAAGGGATTGATTCAGATCCAGCCTCCGGCACCTCAATTACGAATTCACCCTCACCATTGGGGAACTCGTCAGAGGCTGTTGGAATCACAAGTTGATGGTACCGTAGATGTTCCAACTGGCCATCAACCACACGGCATCGGTAGCGGTCTCGGGTTTCAACACTGGAAGTTAGCTTGAATGTGCCTCCTGTTTCCCCCTCATTTCTCACCAGACCTGCTAATTGGTGTCGCTGAATCCGTTCACCACTATTGAATAACGCAACTCGAAGTTCACTTGGCCATTCCGCCGCTGTATCAACGAGCCACTCATCCAGTTCAGTCACCGGGTCACTCATCTTTATCTCCGAACCACTCAGCTAACAGGGATTGAGCCGAGATTAGTTTCTCACATCCATACTGGCCCAATACAGGAACACACAACTCCGCGCGTTGGTCGGATTCGGACGAGGACGTCCACCGTTCAACCAGTTGATGGATCATTTCTGCGCGGAGTTCAGAGCGGAACAGCGTTCGAGGAGGTACAACTAAGTAGATCCACACCTCAGATTCTTCACTGTACTTATCTAGAGTATGGTAGAATTTTCGGAAATTGAACGCACCTTCGGCACGCCCTGTTTCGAATTCAAAAACGACTCGTGAATTTTTGGGAGGTTCGGGATTAGTTGCTGACAGATAGTGTCGCACTCCATTCCATGCCCACGTCCTGCCGGTGTTAATTTCTATATCTGGTACTTCATCAGTTGATTCGTCCGATGTTTCCGAGTGAATCGGACCTGAAGACATCAAATGCTTTTCAACGAACTTGTTGAAGCTAATCTCTTCTTCCAGCACTGAATATTCTTCATACATTTGCCAGGCAATCCCGGCGGTCATCGCGGCTTTCCACAAGTAGTGCTCATCGCTTTCACCCTCAGACGCTTCCTGTTGTTGTGTTAGCGCGATTCGTCGCCAGTCGTTTGCGCGGAGGCGAGCTTCGTGTTCTGCCTCAATATCGGCAATACGAGAGTGGTCAATATGCTCGAAAGAAAAATACCGCTTGGCAACCTCGATGAATTCGGAGGAGCTATCCTGTCGTGGTGAAGCGAGTCGAATAGGGGCCGCGGTCCGCTGCAGTAGTTCGTTTGAAGTCTGATCCGAATCGTAATCTTCGGTTGTTGGTAGAAGTGTTCGTATCAGCTCTTGTGTCTCATCTGGAATAAACCGGGACTGAAGATCCTCCGCATCAATGTTGAGCACGAAGTATCCCAACTTACCCGCATAAAGAGTGGAGATAATTGACTTGAGATCGGGTATCATGTCTCGATCTCCGTGATTGATGCGAATCTGCTGATCTTCAGTTGAGACGGTCCACGCTTCCGTAGTGAGGTCAAGCGTCACAATCGCCCCGTGGATCGTGGTATTCTCGATTGATCCCGCACGGACTGTGGCCGTCTTCGTCCGTGGCCGGCCACCCTCTAGTTCGGTGTAGGTATCTCTGAGTACTCGCTGAAGAAAAGGAAGTGATTCAGCATCGCTGCTGTTGATGTGGATGATACACTGTGGTATTGTTGACCCGTACGGATTTCCACCTGTCCAGTGGTAGGCGGGATCAAATTCCTCAGCTTCCTGTTCTGGCCGATTGCCGGTTTGCGATTGGTTGAGGGTCATGATGTTCGACGTGCTGCGGTTGTCCGTAGTCAGCGTCTTCAGTTGTGTTGTACCGAGTGTCTCTACGTGTGTGGCTGTTTCCTCTCGAAGGTAGAGAGGGTTCGTGACCTGGTGGCGAAGAGACTCAACATGCGCAGTGGTTCCGACGGTTCGGATGTGATTGGGCAGGGTTTGCTCTTCCGAATCGGAAGCATCTTCATCTCCCTGCGAAACGGTATTTAATTCGATTTGTTGAGTAACAGAATGGCTATTGATAGTAACGACACCATGTGCTGAACCAACACGGTCTACGGCCACTCTCGAATGGTTCGAAAGAGTGGATCCGGATACTTTTTCAGATTTGGTAGTTATCGATTCGACACCAACAGTGGGGATAACTCGATCATGTAATCGTGTAGACTCCTCATTCGCCTCACTATCGCTGGAGGTTCTGTCTTTCCCCAACGACCGAGGCTTTCCTCCAGAGATGGTCTCGAAATCTAGGTCCTCGCCAACGGGAATATCATCCTCTTCTTGTTGATCTAAATCTTCATCACGCATGCTCAAACCATCCGTTCCGCTCAAACAGTTTTCTGATTGCACGGTAGTTGTTGGATTGATATCCCGATTTGCCAGACGTGTTGACTGAGTAGATCGGCACCGTCATCAATTGTGGCCGCCTGCTGTTGGAAAGGATTAATGCGGATCCACATGCTACTCTAGTAAATGCGCCAAGTTCTCCCTCATTCAGTTTTGGAGGGGTACTCTTCATTGCGTCGTTGAACAATTTCGCCGTTGACTCATCTGCTGGCTCAAAGGTTTCTATGAAGCTTCTGTAGAGCTGATATTGCAACCCTGCTAATTCGGAATCTCCCTCACCGTTGGGGATTCTACGATTCGCAATCCACGATGCACCTAATATGGTCTCGTACGGATTCACATACGTGTGGTTATATCCACTATCCTGTAGGACTCCAAGCCGGTCCAATTGCTCGAACAGCTTTGGTTCGAGTGCAGTTTTTGCCGATGATTGAGACGTGCCCGTATTTGCTAGATATAGTGCAGTTGCTTCAGATCCGAGTGCAGGCAGCAATTCAAGAAAAGAGTCAATCCAATCATCAAACTTATCAGAAATCACGACACGGCCGTGTTCCACGTTGAATAATTTCTCCGGGAATTCAGGAAATGCAGATGTGCCATCCGCTTCAATGTGCTTCTCAAGCTCGGTCTTTATTGTTAGAAGTTGATCGTGTATAACATAGAGCGACCTCTGTTCTGTTCTGAATGTCTCCTCTCTGAACCTCGCTTTCTGCATTAGAGTTCGGTGGCGATCGAAGTTCTCAGCGAATGATTCGAGTTCGTCATTTCGGAGTGTGAGTTGTTCACCACCGAATTCAGCCGTCCAATCGAATTCGTGTAGCCACCACGGGTCGAGTCTCTCCCCATCTTCCTCAAATTTCCCAAAGAGTGAGTGTGCCACCTCTGGAAGTTCGTCATATTTAATCTCAGATGATGGGTTCGATTTTTGCGTTACCGCCCTCCAAAGGTCATCTTCAACGGCACTTTTGAATGTAGATTTAGCCGGCAAATGCTGTAATCTCCCAAGATATTCGTCAATCCGGGAAAGACTCTCAGAAAATGAGTCCTCGGTGATATTGTTCTCTGAAGCCATGTTCTAAGTTATAATCACCACACCTGATAACAGTCAGGGGCGGTTGATGAAACTGGTACGGCTGTTGAGTCAGCGGAGAGCTGGCCCAAAAGCGTCGTGCTCACCGGTAGAAACACTTCCATAAGAGCCTGGTCGCTGCGTAGTCTGCTGACTTCCACTATATGATATCGTTTTCTTCTCGGTAGCGTTGGTAGTACGCTTTCTCTACGGTGCATAGGTCGAAATCTTTGGGATTCCTCTGCCGGAACTCTGTGAGAATCTCTGGATAATCGCTGAATGACTGTTTGGAGGCTACGTTGATGCTGATTAGTTGGTGAGGCGGCGAGTAAGCGTTGTGGCGACGGCGTCTGCATTCCGGACGACGGCCGTGATGACTGGTTCGATTGCTGTGCCTTGGTAGAGCATTTGGAATGCGAATTTCGGGGTTCTGGAGTCGGCAGAAATAGTTGCGTAGAATTGCTCGTGGTCAGCTAACGTGCTGGTCATGGAGTCGGTGACTGAACTGACGGTGCCGTACGCGCTGTATGCTGAGCGATCTTGATATGTGGGGCCGTAATCGACTGAAAGGCGCGTAGTTTCGGTGCCGTCCAGCATCTGTGGATGTTCGGTTTCGAGAAGGTGAATATCGGATTCTTGGAGGTAGTAGCGGTGGGCTTTGGTGGGGGAGAAGTTGTTTCGGACTGCGTCTGCCAGTTTCGTTTCGCCGGGTGCGAGCCCAAAGGCTTCGCTGAGACCTTTCGAGGCCTGTCGCCATGCATCAAGGTCGTCGGGAACGCGGTACAGGTAGAACACGTCGCCATCGCGGACGCTCGTGCGGAGCCAGTCGTCGAGTTTCGTCTCTGGTTGGTTCAGCATGTCGGCGAGCGCGTCACGTTGGCGGGGTGTGCCTTCGAGTGCGTGGTGGACGCGGCCGACGCTACTGCGGGTGATGAGCGTGTCGGTGTCGATGTTGGTGATGTCGAGGCCGGCACGGTGGGCTTCATCGATGCCGCGTCGTAGGGCTTCGTAGTCGGGACTGTCCGGAGTGGCGAGATAGACGGCGTGGCGTGGGGCGTCGGACCCGTCGGGGCGCATGATGCGACCGAGGCGTTGGATGAATCGGACGGAGCTAACGACGTTACTCCAGACGATGAGGAGGTCGGCGGCAGGCAGGTCGATGCCTTCTTCGCCGGCGGCGGTAGCGATGATGAGGTCGGTGTCGTCAGCTTGCGCGGTTTCGACGGCGGCTTGTTGCGCGTCGCGGCTTGTGTGGACCCGGCCAAGCAGTGTTGCGGTCGTGTACTCGCTCAATTCGTCGTCGAGTTGTTTAGCGATGGTGACACGGTCAACGAACAACACGGCTTTCTCGAAGTCATGGTCGGCAAGTGCGTCTCGGCAAGCGTCGATTTTGTGTACCGCGGGGCAGGCATCGAGTAGAGGAAGCGTGTCGTCGCCGAGGACATCGCCCATGACGGTGTCTCGCCGCAGCGTTTCCTCTAAGGCGAGTGCGCCGTCACGGCACAGCATGCGGATGCCAAGCGTTGGGAGGCCAGCGAATTGCGTCCCGGCGAACTCACGCCGCGCGTCTTCGAGAGCATCGATGACGTCGGTGTACGCCTCCGGATACGGGGTGTCGTAGATGTCGCCGAGCCAGTCTGGTACGTGCTCATCGGGCAGATCAGTCCACGACCGACGATGAATCGGTCCGATAGCAGCCGTGATTTCACGTTCTTTGGCTGCGGGGATGGTTGCGCTGAGGCCGAGTTTATACTGAAACTCGGTGAGGTCCAGCAGTTGGGTGAAGGCGTGTTGCCCGGTGGTATGATGGCATTCGTCGATGATGACGGCATCGAACTCAAGATGTGCGACGTCGTTGACGGCGGTTTGGGGCGTCGTAACGACGATGTCGTGGTCCTGCCATTGCTGAGCCCGTTCCGTGGGGTGAACTGTCCCATCGAGTTTCGTGGTCGGGATGGTCGTGTACTCATCGTAGTAGGCGTGGGTTTGCTCAACGAGGAATCGAGACGGTTCGAGGATGAGAATCCGGTCGATACCAGACTGGTGGAGTCGCGTTCGCGCCCACATGCACCCGACGAGGGTTTTGCCGGTTCCCGTCGGCAGGCACACGACTGCTCCGTCGTGACTCGTGGCCCACGCGTGGGCCTCCTCCTGATAGGGTCGTGGTGTGATCCCGGTGAGTGCTGCGGTCATGTGTCTGGATCCAGGTCGTCGTCCGATGCGTCGGTGACGGACACGGCAGTGACGACAGTTTGGGGCGGGCGTTCGAACGCGGTCATTGCGGTGTCTATCTCTGCTTTCTCGTCGGGCGTGACGTCGATGTGTAGTTTCGACGCGATGTGTTCGAACTCCTCTGAATCTGTCTCGGGCTGGTGGAGAAAGTACTCGAACAGCGGCAACGTCTGCTCGGTGAGCCCCTCGTCGTCGAGTTGGGTGGCGAACTGTTCGAGCGTCGGGAGCGGACCGCGGCGGAGTTCAAGCGTCGCGTCGATATCTTCGCCGTAACTGAGTCCAGCGTTTTGAATGGCGTCTCGAAGCCGCATCTCGATCATGTCGTCGCCGAGGAGCATGCCGAGCATGAGGAGTGCGAGCCCGTCTTGGGTCCCGGTTCGGACGGGTGCGAGGGCTTCGGCGTCATCGCTGGCGAACACGGCTGCGAGGTCGTCGGCTGGTAGCGTCGGGTAGAGCATGCTGAAGTCGTGTATCGTTTCTGTGAGCCGGGTTCTGAGTCGCGCACGAAGCTCGCTGTGCTCGTCAAGATCGGTGTCCGGGTCCGCGAGGATCTCGGCTTCGGCGTCGGTCACCAACCCGGGCGGATGCGGACTGGTGTCGGTCATGGCATGGCTCCGTGCGTCTCGTACCGGGTGCGTTGCATCGTAGCGTACTCAGCGAGAAGCGAATCGATTGGTGGATCAGTGTCGGTCGGGCCGAATGCGATGGTGCCGAGGACGACGTTCCCGAGGAACTGGTGGCGCATGTGGTCGGTGAAAATGTGCCTTGCGGCGTCGTTTGAGTCCTCGAACGGTCGCCGTTCGATGATATCGACATGCCAGTCAGAGATCTGGCCAGCACGCGTGTGTGATTGTTCGAAGTCGATCAGTGGACTTGTTTCCGTGTTATACGCTGTTACGTACTCGTCATAGGACTGCTGTGCAGCCGCCTCGATGGGCGCTCGCGGCAGGGGGTTGTCGGCGACGAGTGCTGATGTGGACAGGACCCATTCCGGATCGGACTGCGTGGTACCGTTCCAGTACCCCTTCATAGCGATCTCGGTGCTCGCAACGTCGAGTGCTGACTCGTCCAAGGCATCGCTGAACGGGCTTGTGTCTGGTGTCGGGTACGGCTCGAATCCTGGTGGAACCTCGGATTCGGGGATAACAAGGTCGGTGGCAGTGAGACTTGCATCATCGGCACTGGTACTGGCCTTGGCGTCCGCGCGGGTGGGGAGCCCGATGACACTCACGCCGCCGATACCTTGTAGGAATGCTCGCCGCGTGTTGTTCTGAGTCATCGTGATCGATGCGTGTCGTCCGAGTCGTTGGTTAGTGGGTCGCGCGGCTGCGGTACAACTGTGGCGCTGAGATTATGTTTGGTCATGTGAGTGTGATTAATCCGGCACCGCTTTCGTTGATGTCGCCTCGCTGTTCGAGCACGTCGAGTATATTCAGGGCCTCGCGTTGCGCTACGTCGTAGTCCGCTTGAAATCGATCGAGGAGGGTTGCCAGCACCGCACCGGGCTCGTTTTTCAGTTCGCTTTGCTCGTCAGTGAGCTCAGCGATGGTCGTTTGCATTGCCGTGGCGAGTTCGGCTTGACTCTGGTCGTGCCCATAGAACAGCGGCCACTGGTCGTCAGGGGTCGGCCGTGGGAGACGCTCAACTCGATGTGTCAGGGTATCTGCCAGCGTGGTAACCGTGTCTCGCGCGACGCCGGGGTCGGGGTCCGGCCAGTGATACGTCCCGGTCTCGATGACGCCCCATGGCGTTGTTTGGACGACGAGTGCCGTCACCAGGACCGGCCGACTGGCGGTGCGTTGGTCGCTGGTGTGGGCGACCAGGATGGGTTTGCGGACCGAGAAGACGGTTCGCGTGAACCCGTTGACTTGGTCTTCGGTGTGGGTGGAGTCGATCCAGTCTGTGTACGCTCCTCCGTCGCCGTCCACAGACGCATCGTCGAGTTTCTGGTCGTGGTACCCCTCGACATCATCACTGTACGGATGCTCGTCGTCAAGGAGGTTTAGGCGGCAGGCGAGGACACGTTGCTGATAAGCACAGGTTCCATCAGGGGTGTACAGTGCTGTGACTGCGTGGTGTGGCTTTGCTGGATGGGCCTCGCGTCGATGTGACATCGATACGGGGCCTGCATTGAGACCGGCGACCGTGTACGGTGGTTCGACATGGCTCGTGTTTGGTAGGAGTTGATACAGGCGCGGGCCGGATTCAGCTGGCCGTCGCAGATGTGCATCTGTTGCCGGCATCATCGCTGAACTGCTCGGGCTTCGAGAATCGTCGGCTAGCGGCAGGTTGAAGCTCTCAGTCATGCGTACTGTGGCTGTAGGGTGCAGTCTCCTGTGGTGGCGAGTCTGCATGTCGGGATGGTGGGGTCGCTGTGCTGCTGGTTGCTGGTTCGGCCTGGTATCTGCATGGAACGTATCTCCTATGCAACTAGTCATAACATGAGGTTATGGAATAAATCTTGTGACCAAGGTGTCACGGTTAAGTATCCGGCCGTCAAACACCCGAATATGGCCGATCGAGAATCACTGAACCTTCGTATTCAGGAGGGGTTACGTGACCACGTTGCCGATATCGCCCGGGACGTCGAAGGCGGCGAGAGCCCGCGAGAGCTCAGTGCCACAGCTGAGAATCTGATTTACGTCGGCATGGGCATGAAACGCGCTGACCAGCGCTCTGATGACTCTGTGCTCCCCACGTTCGAAGGCCCATTCGGCGTGCTGCCACGACCATGGGCTGAACCGTCATTCGACGGCGACGATGTCAGACTTGGCACCCGCGTGGATACGGACACCATCGATACGCTCGAACGAGCGTTCAACAAAACCAAGCACACGGCAGCGAAACAAGCCCTTCGCCTTGGCGTCATCCTCATCGAGAAGGACGCGATTACGATTCGCGGGCCCGAGGGGATTCGTCGGCCGTTCGCTGAGGTCAATGTTCAAGACGAGGTCCATGGGGAGCGCGCTCAAACCGCATTTGATGCACTCCGAACACATCAAGAGTCACACCCGTAGTTGAGATGGTTGTATTCGGTGGGTGTTGTCCCATCTGATTAAGCAGCTGAGTCGTGGAGGATGTGAAGGGAAGTGGCTATTCAGCTGCTGTGTGGGAGTGGCGAATCTCATGATTCTTGAGGATAGCGCTAAAAATCAGGGTGCGCATGGAACCAGCCAGAGATGTATTAGCACAATTCCTTGATGATCTAAATGACGACCTAGCGGATGCTGATATTGAGACGGCACAGAACAGAATCGAGTCATTTCAGGATGAATACGACCTGCAGATACGAGAGGGTGGGATAGCTATCGGTGTCCATATCGATATTTGGTCGTACGATTACAAAGATGACATCTATTTTCTCGTGCGAGGCTATGATTCGATCACAACTGGAGTTGAGGAGGTTGTGGTGGATCATGTCTACTCACTCGTCTCTGCGATGGGAGAAGGGGCTGCTGAACGCGCGTCTCGAATGCGTGACGAGCCGCCGACAGTAACTGAAACGTCATACGAGTCGATGGAGACTGATATCGATATAGACATTCATGCTGATGTATATTATCACCGGATGAGAGCGTCCTGTGATGGGAAGCAAACCGGGCAGGTAACTCAGCCATCGAAGAGTGACATTCTTGATGCTGTCGAATCTGTCATCCCGAATGATGAAAGAGTGTAGGCTCTTTCCTCACTGCGGAAACAATCGAATTGGAGAGCGCATATACTGATACTACCCCAACCGGCCGCCACTCGTGAGCGATGTAGCGACGGAGAGGGATGACCAGAAAGACACCACAGAGATGGGTCGAGACGCAGAGGTGGACCCAAATGAACGTGTGTCGCCGGGTCCGTTCCGGGCACGACAGTGCTACAGACGCTCTTTCATATTGGCGTATACGGCCAGTCTTCGGAGACCTCGTTGCTGAATTCGGAGTCCGCAACGACAGTTCGGAGTCGCTTGACGAGATCGTCTTCCAGTTCGAATTCTCTCTCGATCTCTGCATTCCAGTCCCACTGTGGGGTGTGAATTCCGATGCCCCTGGTCACTTCTTTGAGTGAGTGAAGGAAAAATCGCCGCTGATGCATCTGATTGTCCGCCAGAAGTCCTTCGAGGATGTCTGTAGCCGCACCTGGATCGGCGTAAAACGCTTGTATGAGTGTCTGCTCGCTCCAATCCGCAGTAGAGGCGTCTCGGGCCATCGTGTGGATGTCTCCGGCCACATCGTGGGTCGGATGGCCGATTCCCCACCCATAGGCATAGGAGACAGCCCATCGGTTGTCTTTGAATCGTCGGTCGGCAGCTGACTCGACCGGATGCTCGTATTTGGCGAGCGTCTCAAGATACGCCAGTTCCGCTGCGGGAATCGCTTCGACGCCCTCATCGAGTCGTGTCCGTATGATATCTCGGCCGACGATATTCCCAATGGTTGCCCCCACTCCCGGTGGGGGTGTCCTCTCGGCACGAGGGTCGTACGTCTCGATAATGTCAAGGAGGAACTCCCTGCCCAATGTCTGCACGGCTGTGTCGAGTGTGTCCAACAGGAGCGTTTCAGCGGCGACAATCCGGTTGTGAACCGTCTCGATATCTTCCCATTCAAGCGTTTTCCGAAGCACTCGTTCAAAGGTCTCGACAGCCTCAACGGTGGTTTGTCGTGTCGGCTCTTTTTCGAGGTATTCTTCGAGCGTAGTAATATCATCCTGGATGAACGTCTCGTATGAATGCTTGACCCGCCGTTCGTCGATACGACCGAGTTCTTCACGGGGATGCTCGTGATAGAGATGCGATCGTAACCGCTGCTCATCTTGGCACGATTCCGTACAGTAGGGACACTCCGGCATCTTGTCTCTCGCATACGAGATTGCGGGCGAAAATTATTGCTCCGATGTCTCTTGGCCGGAGATGGTTCATGAACTGGTGGCGGATAGCGCGCAATAGTCATCGGGCGACCACCGAAATTATCGGTCGGCTGGATCGGGAAGACAGTGTTCACACCAGTCGCCTGGCATCTCAGGATCAAGATCAGCACACTGATTACGATCGTTCCCAACGCGCACCGTCACGAGACTGCACTCTTCGTGATGCCAGACCCCATCCGAATCGCGGATGAACATACACCACGGTATGGCACGCGTGGGTAGTAATCTATGCATGAGTACTGAACAGTTGCTTGAAATGAGATGATTACAGCTTCATAAAACGAGGGTGGCCTGCTGACTCCCATCTCGCTGTCTTGCACTCCTCCACTAACCAATTGACAGCCAGAGACCGCTGTGTCACTAGCTTCGACAAGCGCCTGCACCCGTTTCCAGCTCCGAATTCGAATTATGTGGGTGTCTGACGGGGATTCATCAGTCGTGCGCCGAAATGACGAAGCAACGGCGCAGTCATGACCAACCGCACCATCACGACGGAGGCGACCGCTCGCAGCGAGACGACTCCGGAACTGGCGACAGTCGAAGCAAACGTGAAAGCAGAGGGCGGCGAGGCGACCGCCGCCTTGGCACAGGCCCGTGACCGAGTGGCCACGATTCGGGACACGGTCACAGCAGTCTCGGCAGACCACATCCAGACCGTAGACCTCCAGGTTGCGGATGCCACGGAACCGTTTGGTCCCGATATCGACGCACGGTATCAGGCCACAGGACGCCTCCGTCTCAAGTGTGTACCAGAGACAGCCGAATCCGTTGTCGCGGACGTGACCGACGCTGGTGGCACGGTCGAAACGGTTCAGTTTCAGATCCACGACCAAGAGCGCCAGCAACTCCAGGATGATGCGCTGACGGCCGCGATGGAGCGTGCCCGTCAGAAGGCTGAACGCCTCGCTGCTGCTGAACAGCTGGCGGTCGGAGACGTCCAGAACGTGACCACCCAAGACGTTGATGGGGCGACTGGTATGGAACGTATCGTTGAGGACGCGCTGGACGGGCCCGACGCTGATCTCTCTCCAACACCGATCGCGGTGTCGGAACGAGTCGAGGTCGTCTACGAGCTCACGGAGGAGTGACGACGGCGGATGGAGGAAGTCGCACAGAACCTGTTCGTCGGGACCGCTGCGGATGCCACCGACGAGTCAACGCTCCGCGCACACGAGATCGAAGTGATTGTCTCACTAACGGCCACCAACCACGCCGGGAACGTGCCAGCCGAACTGACGCTCGTGGAGGTCCCGATGATGGATGGCCCACAGAACAGTCAAGACGCGTTTGAGACGGCAGTTGATGCGGTTGTGTCTCAACTTGCTGCCGGCGAGAAGACACTCCTCCACTGTTCGGCCGGCGCGTCCCGCAGTCCTGCGGTCGCTGCGGCCGCACTGGCCCTCCACAGAGACAGCGAATTGGAGGCGGCATTCCAACAGATACTGACCCGACGGCCTGAAGCTGACCCACATGACGCGTTGATTCGGCAGGCGCACGCTGTCTACCAGCGTGGAGCAGATGCATTTTCAACCAGTTGATCACGACCTTCCGAAAGGAGGAGAGGTAGCGTCCGGAGATACATGAACGTCTGAGGGTGTCATAGAACAGTTCGCATACCAAAGAGCAGGGTGAACGCTGAGGTGGAATGCGTTCAGCGACCCTGCAAGATGATCCTTCGGTAGAATCGTTCTTCAATGCCGTGGAAACGGAGACGTTGGCGTTGTTCGAGCACCTCTCCTTCGAGTTTCTTGAAGGGTTCGACGTGTTCGCCCCGGCGGAGACGGGGCGAACACGAGATCTTGAGCCGCCCGAGATGATGCGTGGCTTTCTCCATTGCTATTACAAGAACATCTACGGTATCCGTCCGGTTGCACGAGAACTGAACAACACCGTTGTCTGGCTCAGCTGTAGCTTCGATCGACCGCCGTCGAGAGACGCGGTCGATCGATTCCTCACTGATCTTGAGCACGTTGTTGACCGGGTCTTCGACCATCTCGTCGAGCAGGCCGCCTTGCGGGGCCTGCTCGACTTGACGTATTCTATCGATTCAACCGACGTGAGAGCGATGCCCGCCGATCCAGACGCATCGAAGTGCTATGATCCAACCGATGACGAGTACTACTACGGCTACGGCTGCACGATCGTCTCAACCGGGCAAAAGATCCCGATTGCAGCCGAGTTCACCGAGAGCAAACAAGCACCAGAAGAGACGGCGATGCGCGTCACGCGTGACGCGCTCGCCGTCGGGAAACCGATGTGGATGCTTGGAGACAGTGCCTACGACACGCTCGACTGGCACGACCACCTGCTGGCCGCAGGGGTCGTGCCAGTCGCTCCGTACAATCCACGAAACACCGACGACCCGAAAGATATCGAGTACAGGGTAGAAGACCGCATTGAAAAACACAGCAACGACGTTCAGCTGAAGCAATCAACGCTAGACGAGACGTACAACCGCCGGAGTGGCGTCGAACGAACCAACGAATCAGTCAAGGGCTGCGGCCTCGGGCGAACGCACGCCCGAGGCCGCGTCCATGCACGAGCGCAGGTGTTCCTCGCGTTGTGTCTGCGCCTCGTCGTCGCAATCACCAACTACGAACGCGGAGACAATCCGGGAAGCACAATCATCACGGTGTGAGAAGAGTTCTATGACACCCTCGAACGTCTACCAGAGCGTCACATCGACCGTGCCGCCACGATTGCCACACCGACGGAATACGAGGCAGTCATCCTTCGTCTCAAAGCTGCCAACAACGCCGCCGCAGCGTTGTCACTGTTTGGAAAAGCTGGAGGCCACGTCAGCAGACACGGCCCTGTAGGTTCCTCCGTTTGTAACCCAACCACCCTGCCAATGACTCCTTCCTAACTCCAACCGATCAGCAGCGACTGGTCAAGAGTGCATCGCCGTATCACAACGCAATAACCGGTGTACCGCCGATCTGCTCGTCAGACTTCGACATCGGCGGGAATGAGACTCCAGTCACGGTGAAGGGTGCCTTCAGGGCCGTACACTAGCAGCAGATACGTTCGAAACGAGATCAACCGCTCGGGGGGTGTCGTGCCGGAGGGCTGGCGACCCGACTCCCGAACAGTGGGATAGTCACTTCGAAATAGTGTACCGCCCAATCTCCTCTGACCCACATTGAAGACATTCGTCTGCATTCTGTGGGAGATTTGCGCCACACCGACGGCACTCGACGACGATCTCCGTATCATCACCCGAAAGCAGCCGAGCGAGTACGGCACGGACACCCATGCGTGTTCGATGTTCCGGTGGCTGTGAGTTAATGCTGTTGTTGGATCGATTTCAGTGGAAATTCGGTGTGTTCGATCCGCAAGGCCACCAAAGGCTTAGGTCACACGGCGGCTAGAATTTGCATGGAAGGAATGTGTCACACGCTCCTTCCATCCCCCTTTCGATGAGTACAGACGAAGCGTCTCTCGGTCGCTGTCCGGAGTGCGGCAAGCGTCTCCCTACTGCGTGGCTTCTTGTTGAGTACGAGAAAGAAGACGGTCAAACAGGGATATGGGCGGAATCCCCGGACTGCGAAGACGTTGTGGCACCGGAGTAGTTCGGAGACAGTAGAGTCAAATGGTCTCAGTCATGTAATCCGGGGTACGGGCTACAAATGGAGATCTCAGAGCAACTTCGCTGTCTGTTTTCTGCCACTGTCGAAGAGCGCGACGGGTCTTATGTTGTCGAAGTCCCTGAGCAAGAAATTCTGCTTGGCGACATTCGAGCGGGTGAGACGTATCGAGTGGTGCTTCTGTCATCACCATCGCCGTCCTCATCAAGCGATGAAACCAGCGGCACTAATGACAACGCCCAACGTGAACGTGACCCACCAGAACCACCGGTCGAGGAAGGCGAACAGCGCACCGTCGAAATAGAGGACATTGGCGACCAGGGGGACGGAATCACCCGTGTTGAGCGGGGATTCGTCGTGATTGTCCCCGACACTGAACAGGGTGAACGTGCCACTGTCGAAATTACTGACGTGCGCGAAAATGTCGCTTTCGCGGAGGTAGTAGAGCGGCTGAGTTACTACGACTGAAGCGCACCCGTGTCGAGTGTCCTTGAGATTGATACGAGTGGACGCGTAGAATGCCGAGTAGGTGGTGACCGATGCGTGAGACAAACGACCAACTCGGGGACGAAATCCGAGCAGTCGTCGAACGACAGCTCCAGCAATCCGAGCTGGCAGAAGTCAACCACGCGGTGGACCGCTTGATGGAGCAAGGGCACAGCAGAGAGAAGGCAATCGACACGGTGGGGACCATCCTCCTCGAAGAAATCCACGAGATGATGGCGGAAACCGAGATGTTCGACCGTGAACGGTATGTTGGCCGACTTGAAGAGCTCTAAGGGCACCCGTTACCGGAGTTCTGAGCCACAGTTCGGACAGAAGCGTTCGTCACCGTCCAGCAAGTGGAGACACTCGACACAGAAGCGATTGCTCGGTGCGGTGGCGATATTTTCCAGGAAGTCCATCGCAGTCTGGTCTTCAACACCTGGTCCGTAGCCGTCAGCATAGCCTGGCAGCGTCGAAGCCCACTGGACGGTACCCTCATCATCGACGAGTGCGACGTTGCCGGCGATGTCGAGCTTCCCGTACCGTTTGAAGCCTTCCGACGGGGTCGGCTCGATGGACTGGTTCAGAGCACGATTCCGTTTGAGGTCACGTTCGTAGACGGCTTCTGGCGTCGCAGACCGCACCTCGCCAGGGAACTCCGTGATCTGACCGTGTTGCTCGTCGATCCGATCGATCTCCACATCGATGCCGTGGTCATCGTGGAGCCTCCGCAACAGTCGGAGCACGTGTTCGTGGTGCTCACGAATATCGGCGTCAGCGTAGTATCGGAGTTTCATAGGTGACCCCACGCGTGAGATGAGGTTAGTCGCTTGGTTCTGGCTTGGCACTCCCGGGCTCGTGGAAACCTACCCTTGTAGAACGGTCGAGGACTGACAGGAATCCCAATCAGTGACGGCGGGCTGTGTCAACGGCGTGCTCCTCGGCCAGGTCAACGACGTCATAGACGTGAATGCCGGATTTGAACCAGAGCAGGCGGTCGCTCGTGCCAGCGAAATCGTCTGCTGAACAGGCCAGCCGCTCGGAAACCGCGACGAGCAGATTGTCCCGGTCTGCGCTCCTGATCTTCGCCAGCTTCTCATCGAGATACTCGGGTGTCCAGAACCCGACGATCTCCAGCAGTGCCCGCCGCCCGTCAGGGTGTTTGAGGGCGAAGTCAGGAAGCATCACCTCAGCGCCCAAATCCAGCACGTCATCTTCCCGGACGAGGTCCCACTCCGTGGTTGCCCGATCCCATTTCCGGGCGAGCGTGCGCTCCACGTCGCTATCGAAGTCGTCCTGCGCAGTATAATGCGACGAGAGACCGTCAGTGTGGTCGAGGTCAAAGGAGAGCGTCGTATCCTGCGGTCCGGCGTCGTCTGCGAGGATGTCTGCGTGCATCTCCCATCGGTCGCATAACGGCAATACCGGGAGGAAATTCGCCATCCGGATTCCGTATTTCTGTGTTTGCGAGAATAGCGATGCGGGGCCATCCAAAATCGCTTCATACCCATCTGCGACGTCCGTACTCGGGACGCGATTCCCGGTCTCGTCAATGGGGTAGATCCGATGCATCAACCCGAACAGCTTCACGTAACTGAACACGGTGCTGAAGTGGTCCCACACGCGAATCTGCATCCGCGTCGCGTCGTACAGCACCGCTTGGGCTAGCGCGAGGTTGTACCGTGTGAGCAGCCACTCGACACTGACTGTGTCGTCCGCGTAGGATTCTTCGCTATCGCCTGTCAGTCGCGTTGTCGTCGTCCCGTCGTCCGATGCCTCATACGCGTCGGCAACGCGGTCGCCGAACCGAACGAGTCGCTTGTTGTCCGCAAGGTCCGCATACATCCCCTGATAGCACTCTTCGAGCGAGATGCCGAGCTGATCGGCCACAGTACTGTAGACCGCCAGTTTCTGCGTGTCCTCACCGAGAGTCGGTTGTCGGACAATGGGATACGACGCGTTTGCCTTTTCGAATAACCGCTGCCGAATCTCGCGTGGAGCAGCGGCAGCGACGGTGGCGAACTCGCTTTCGTCATACAACAGTTTCGCCAATCCCTGGATGATCTTGTAATCCGTATCCGCGACTGTGAGTTGGTCGATCGTCTCTTCTAACTCGCCTTTGGGTTCCCCAAGATTGTCTTCGAAGATCTGGATGAGCTCCTGTGCTGTCTCCCGATACTGCTGGTCGTCGGGATCGATGAACAGGGGCGAGACCGTTCCGTTTCGCCGGCGCGAGCGGGCCAGGTCAGCTGTCAGCACTGGTGGATACCCCCTGTCGGCGGTGTTGGGAGACGTATTGCTCCATCGTCTCGTCAGTAATGATCTCGTAGAGGCGAGCGGCTTGCCGGTCGTCGGTCGGCCGGAGGATACGGCCAAGGCGTTGGGCGTACTGGCGTTTCGACGCACTGCCCGAGAGAATGATGCCGACGTTCGCGGCTGGCACGTCGATGCCCTCGTCAAGGACTTGCGAGGTGACGAGCATCGAGTACTCGCCGGTGCGGAACCGCTCCAAGATGTCGGTGCGCTCGTCCGTATCGGTCTGGTGGGTGATGCACGGCACAACGAATTCTTTGGAAATGTCGTACGCGAAGTCGTTGTTCGCGGTGAAGATGATCGTTCGGTCGTCGTGATGGCGTTTCAGAAGGTTGTCAAGCGTATCGAGTTTTTTCGCGGCAGTGCGGGCGATTTCCTCGGCGCGCTGCTTGGCGATCAGCGCGCGCCGTCCGTGCGGGTCGTACGAGGTGCGTTTGAGGAACTCCTGATAGCCTTCCTCCTTCCAGAGGTCGAAGTCGTGGGTATCGACGTAGTCGCGGTAGATCTGGTACTCCTCGTCGTATCGCTCGCGTTCCTCGGGGGTGAGTTCGACCTGCAGATGGATCGTTTCGTATTCGCTGAGATACTCGCCCGCCAGTTCATCGACGTCTTCTTCGTAGACGACAGGGCCGATCAGCTCATCCAAGACCTCGTGTTGCCCGTCTGCCCGCTCGTATGTAGCGGTGAGCCCGAGTCGATACGGAGCAATCGTCATTTCGGGAATCTGCTGGTAGGTTGGCGCTGGCAGGTGGTGCACCTCATCGACGACGAGCAGGCCGAATTGATCCCCGTACTCGTTGATGTAACGATACGCTGAATCGTACGTCGTTACCGTCAGGTCGGTCACGGTGTGGCTGCCGCCGCCGAGGACACCGACACCGTCCGGCAGTTGCGTACCGAAGGCGTTGGTGAGTGTGGCATGCCACTGGTTCATGAGGTCGATCGTCGGGACGACGACGAGGGAACTCACACCGGCGTCGGCGATAGCCTGGACGGCCAGGAATGTCTTCCCGCTGCCGGTCGGAAGAACGACACTCCCCCGGCGGTTGTGGTCGGTCCAGGCTGCTAACGCGGCCTGTTGATAGTCGCGCGGTTCGATAGACACCGTGGGTGTCAGGTGGAGGTCACGGTACGACCGTGCTGCGTCATCGACGGTCTCCACAGCTGCCGCGGCCTCGTCCAAGGTTGCTTGCCCGTCGATTTCTCCGGCCCACGCCCGCAGGGCTCGATAATGGTGCGCTTGCGCTCGATACTCGTCAACGCGGTCGTCCCACTCCGCATAGGGGACGGTGTCAGGCGCGTCTTCGATCAGGAGAGTTCCATCATCGAACGCGATACGCATCTCGTTGGTATGCTACGGGGAGGGCGATACTTGTTCTTGCCGTGTCTGTCATTTGGATTCAGACGGAGCCGTATAGCCAGTTCGCGTGCCTTCTGAATTTCAGGCCATTGTGCCAGTACTATTGTCGGATTAGACCTTCAGCAGGTGATCATAGATCCGTTCGGTCGTCTGGATACTCCGGTGACGAAGCCGATTGCGGACGTCGTAGAGCGTGTTCTCATCTTCTTCGTTCATCATCCGGTAGGCAACACCATGTCGGAGCGCATGCGGTGTCACGTCACCGGCATCACCGCGACTGCCGTCAATTTTGTATGGGCGCACTGCTGCTGCTTCAGCCACTTTGTGAAGCATATTCCGGACGCCCTGCTCGGAAATTCGGTCTGAGGAACGAGATGGGAACAGCGCTGGTGATTCCTTCCATCGATTGGTGAGGTAGGCCGACAGCAATCGTGCAGTATCGTCCGCCAGTTCGAGCGTTACCGGCGGTGGCGAGTTCTCGTTGGGGTAGTCTTTCTGGATCTCTGTTGGCAGATAGAGTTCCGAGTTGTTGCTCCGAAGCAGTGAGATATCCACTTGGACGAGTTCTCCGACTCGAAGTCCGGTATCGTACGTAAACGCAATGATGGCTTCGTTGCGTTGTTGGAGATACTCTGCACCTGTCGCGTAACAGGCCGATCGGAGTACTTCGACTTGGTCTGGAGTGAGCCATACTTTCGCACGAACTTTGGAATCTGCAGGAGCGCTCATTATAACGAAGCCTCTTTATATACCATCACGGGCCATGGGGACTTGAACTTTGGAGTCCACAAACAGACTCCAAAGTTGATGAGGAGATCTTCTCGACTGTTCCTCTCGTTACTTCTCACGACTCGGTTGCTTGCTCCTCAAGGAATTCCTGGAGATAGGAACGACTGGCGACGCCGACCTCGATCCCGCGGACGTAGTCTTCTTCGCCAAAGGCTTCGACGCCAGCGGAGCGTTGGGTGAGCCCCTCAACGAGGACGAGACGGATACACTCGGTAACTGCAGATTTGCTATGCGCTTCGACAGCGGTGCTGACGTATCGGTCGAAGTGGGCGTCCGGATCCTGTTCCGGTCGGGAATCAGCCGCTCGTTCCAAGGCGAGTTCGATAACGTCCTCGGCGGAGGGGTGGGCCGAATTCCCCGTATGTTCCTCTACGCGATACGTCTCATCCATGGAATATCGACACGTTCTATTTCGAGTGACAAAAGCACAGTTGGCGATTAATCGAGACCCCCGTCATCGAAGGTTTTCTTCTCCCATGACCTATGGGGTGGCATGCGTTCAACTCACGTCGGACCTGACTGGACAGTCGAGTGGGCGACACCTACACCTGATGGTGATGGGTACCTGGATAACTTGGTGTTGAGCCGTGATCAGGCGCGAGCCTACGGCGACGAGCTTGTGATGTCCTTACGGGTGGATGAGGAGATGCTGCAAGAGCGGGGGATTGATCCGACTGAGCCGTTTGCCTGGAAGATTGAGGATGGTGAGTTACTGACAAAGCAGATTTCGCGCCAGGCGTTCGAAACCGTTGCAGACAGCGATCGAGATGACGCCACGTATGCCAGTCACGTGCTGGAGGAGCGAGCGAGACGACGAATCAGAAACGGACAGTAGGGACTGAGCTATTGATCGGTGGTGAGACAGCGTCCGTCGTCAAGGTTGCCAGTGGGGGAGAGTAACCGCTTCTTTTGTCGCCGGTGCTCGTCCAAGATACTATAGCGAAATAGCCAATTCTCAATTAGTCTATTCTAGATTAGTCTGTTCGGGAATTTTATTTGGCTGGCCACCAGTCACAGATTCCTGATTGTACCCGTCGTTGACGAGGGTTTTTACGTAGCAGTTTCATTTAACGGGTTTAGACCGATGGTAGCACAACAGACAAACAGTCGATCCGGCGGATCCTACCGATCTGCGTTTAGATGTAACGTATCGAGTCAGAACCAGTTCCAACTTCCAGCCCCGCTTGTTACTGAACTCGGGTTTGAGAGTCACCAGTTCTATCCAACGAGGGGTGCAATGGTCGCGTGGTATTATCACGAGGAGGATGATAAAGCGGTGCTCACAACCGATGAGGTAGACCGACCATCGCTCGAATTCGTCGGCGTGTCTAGTCTGTCCGGTGTCAGTAACGATGATTTAGCATCAGGTGATGGGAATGCTGCACACGTCACCATCATTACTGAACTTCCGGACCACCTGCACAAGATGCTGACGCGTGACGCAGTCGTGCTGAGGCCGATTTACGCGAGCGAGCACTCGACATTGGACGGGACATGCGTGTCCGTCTATCCGGCTGCGGAGTACGATAATGGGGAGTTACCCAACGTGTGGTGTGAGCAGATACCATCGGTTGACGAAGAATCGAGTTCGGGTGACGGGACGTCTCCTGTTGGCTCGTTCGACAAGCACGCTAATTCGGTCTGAGAAGTGTTCGGGCGAAACGGGCAGGGAATCTGAATCCCGGTTTGTGAGAGTTTTCAGACTGCCGAGTGAGCGCCGGGAGAGGACGCGCACACCGTTGAATGGTCTCGAATACTAGCATATTAATATTTGATATGACTGATTATGAATATGCAGGACGGCGAAAGGGTGCGTTGAATGCATTACGCACGGTGTCTGCAACATCGGCAAAAGATCGACCCACGTACCCTGATTAAAACCGTTAGTGGACGAGCGTGCTTGACAAAGCTGCGACACAGAGGTGTGTAAATATGACTGGTTGTAATCATAATCTACGGGCTCGTCAACGGGAGTGCAAGGCGGCTTCAGGTACGACCGTTCAGCCCTGCGTTTGACTTCCTGATTAAAAATATTGTTACGCTCCCACTTGTTTTGAGCAGAAAAATATCTTTCACAAATATATTCTTTATCTGACAAGAACTATTTAAGCACCCCCCATACAGGGAGATATGCCTAACCGTTCAGAAGAGAACGATTCGGATAAGACCCGAGAGTATCAGGACTGGAGTCACGACTTGGTCGCACTCCAAGACATCGGGGAAGAACTCCTGGCGGAATGGAGAGATCAGGAGCCGCAATCACATCGGGACTATCCAACAGTACGGTGGCTGACTGACAACGGATACTCCCACCTGCGATGGGTTCTCCGCGAGAAACACGAGATGGGGACACCCGAGTTTTTCATTCTGCTCACCTCCGCAGGCGGATCGGACGAGGAGAGATACGACTGGAGTATTGAAGACGTCGCCACCATAGAGCGAGCGAAGGCCTATCTCGATGATCGCGTCGAATGTCGAGATTGGGCAGACTCAACCAAGCGAACAAACCGGTCTCGACTCGACCAGGTGTTACGGCGGTTCGCTGAAGAATATGGAGACGACGGTGTTGTAGCGCTTGCAAATGACCCGTCAGTCGAACCTGACGTCTACCATGCGTTCAAAGAGGTCGGGAAGACCCTCAGAGCAGAGTTAATCTCGGACGATTCAGCACACCACCACTTGCGTGCTGCACACCGGTTTCTTGAATGGCTTGACCGGTCGGGCCGTATCGCGTATGACCCGATGGACGGAATAGAGGCTGAGTTCCGATGGGACTGGAGTACCGAGCCGACCTCCCTGACTGGTGACCAAGTCAGGCGACTGTGGCTGGTCGCGGAGACAGATGCAGAACGAATGCTGGTGATTGGATACTGCGTTTGGGGCGTTCGGACGAAAGAACTGCCAGCAGTCCACGTGGACCAGATCAACCTCAACGAACACGACCCCAAAATCAAATTCGGAGACCGAGAGCGCAAAAACGGTCAAGGCGAGGTTTCGCTCATCTTTGGTCTTGAGGCGCTTGCTGGTCTCCTCGATGAACGCGCTCAGCAGCCAAACTGGAACGGATACCTCTACCCGAGTGATTCAGCACACCGAGAATCGTTGTGTGCCAAACAGGCGCGCCTGCGCTTCAAAACCCTGTGTCGAAGGGCAGACGTAACGATCGACGGGGAACTTGCCACCCCCAAGCACGGCCGGTCGTTCTATTATAACATCTTGGCTGACGCGGAGACCGATCTCTTGGAGGCAGCAGGCAAACTCGCTGAGGAGCAAGGTGCGTCCGATCCCGTTTCGGTCCGGGAGTTCTACCTCACGTCAGAACGGCGGCGACGCTACCGGCGCGTCTTCTTCCGACACCGCGTCCGTCAAATCCTGCCGGACGACGCCTACGCGGGCGACAACACGCAAACGACTATCGACAGTTCGCTTGACGAGTTCAACTGACACTGTCGGCTCACGAGACAACACAAACACACCACTCAACCAATGCCTGACCGTCCTGACGACGTAGAGATCTTGAAAGAACGTCTCTCTGAGGATCCAACAGAGGATTTTTTGGAGCAAATCGCGTCTACTGTCGTGGATGAAATTGCGGATTCGTTTCCGGAACTGTCACTGAAGTCTCGTCCGATGATGGAGGTCCTAGAGGAATTCCGTGGTGCCAAGCTTGCGGAAGTCGGGTCCACGAGTCAATACGATAGGAAACTCGACTACCTGCAGACGTACCTGCAAGAAGAGATTGACGTAGAAACGACCGAAGACCTCGCCAGTGAGGACGTGAAACGCTACAAGAATTGGCGGAAGTACGAATCCTTGCCGCGGGAAGAACCGTTATCGAAGAACACCCTCAGGGACGATATGTATCTGTTCCGTGAGTTCATCCAGCACTTAATCGAACACCGAATGGCTCCGGTCCGGTTCGAAAAGGCTGTCGAGATCCCTGAGGTGGACTATGAGGGTGGCGAAGGCGTGGACGAAAAGAAACTCGAACCGGAAATCGCCAAGGCAGCATTAGACTATCTGCGCAAATACGAATACGCCGACGTCGAGCATGTCTCGATGGTGTTGATGTGTCAGTCTGGCCCGCGAAAAAATGGATTGCGAGGGCGCGATGTAGGAGACTTCGAGTATGGGGAGCGGGTTCTTAACTATGAACATCAGGAAGAGACACAGCTGAAAAACAACGAACAGAGTGAGCGGGAGATTACGCTGTACGGCGACAGCGCCGACATCATTCAAGACTATCTCGAAAACCAACGGCCCTCGGAAACTGATTCGGACGGGAAAAAACCGCTGCTCACGAAAGGCAATGGTCGGATCAGCCTGTCTACGTTGCAGAAGATCGCCTACAAATGGACTCGGCCCTGCGCAGTTGGACTCGGGTGCCCGCATGACCGTGACCCCGAAGACTGTGAGGCGGCTCAGAAAAACAATTCTGCATTCAAGTGTCCAAGTAGCCGAGCGCCACACCACATCCGGACTGGCTACATTACTGACCAGAAGAACAGGGGTGTTTCATCAGATGCGATTGACCAGCGCTGCGATGTGACCCCACGCGTCCAAGACCAGCACTATGACCTCCCCGACTCCACCGAAGAACGCGAACGCTATGAAGACGAATTCAGAGATGCTGAGGATGACCCTGACTCCGGATTTGATCACTGACGAGGAGATACTGGAATCAGGTTGGACTGTCTATTTTTGACACCGTTGGTTTGGCATATGGCAAAACTAAAGTTGGTTGGGCACATAGCAAAACTTGTGCTATGATGAAAACCAACAATTCGGACGACGATAGCAGGATGACCAACTACGATGCGGATCTCGTCTTCGGAGCACTCCCAAAAAACGTCAAGAACAACATCAAAGAAGAGGCTCGGGAGGAAGCAGATGAAGAACTCGTCTTGCTATGGAACGACGATCACGTCGTTGAAAATCTCCAAGACGACCTAGGGTCATACAGCACTCACTTCGGAAAAGAATACGTCGAACTCAGCGAACTCGATCCCTTACGTGATTTTGGCGATAAGGCCCCACAATTGACTGGAAATCTTGAGGTAGGGCTCACTGGAGATTACCCGCGAGAGGAGTTTTACGAGAATACCCTCTCCGATTGGGCAGGCGCTTACCTCAATGCTATTCGGGCAGAAATACGTCGGATTCAACGGGAGACCGTCTTTTCCCCCCGCGAATTCGTCGCGTTCGTACTGTCCGAAAATCCCCGGTACACATGGGACGACGCTTCGGATCGAATGCGAATCGCACGAGGTACCTACGGCGGGAAAATGAGTAACGAGGTTCGTCCGAAGATTGAGAGGGCAGAACAGACCGTCGAATTCGTCGAATCAGTCCAGCGTGGATTCGAGGACGAAGGGTGAATTATCATGGCTTCCGCTTCCGGGAAAGTCGGATCAAACCGATCGTCGTCACAGCACGAACTCAATGACTGCCTATACGAGATCTATGCGCTCGAATGTGAACCTGAATGGCAACTCCCCTTATTGTTCGAACCGCGCCTCACATTGAACTCAAGAGATCATCCTCTTACTGAGGTCCCAAGATGGGCATTTCGCCATCGGAATTACCACCAATCAACGGTCTACGACGCAGCCGACCCGTGTGGGAACCGTAAGCGTATTTCAGCGTGGAAAGTATTCGCCGACGCCGCGGACACGGTGTATTACGTCGGTCAGACAGAGAACTTCGATACACGCATCGCCGAACATCGGTCAGGGAGGGGCTCAAACCTCACGGCTGAAGCGTCAGTGGAAGAAGTTGCCATCCGACAGCAATATCCACAGAATCTCAAAGACGCTGTAATTGAAGCTCTTGACCATGATATAGACTCACGTGAGTCTTCCCTTGACTTCGCAGTCTCATTCGGTGTGCTGTCAAAGGCTGAAAAGGATGATCAGATTACTCAACTAGAGGGTGTCATAGAACTCTTCTCACACCGTGATGATTGTGCTTCCCGGATTGTCTCCGCGTTCGTAGTTGGTGATTGCGACGACGAGGCGCAGACACAACGCGAGGAACACCTGCGCTCGTGCATGGACGCGGCCTCGGGCGTGCGTTCGCCCGAGGCCGCAGCCCTTGACTGATTCGTTGGTTCGTTCGACGCCACTCCGGCGGTTGTACGTCTCGTCTAGCGTTGATTGCTTCAGCTGAACGTCGTTGCTGTGTTTTTCAATGCGGTCTTCTACCCTGTACTCGATATCTTTCGGGTCGTCGGTGTTTCGTGGATTGTACGGAGCGACTGGCACGACCCCTGCGGCCAGCAGGTGGTCGTGCCAGTCGAGCGTGTCGTAGGCACTGTCTCCAAGCATCCACATCGGTTTCCCGACGGCGAGCGCGTCACGCGTGACGCGCATCGCCGTCTCTTCTGGTGCTTGTTTGCTCTCGGTGAACTCGGCTGCAATCGGGATCTTTTGCCCGGTTGAGACGATCGTGCAGCCGTAGCCGTAGTAGTACTCGTCATCGGTTGGATCATAGCACTTCGATGCGTCTGGATCGGCGGGCATCGCTCTCACGTCGGTTGAATCGATAGAATACGTCAAGTCGAGCAGGCCCCGCAAGGCGGCCTGCTCGACGAGATGGTCGAAGACCCGGTCAACAACGTGCTCAAGATCAGTGAGGAATCGATCGACCGCGTCTCTCGACGGCGGTCGATCGAAGCTACAGCTGAGCCAGACAACGGTGTTGTTCAGTTCTCGTGCAACCGGACGGATACCGTAGATGTTCTTGTAATAGCAATGGAGAAAGCCACGCATCATCTCGGGCGGCTCAAGATCTCGTGTTCGCCCCGTCTCCGCCGGGGCGAACACGTCGAACCCTTCAAGAAACTCGAAGGAGAGGTGCTCGAACAACGCCAACGTCTCCGTTTCCACGGCATTGAAGAACGATTCTACCGAAGGATCATCTTGCAGGGTCGCTGAACGCATTCCACCTCAGCGTTCACCCTGCTCTTTGGTATGCGAACTGTTCTATGACACCCTCCAACTACGTAATCTCCGTGATCAGCTTAAAAAGTCACGCTCATTGATAACTATTGAGGAGGCAGCCGAGTTAGCAGACGACTACAACCTGTCTGTCGTTGAGGAATGCGTCGCCGATGCTCGGACTGAGCGCCGCGATACAGAACGTAAACTCGCTCAGGAGCTTCTCCGATTTCCGTCCTCCGGCGACAGCAAGGTGAATGTTACAGATATCGAATCTTTCGCATACTGGCATTAGAGATATCAGGGGTGTTTTGAGTGTCGTAGATCGTAGTTCAGACAATCTGCGGCAGCGAGGTTGACCGGATCTGCTCGGGGAGTCTTTAGAGAGTAACGTCACGGGGTTTGAAAATGAGGATTCGTTTTATTCCAATCAAAAAGAGCAGGCAATAACTCACTCATATAGGGAAAGCGAGAAAATCTGGTAGATTGTCATTCTCTGGCAGCACTACAGGGATTAGACTAAATATTGTCCAAGTATTCCCTCCGCTGTTCCATTTTTTCGCGCTCCGTGCGCCGGTCGTAGTGCTGCTCGATCACCCGCTGGCTGACGTTCGCTCTGTCGCTAACGACCTTATCTGGCATGTCGCTGTTGAGACTATGTGTGATACTGCCTCGCCGAATCGCGTGAGGACTAACACTCGAAGGGCACCGATAAGCGGTGTCGCGGGTCATGGCTTCACACTCTTCGGAATCACGGTCGTGCGGGCATTCATTCTCGGTGACACACGGTCGTGTCCACCGGTAGACGTAGGCGCGAAGCGTCGTCTTGTTGGTTCGTCCTTGGCGCGAGGACAGCAGTGGCTCCCGACCGAACTCGTCGGTGACCGATGGTCGTTTGGTCGCTAACCAGTCATCGAGAAGATCGCAGATTTGATCGGAGAATGCGACCATCCGCTCGCCATCGCCCTTGTTTTTGATTGGCGTTCCTGTCTCCGGACGATGGCGGATTTCGGCGCACTGGTCGGCCGGGTTATAGTCCTCTACGTCGAGGGCGTGAACACCACCAACACGCATCATCGTATGCCACATCAGCGAGAGCGCGACGTGTTCGATACTGGCGTACTGGTACTTTTCCAGATGCGTGAGCACTGCCGATGCGCGGTCGCTGTCTAGCATCACGTCCCGAGAATTTTCGTCGGGCGTGATTGCCGGTGACAGAACCTTCTGGCTGAGATCCTGTTCGACGGCATCGATAGCTTCCAGCCACCTGACGAAGACGCGTAGCGTATCCATTTGGGTCTTCTCGCTGACCTTGTTGAGGTCACCGTCGTCGCGTCGCCACAGCCGGTACTCGTGGAGCTGACGACCGCTAAGCGTGTTGAGGTTCTCTATTCCTTGATCCTCACACCACCGGACGAAGTGGCCGAGCCGGTATTTGTGCCCCTTCAGCGAGGCCTCCGAAAGTTCATTCCCTCTGTCCGCGAGGTACAGTTCGAGCGCGGTTTCGGCATCGATTGGTTCGAGACTCATGGTTAGTCGTCTTGGGTTGGGCGAACCACACGAGTCTCGGGTACTGGCCATCACAAACCAACGAGTAGAGCGACTGAATCGGTCAAAAGTAGGAGTTATCACGCCGAATGACCAAGGCCTGCAGCGCCCATCGCCGATTTCTCATTCGTAATCGCACGACAGCGTCGGAGTAATCGTCGATATTACCGTCTCTGAGTGCACTGCAGTTGCTTTCGTTCAGCTACTGAACGATTCCATTCGACGGCGGGTTCGTCCTCTGGTTCGCTGCCTCTACGGCGTGGCGCATGGCTGCTAATCATTGGGTCGTTGAACGTCACTCGGGCACGAGCAACTGAGCCTAACAATATCGAGAGCTGGGAGTGGTTACGAGACTTCGTACTGTGACTGATAGTGTTTAGTTCAAATCTTTACCGGTGAGATACGGCCAGATGTTCGGTTCGGTGATCGCGCTCAATCCTCGTGGAATGCATTCTTTCAGCGTCGAGAGATCTGGCATAAGGCGATACTTGAACCACTCTTGCAATTGGTCCCAGCACCCTTCGACAGCGTTCAATTCGGGAAGTTTCGACGGGAAGTACCACACTTCGAGATCATCCCCTCGCACGCACGAGACCGAACTGTCTCCGACAGTTTCGGTCTCGCGCTCACCACTCACGTGCTCCCACAGATCCCTCGCGTAGAAGTAACCCGCTCGATCCAGAAACACCACTAACTCCTCACCGAACTTGTCTTTCAGCGCTTCTAACAGCCGAATCCCGTGGTTCCGTGTGAGATTCTCTTCTGTCCAGCAGAAGAAGCTGTCACCGTCGTCGGTGACAGCGCCCAGCACCGTCACTGAATCCCACGCTGTTGCAACCTCTATTGTCGGGTTTGAGCCAATTGGGTAGAAGCCACGTCGCTGAACAGTTCCGACGTGCTTGGTGAACTGATCGACAACAACGACAGTTTTCTCGGTTAGTTCGGGCCGTTTTTTTCGACTGTCTCCTGAAACTCAGTTTTCTCTTCAGGGTCGGCTTCATGATGTTGAGGCCGTGCTGTCCGCAAGGACAGCCCGGCCTCTTTCAACAAGTCATACGCGTAGGTTTCGTGGTATTCGACGCCGTATTCCTCTTTGGCGTGATGAAGCAAGAGTTTCGCTGACCACGCTTGCTGGTCGTATCCGAGTTCGGTCGGCGGCTGTTGCAACTGCTCGAACAGTCGCTCACGATCTTTGCCCTCGATTTTTGCTGGACCTCCTGGTCGAGGAGCGTCGTAAGGTGCCTGCTCGATCGGTTCTTCCTTGAACCGATCGAGCCAGTTGCGAATCGTTTTCTCGACAACACCGTGGCGGTCAGCCAGTGTATCCAGTTGATCGCCCTTCTTGCGCCCGATCGCCGCGAGAACACGTTCTCGCGGCTTCCCTTCGTCGATCTGGTCCTTGAGATCGTAGAGTTCTTCGAGCGTGATATCGTCAAGCCGACCCATTACCAACGCCAGCGTCTCTATCGGTAAAACAGTTCCCTAGACACTATGAGTGGGAGTTCCGACGTAGCGTATCCGAGATATCTCGGATAGTACCTGAAACCGAAGTACCAAAGTCGTGATTCGACCGTCGGATCTACTGGCAGTTGTTAATTACGGGCGTTCCATATTCAGCAACTACTATAGTAGGCATTAGAAGTAATTGCTTATTTTAGGAACAGAGAGAGGGTGTCATAGAACTCTTCTCACACCGTGATGATTGTGCTTCCCGGATTGTCTCCGCGTTCGTAGTTGGTGATTGCGACGACGAGGCGCAGACACAACGCGAGGAACACCTGCGCTCGTGCATGGACGCGGCCTCGGGCGTGCGTTCGCCCGAGGCCGCAGCCCTTGACTGATTCGTTGGTTCGTTCGACGCCACTCCGGCGGTTGTACGTCTCGTCTAGCGTTGATTGCTTCAGCTGAACGTCGTTGCTGTGTTTTTCAATGCGGTCTTCTACCCTGTACTCGATATCTTTCGGGTCGTCGGTGTTTCGTGGATTGTACGGAGCGACTGGCACGACCCCTGCGGCCAGCAGGTGGTCGTGCCAGTCGAGCGTGTCGTAGGCACTGTCTCCAAGCATCCACATCGGTTTCCCGACGGCGAGCGCGTCACGCGTGACGCGCATCGCCGTCTCTTCTGGTGCTTGTTTGCTCTCGGTGAACTCGGCTGCAATCGGGATCTTTTGCCCGGTTGAGACGATCGTGCAGCCGTAGCCGTAGTAGTACTCGTCATCGGTTGGATCATAGCACTTCGATGCGTCTGGATCGGCGGGCATCGCTCTCACGTCGGTTGAATCGATAGAATACGTCAAGTCGAGCAGGCCCCGCAAGGCGGCCTGCTCGACGAGATGGTCGAAGACCCGGTCAACAACGTGCTCAAGATCAGTGAGGAATCGATCGACCGCGTCTCTCGACGGCGGTCGATCGAAGCTACAGCTGAGCCAGACAACGGTGTTGTTCAGTTCTCGTGCAACCGGACGGATACCGTAGATGTTCTTGTAATAGCAATGGAGAAAGCCACGCATCATCTCGGGCGGCTCAAGATCTCGTGTTCGCCCCGTCTCCGCCGGGGCGAACACGTCGAACCCTTCAAGAAACTCGAAGGAGAGGTGCTCGAACAACGCCAACGTCTCCGTTTCCACGGCATTGAAGAACGATTCTACCGAAGGATCATCTTGCAGGGTCGCTGAACTCATTCCACCTCAGCGTTCACCCTGCTCTTTGGTATGCGAACTGTTCTATGACACCCTCAGTCGCCTTGTATCAACGTCCAAAATAATCTCTTCCCCACCGACACTTCACATTAATGTAACGACATAGGTTCGACCGCCTGCTCACAGTTATGGTCGACACGAATCAACAGTAATATATGACCCGAAGAGCCGCTCGCGGCACCCCACGCCGTCACACCACGCCCCCGACCAGATTGGCAGACCCGTCACGCATCATCGAGACCGGGCAAGTTCGACGCGGAGCAATCAGCGTACTGTGCAAATCAGTCAACGAACTGCCGCCAATCCCGAACAGCATCGAACTCGACCGAGAAGCCCTCATCCAAGGCTACATCGACCTTCGGAACGACGGTATCCGACACACTCCCGGTCCGAATATCCGCATGCCAGCCGGCAACCACTACCCTTCGCTCAAGGGACGGGTCGTCGTCGCGTCACCGATCGCGGAAGACCCGCGGCCAGCTGACCAGCACCGGCACGAACACCGCGTACACGTTAAAGACACTGTCACGGACCCGGATAACCAGCCGGGACTTCGGCACTTTCGATTCGACGATGAAACTGTTGACAAAAACGCGGGCAGTGAGAGCGACGGTCGCCCGGCAAGCCCGCTGAGTGCCGATGACGTCGCCACCGTCGAGCGCATCACCGAAATCGAAGACACAATCGCCGCAAAAACCAAGTCACCGGACAGCGACGACCAGCAGCAACTCACTGCGTTCAAGAACGTTGATAACAGTGATGATGACGCAGTCCCGCACCATCCCGCTCTTGACGGACTGCCGGTGTTCATTGAGGACACTTCCGAGTTCGCTGGTCGGAACGACCCGTCGTCGAACGGTCCCGACAGGTGTGATAATTGCGGCGGCCAGCACCCCGAGCACCGCCCGCTCGAACGCGGCGTGAACAGTATTCGTGACGGCGGCCGTGACGGCAACCCTCACTACTCCCCGCCGAATCCGCGGGTGCACGACGTGACGGGCAATCACGAAACAGGGTGCCCTGCGTGCGGTGCGAAAAGCGTGAATTTCCGCAAGAACAAGGAGCCCGATTGGACGTGCATGAATCCCAATTGCGGCGTCGATTTTAGTCACCCCATCAAGCGGCCTGATGCGCTACGCGACGACCGCGACGGCGGGGCAGAACGCGCTCACCTGTATTGGGAGTGCCGGCACTGCGGCGAACCTACGCAAGCCGGATTCACGGGCATCCCGCTCGATATTCTCCCCGGCAAGGACGAGTAAAGAATCTGATAAGCCAACCGGCGACTGAGCGAGCCCGCCCGGCAAGTGCGGGCACGACCCCCGGTCAACCGACCATTCTCACTCCAGGGGGTAAATCCCCTTAACCACTACCTATTGAACACACACATCTGAGGAGCTATAGCGTCTCTTAACCTACCCGTATTTGGTTAAGAAGCCCTGTACCCCCCTCTTAACCGCCGTAGAAACTCGGCGTGTTCGACGAGTGATTCACCGTGGAATTCAAGGGGTTAATTCTGCTGTATGGTCGTGCGCTTAATCGGTGCCGGTGTACTGTCAGCACGCCCATTCCGGGTGTTGTGTTGATAGAGTTTATGCATGAAAAAATATATTTCTTCAAATCAAGCCCGTAAACACCGACTCTACACGCACACGTACGCCGTGGAAAACAGACCTCGACCGCCCCGTCACAACCGGTGCCCGCACTACTCGGGTTCGCGGTATGGTCGTGCAGCCAGTCCGTCGTTTGTTCTATTTTAGTGCCTGTTCTGTCGGTGAGTGGTGTTGACAAGATCGGTGTGGTCGGTGTCGATTCACCGATTCACTGATTCACCGTTCACGTCTGCACCATTCGCAGTGACAGGCGGTGCATCTGCACTATTTTGGCGTTCACGCCTGCACCGTTGCAGTGACAGGTGGTGCATCTGCACTGTTTTGACGTTCACGACTGCACCAGTGACTACGTGGTCACGCGGAAGACTGAGAAAGTGGGCTGCCGAAGATTTGAACTTCGGACCTTCGCCGTGTGAAGGCGACGTCATAACCGGACTAGACCAGCAGCCCCGCACACCACAGTTACTCACCGTGCTTGATAAGCGGTATGGGTTCCGTCGCTGGTAGTAGATGTCCCGGTGGTTTTATTTCTCCTTCAACGAAATGCGAGGACGTGTCCGGGGTGCAAGACAGCATCGTCGGTTTCGATGACGAATTCAAACTCGGCAGTTGGTCGCCGGGAGTGAAAACACCGGGTTCAACAGGCTCAGAGTGCGATATCCTGTCCTACAAGATCGCGGAAGAGAGGATGGGTTGGGGCGGATTCGAACCGCCTCCAATCTGGCGATTGTGCCAACCAAGAGGAAAGCCAATGACACAATCGCTCGAACCTATCGTACCAGAGGAAGCGGTAGACCAGTACCTCAAATCACGGGGCCAAGACGCTTCGGAAAGCACCATCCAGAACCATCGCTACAGACTGAAACACTTCCTGAAGTGGTGCGAACACGCTTCAATCGAGAATCTCAACGAACTGTCTGGCCGTGACTGCGAGAACTACAAGAACTGGCGTATTGCGCAAGGTGATGTGGCAGACATAACCCTCGAACAACAACTCCGCACCTTCAGGGTATTTCTCCGATACTGCGAATCAATCGAAGCAATCGAGACAGGCATCTCGGAGAAACTCATCATCCCGAAGGTCTCGAAGGGAGAGGCTGTTCGAGATGGTGCAATCACTCACGAGGAAGCGTGTGCCATCCGTGAGCATCTGCGGAAATATGAATACGCCTCGAAGGAACACGTCATCTTCACTTTGCTGTACCACACGGGGATGCGGAGAGGGGCCTGTGTCTCGCTCGATGTAGCAGACTGGCACTCCGAAGACGAGTATATCGAGGTACAGCACCGGCCTGATGCGAGCGTCAGCACACCGCTGAAACTCAAGCAGGAGGGTGAGCGGAATCTGTCGATACTCGATGCTGGCCTCTCTGAAGCAGTAGATGACTACCTCTCGCATAACCGGATACCACACGCCGAATCTGATGGGAGAGAGCCACTGTTCACTACGTCGAACGGTCGTATCTCTGGCAACGCCGTCCAGTCCATCGTCTACAGGGTGACTCGATCCTGCTACCACGGGAAGGAATGTCCACACGGCAGGGATGTAGATACGTGTGAAGCGACGGAATCGAACCATTACTCGGCCTGCCCATCTTCCGTATCACCACACCCCATTCGGCGGAGTGCCATTCATCATCACCTCAACTCGAACGTGAGCAAGTCGATTGCTTCGGAACGGATGGCCGTCTCTGTTGACACCTTGGAAGAACACTACGACGCTCGTTCGAGGGAGGAGAAGCGACAAGCACGGCAGAGTGAATTGACGAACCTCTAACTCCGCTCATCTCTCTCCGAAACACGTGGGGGTCGGGGGTTTTCCGGAACTCTGGCATAACGTGTTCTAATATGGGAAACTTCCGCAACCCTCGTGCCTCTGTCTAAGACGAGCGGAACTCAACTTGACCGAGGCGGTCTATCGTCTCATCTTCAACAACCCACGTGATTCCCCGACCTTCTGTTCGCTTCTCAACATAGCCAGCTTCAGCAAGTTGGTCAAGATTCGTCCGCACTTGCCGTGTAGAGATGTCAACCTTTTCTGCAACATCTGCTGTCCGCCATTCGTTGGGAGCCTTAGCCTCCAGCACTTCCACGACCTCGCGTGTTCCCTTACTCCAGCGTTCGATGTGCCCTTCTGCTTCGACGGGAACCCACTCGGGTAAGGCGGCAGTGTGGACGTAGATGTTCGCACCATCACCGTCTCGCCCGAACCGGAGTACGGCTTGGAGTACCTCGTGCTCTCGCATATGACGGAGAACCTTATTCCCGAACTCGCCATAGTCGAGGTCCATCCCTTTGCCGTCCCCGCGTTCGACACTCTGGCCAGCGAGTGCGCCCCATCGTTCGACGTAATCGTCTCCGTAGTGCTGGCTCCCTGCTACGATGCCGACCCGCTCCTGTTGGAATTCGTTCGTCCCTTTCAGATTGCCGTAGTGCTCGTGCGTTCCGATAGAGGCGAGTACACCTTCTTGCTCGTATTGGCGAATGGCCTCTGTTGTCGAGATGAGGGCAGGCTTCGTCTCTTCACGCTCGGCCACCGCTTCGAAGAGAAGGCCATCCTTCTCTGGGGAGACATAGGTACCGCTCGAATACGTCTTGGTGGCCTCCGTCGTTTGGATGATGGAATCACCGAGTGCATCGGTGAGATAGTCGGCCCGCTCCTCGTCCGATAGTACTTGCGCGTGGCTCAATCCAGTATCGACCGCCAGTTGCCAGAGGTCGGGCGTCGGCGTTCCGTCGAGGGCGATGACACCGCTCGCGCCATCCAGTTCTGGCGGCAGGAGTAGAAACACCTCGCCCGAATCTCGGTTCTGTGCCGCCTTGCGGTGAGTGCCGACCCCTGCTCCTTTATCAAGGTCGGCGTGTTCCCATCCGTTCCCGAGGTTCTCTCCGATGAGGATCGTGTATGTGAGTAGGGGCGCGTAGGCATTGGCCGACCCGCTCGTATCTTTCAGGACAGGCTCACCGTCTCGTTCGAGGTCGTCGGCATCGAACCACTCGCGCGCTTCTTTCCCTTCTTCGGAGTTACGAACTTCGACCAGTTCGGTGAAGTCTTCGAAGGGAAGGCCGTCGTGTTCGGAAACGTAGGCCGACACCGCTGATGTAACCGTGTCGCCCTCGAATTCCAACAGGAACGAATCGGCAGGGAACTCATCGAAGACGGCGACTCGCCCTGCCGTGATGTCTGGATTGTAGGCGTGCTGGTAGTGACCGATGAGGACATCGTACTCGTCAGATTCGAAATCCCATCCCTGTTTGTAGGGACACTCTTGCCCGTCATCACAGGGGAGTGACTGACCGAAATACTGCTCGGCCCACTTGTGAATCTCGTTGGCCATCACTCCCTCGTCGTAGATGTCGAGTACCTTCTCGCGCCAGTCATCACCGTGTTCGCCACGAGCCGTAGGACAGTCCTCGTGGAAGGACGGAAGCCGATGATACGATAGGCCGTGTTCCTCGCACCATTCGCTGTACTGACCATAGAGGTCGTGCCGAGCAGTGAACACACTGATGGGAGTCTCAGTCTTCGCTGCTCCCCGAATGACACCGCTACTTTTCCCCATCGCTGGCAGGGCGTCTATCAGCGTGTGCGCCCCGTTGCTGAGAGCCGTATCGATGCGTCTCTGGCATCGGGTACGCGCTTCTTCCAGCGTCAGGGCTGTCTCATCGCCCGTAGTGCCAGTCTGCCAGTCCCAGTCAGAGTATGACGGGGTTTCGGGGAGGGTGATGGATTGCTCGCTTCCATCATAGCGACAGCGTTCGTCGTGCATCCCACACTCGCGGAGCCGTCGCTTGACCCACTCGTCGCGCTCCAGTTTCGAGCGAGGGCGGTACTGTCGCCAGATAGCCTCGATGTCGGCTAACTGGAAGTGATGCCATCGAAGTCGCCAGATGAGGTGGCCGTCAACAGCACTGTCATCCTGTATGTCAGCGTCGAGGTCTGGCCGAGGTGGGGTTCTCAGCAGTTCATCGAGTTTCTCATCGTACTCTCGTACCTCATCGAGTGACATACCCAACTCATTCGTGAAACAGCGGTCTGTCGAATCTCCCGAAAGTTCGATGTTCTCGCCGTCGTAGGAATCGGTAGCGGGGCGGAGCCTTTCGGGAATGTCGTCGGTTTCCAGTTCCCCGATAGGGCGCTCTTTTTCGAGATGGTAGATACCGCCAGATGGGTGGATGGAACCGGGAACTACTACGTACCAGTTGCTCGCCCGAATTTCACCACCGTCGCTCATCGCATTTCGTACGTCGCCCGCATTCACGAAGGTCTCGTGATAGCCCTCCCCCGACCCAGAGACGACAGTAAGGGTATCGGGCAAGGTGTCAAGCGGGAATGCGTGGAGGTCGTCGTGGTCTGCGAAGACGAGGTCCTCTGTTCCGTGGTCCGAGCGTCCTGCATAGAGGGCGAAGCCGTTAGCCCCTCGTTCGATGGCCTTGATAGCCTCCTCTGGCGTGTAGAGCATCTCTTGCGCTTGCTGAGAGTCGAGGCTACACGTTCCCCTGATGGCAGGCGCTTTCCCTGTTTCATCAAGCGGTATGAGCCGAGGGTCGGGACAGACTGCTTCGAGAGCGTCGAGATACTCGTCCAAGAGTTTGGCCCGCTCCTCGTCAGAGGTGTTCCAGATGGTGAGCAGATTCGGATGAGCTTCGGAAACCGACTGATTGAGAGCATTGGCACGCTCTATTGCGTCAGTCAGGTGGGCTTGGCCAAACGGTTTCCACTCATCATCCGGCTTACTCACACCGGTGCTCATACAGAGCCACCTCCAATTAATTTCAGCACTATCCCAACCGAAAGATTTAAGTCTCGACAGTTCGTACTATGGAATGAAGTCATATCTTTTCCTCCAGAACTGAGCCAGCTATTGTCGTAGCTGGTTCAGATGTTAGTTCTCGACAGAGACCTCCGTAGGCGCGCCTGTCGTCCGAGCGTCGTGTAGGACTTGGCGTAGTGCGTGGCCGATAACGTGACAGTGAGGGATACTCTCCTCACCATAGAGCGTCTGTTTTGTCTCTTCTACCAGTGCTTTCTCCTCGTCGCTGAGGACGATCGTATTGTCTCGTGTCATACTGTGTTCTCCTTGTGGAGTGATTTACAACTGCAGACTTCCGACTGCTTCGTAGCTCGCGGAGTCACTAGACAACTCACGAATCAGCAAAGATAGTCGTCCGATCCGTGTCCTACCGATATACCAACCGGTAGTGTTTCTCTTCGTAACATTATGTAGGAACTCCTCCTACTTAAACCTTTTGGTAAACTTACTGGTACCAGATTTTATTGCCGCTTTTCTCTTTGCGGAAGTCTTGTATATCGTCTTTCTATATGGGGAAGTTCCGTAACTTGACCACGTGCTTCTTCGAGAGACGAGCGGGGCATTTCACTCCAATGTTAACCAGACGACAGAGACACGAATTGGCTACTCTACTTCTTTCATTTTCTGCATTTTATCTTCAAATCCCTCGTAGTGATCGTCAGCCACCGCATCATACTTTTGAGCGGCTTTGACCCCGATCTCTGCCAGTAAAATGTGGTGCATCATTTCGTGTGACAACAGACTCGCTGCCATCTCGGGAGTCACATCGCCCGTCTCTGACGCGATGAAAATAGTACTCCCACAAATAACATGCGCAGTATGTGATCCCATCACGTCGCGTTCTATCTTTTCATCCATGTTTGGGGAGGGGCGAATTTCACGGAGCTCATCAGGGCTGATAGTCTGGATAGACGGTTCTTTGCCTGACACTCTCATCTGAAGCTCTTCTTCAGCACTCATCTCCGAGGTCATTTTTGCCTCAGACTCACTCATTCGCCGACACCCCGAACTGGCCGCTCTCGTTCTGCGAATCGTACAGCATCCGCTCTGCGTGTAGGTATTCTGCTATCATTGGTTCTCAGACATCCCAGTTCTTTTCGTCGGGATGTACTACAGTATAGGGCTGATAGGTACTTAATATTAAGGATTTGATGATTGCCGAGTAGGAATATGAACCGGTTTCTTGTCCGGCGATTTTTTGCATCCGTATTTTCTAAGAGTGGCTATATTAGTGTTTATAAGACTTCTACCGCTTCATAAGAAAAATTATACTAAGGCGTGATGCTCTCCGGTTTGTCGGGTGTGGCAACCAATACGATAAGAATTTTGCCACTTCTTGAGGTGAGTTCATTGGCCCCTATCCTTGGGCTGCATAGGGTGTATCCTATATATGCATATAGCGCATATTTAGGACCATTAGCAGAATTCAGCATAATTCTCGATGGGGCCGCATTAACCTGACCGCATTTTGAGACGGGATGAAATTTGGGGGTAGCCGGTTTTCTTGACTCAAGATTTCGATCCATGTGAGTTGTTAACAACCGCATTTACCCTACCCCAGCGAGAGGTAAGTCCGCGAAAGGAGTGCGTTCTAATAATATACGGCTTCATTCCTATTCGTATAAAAATAAACTACCTGATGCAAAACACGCTTTCTTAACTTTCTACGAGCGCCCAGACTTGCGATGCGGCGATTTTTTTCCGCTTCACCTTTCCTTCATCAGCCAGTTTCTTGAGCCTCATATCAGCATTACGGCGCGTACAACCCACTTCATCAGCTACCTCGGAGGTTGATGCAGGCGTGTGTTTTGCAACTGCATCAAGGAAGTCAACGTCTGAATATTGGCGTCGAGGGTCTTCTTCGGTCATATCCGACGGTTCTCATCGGAGCGCAATAAGATTTCCCACAATAGGAAAGAACTAAGTTCCTTCCGTTTATAGGAAAAGATGAGAAGGAAGCCGTCCCTTCGGGGATTATCGTTCGGAAAATGCCCGCCTGTTGGAGCAGGCGGACGGTGGCCTTCTCAGGAGAGACAGGCCAATGCCAACTACGCAAGCCAGCGGACAAGAACTTGGCGAACAGCAAATCGACCGACTGCGACAACTACCGGGATTCCGTCTCGATTCAGGAGTTCCCTGCCTGTGCTCAATCGAGGCTATCACGACGAGCAAGCGACGGGGCTACTCCGATTCGCTCATCTTCACCCACCGATGTAGCGATTGTGGAAATGAGTTCACCATCTTCATCGAGGGCTAAAGATGTCGGAATTAGCCCCTTCCGAAGTGGTCGAACTACTCGACGCAAATACGATAGTCGAGAAGCGGGCACAGTGGGAAGGCTTCGAGTTCACGATTCTCGAAGGGAGTAATGTCGAAGTCGTGAATGGCTCGCACGACGAGCCTGAGGAACACACCTACACGGTTCACGTCGAGAGCGGGATTCCGTCTGATTGCACCTGTCCCGCCTTCGAGTATCAAGAAGGCGCGTGTAAACATTTGCTGGCAGTCGCTATCCGCAAGCCGGTTCTTGAAGCCGCGACTACCGAACCTGCAATGAGGGCAGATGGTGGCGTGACGGTCGAACCAGAGGAACCCAACCACCTCAACGAGCGACCCGACGACTGCGATTGTAGCCCTCTGTTCAAGGAGCTTCCCTGTTGGCCGTGTTACCGTGACGGCTTCGAGGAGCCGAACCCGAACGTGGGGGAAGACGAATGAGTCGCACTCGGTCGACCGATGGCAAGCAGTGTCCGAAGTGTGGCGACTCTCTCGAATATGGTGCGCTCCTCGATACAGTGACGGGTCAGCGAGGATGGGTCTGTGACGAGTGTAATGTCGTCTACTCCTCGCTGGAGGTGTAGACCGATGGCTCATACCAACCCTGCGAAGGCCCTCAACGGAGTTCGGTCGGGGCATATCTGCGACCAATGTAACAAGCGAATTCGGACTGGCGACCTCGTGCGAGCGTATGCGACTCACTACGACCGAGATGGGTGGGTACTCCGACGAGTGTGGTGCGATGAGTGTGGAGAGACGACTATCGGAGAAGAGACAGACGGAGCCGATGAGGTGATAGTCGAGGCGGTCTTCTGGAACAACCGTCTAATCTCGGTTGAGGAGCGAGACAGAGACTTGCCCAAGATGTAAGAAACCATCTTTACCACGGTGTCACGACAGTTCTCGAAAACACGCTACCATATCAACACGCAGATTTTCCTTTTCATCCAATCGATAGAAACCGTTGACACCAGTGACACACCATCGGTCCTGAGCAACTTTAAAAAGGATGGTGTAAGAATGAGGGTCTAATGAGTACGTCTGATTTGTCTTCAGAGGAACGTGCGAAACTCCACTCGATAGTGTCTGATTTACAGACAATCTTTGATAGGGACCAAATCGAACTTGACGAACTTCGAGACCTAAACTTGGAGAGTTCATTAGTCTTAGAGTATCTTGATGATTTGAGGAACGGTTCAGAACCTGAGCCAGCACTAAAAGATAAGCTTGTCACGAGCGCCTCAGTCTTGGCAAGGGCCATTTTTGGTCGAATGAGTCCAGAAATACGGATAGAGAACGGTATCGTGGATTATCGGCTCCAAGCTGATGGAATGCCTATTTTGCTTGAAATCAAACCGCCGTTTGAGGCCTACGAACGTGATGGAGATATTCAACGAATTGATAAGCGCCGTTTGAATTGGCGAAACCACCAAGAACAGATAGAGCGGTATAGAGGAGAAAATGAGTATCTCGTATTTACAAATTTAGATGAATGGGTCTTTTTCAGTAAACGGCAAAGTGAGCCTATAGCTGAATTACAATTTGATGAAGTATACGATGACCTTCAGACTATCGGGGAGCTCCGAGATTATCTGGAACGAGTGGAGGGGCGAGCAGAGCGAGGAGCGTTAGACGAATCTTTCTTTGAGGGCCTTGACTCGTGGCGAGAAAGCTTACACGAACTGGATTTCAAAGACAGTGTCTCGGAAAGAGAGCAAACTGAAGCAGTCATCACATTCATAAACAAGTTCATATTTATTCAGACACTGGACGACCATTTCGTTGTCAATTTTAATTGGATAGAGAAACGCTGGAACCAAATTACGCGAGATTGGGAACATATCGGTGGCGAGAAAGTCCTCGAAAAATTCCTCAGCGAAGTCAACGATTGGTATTTCGCATATTATGATACCGAACTATTCGATGAAGAGGAGATTGATTTCATAGAGCTTCTAGACGACGAGAAGGAGAATCTTGAGGAGTTTTACGAAATTCTGCCGCAAATACTCGGTCTTGAAGATTGGCAACAAACCTCCAGTCGAAAGGGAATTACAAACTTTAACTATCGACAAATTGACGAGGATATCTTCGGCAAGGCGTATGAGACCTCACTTGCCGAACGCAGGGAAGAAGAAGGTATCTACTACACAGAAAAAGAGGTGACTCGCTATATGGTTGAACAAACTGTGGGGGAAACCTTTGACGAGTATGTCTCCGACTTCCATACTGCGGTTGAAAATGAAGAGTTTGAGACCGCTAAGGAGACGCTGAAGGAGATGCAGTCACTCAAAGTTATTGACCCTGCCTGCGGGTCTGGCTCATTCTTGATTAAGGCATTTGATGTTATCTGGGAACGATATCGGAAAATAATCGACCAGCTTGAAGAAATAGAATATCTGGATTTCAACGGTTCGCTTGATATTTCACAGGAAGACCAAGAAAATGCCGCCAGTGTTCAAGAACTCCGAGATATTGTTGGATATAAAAATGACCGAGAGTTAGTGGCTAAAATCATTCTCCGTCATATCTTTGGGAATGATAAGGACGCTGATGCGTTAGCAGTTGCGAAAGTGAATATCTGGTTAGAAAGCATCAAAAAGGTACCAGAGGCATTCCGTTACAGCAATATTCCACGCGGGGGAGGCTACACTCTTCCCAATCTCGAATTAAATCTACAGAATGGTGACGCACTCGCTGGATTACCGGATGAGGATGCAATTGACAACTTGAACGAAGACCATACGAACACTCTTCAGAACTTATCCAGCCTGAGAAACGATTATGTCAGTGACCATACTCAGGAGGGAATTGCCGATGATATCCTTGATGAGCAGGATGACTTAAAAGAGGCACTTAATGAAGAGTTCGAGGATTATCTAATATCTGAGGACTTGTCGACAGATATTTTCGATGAAACAATTCCCCAACACTGGCCTGCCGCATTCTGGCATACCTACTTTACCGATGATGGGGAATTGCAGGAGAATACAGGATTTGATTTTGTAATTGGAAATCCGCCATATATCAACGCTATCGCTCGGAATAAGCACTTTGAAGAATGTGAACGTGACTTCTGGGAACACAAGTTCGACGAATCTGCCAGCGGAGCCTATGACGTATATTTACTGTTTCTCCAGCTTGGTTTTGACCTTGTCCAAGATGAGGGATATGTCTCGTATATTGTCCCGAACAAACACTTGGCCGCCCCCTACGCTCAGGGATTCCGTGAATACTTAATCGACAACGAGAACCACTTCGTGAGCCTCTCTGATGTTTCCCAACTCAACGTCTTTGATGACCCCAGTGTCTATCCGGTAATCCCGGTCTATCAAGCAAACAGTGCTCCAGATGATGCGGCGATAAGAGGTCATAGCCCGCCTACGAAAGACACTCTTGGCGATTCCGATTACGACCACGAGCACGAGTATGATTATTTGGATGAGCTTGATGAGAATATTTGGAGTTTCCTGCTATTGACTGACGACAGCGTTTTCTGGGATATTTATGAGAACTGTCAAATGCTCAAGAATGCGGGAACTGTCCAAGCATCAAGTACCGCGAGTGAAGCTGAAGAGTTCACCGTAGCTCTTTCCGAAGACGACCCAGACAACCACAAAAAGAAGTTCATCAAAACTGGTGCAATTGACCCGCTTCTCTCTTTCTGGGAGTTTGAGGAGATTAGACATCAAGGCGATGATTACGGCCAACCAGTTCTTGACACCACACACGACATTATCACCGATTTGCGCCGTGACCAATATCAGAAGGAGAAGCTGGTGTTTGCTAAGGTAGCGTCTACAATTGAGGCATATCCAGATGTTGATGGTTCATATTCCTCTGTTGACACTAACCTATTCTATGATGGCGACGAAAGTATGCTGTATTATGGTGGAATATTGAATAGTTATGTGGCTGATTTCTTGTATGCTGGTTTGTTCGGAGCCCTGCGTATGAGGGGAGGAGACTTCCAATTCCAAGCACCACAATTGAGGAATCTATCAATTCCGGATATAAACGGAGATGAGGACGAAATCGAAACTCTCGAAGAGACAGTTGGGGAGCTTCTGGACAGAAACCATCATAGAGAGTTACTTCTCAACATTTGGGAGGAAAAGAGTGAACTTCTTAGCGATGAGAACCGTTCCCTATCTACTATCCTCTCAAACGATAAAACGTATATCCAGAGCGGAAATCGGGACCAAGCGTGGACAGACTCGGTCACTTTCTACCCTGACACTGACCAAGATGAGCTAACAGAAGAATACCCAGAATTTTCGGCAGAGTCAAAGGGTACAAAAAGCGTTCTCGTCCACGGAGTTGATGACCAGTCAGAAACCGAGTTGTTTGAAGCAGAGTTCGACACTCGGCAACTGCGAGACCACGTCTTAGCCGCTATGAAGTTGACCCTATTCCGAACGCGGAAGAAAATTGAGTGCGTAGAGGATATCTTGGACAAGACAGAAATACCGGTTGTTCGACAAGACAGCGCCGAAAATACACGGAATGTAGTGGATGATATCGAAAGCAGTTTTGAATCCGATGCAGTAATGGAACATTCGGATGAGAATATTATATCATCTCTTGGAAAATTAGATGAGAAGATATCCTCATTATGGAATGAAACGAACGCGCTCGTAATGGAACTGTATTCTGTCAGCGATAGCGGGATTAGAGCGGTTCTGAACAACGTTGATGTCCGTGAAAGAGAGAAAAGAAATGTTATAGAGGCCTATCAGGAGCGTCAGGACGACTGAACCATCTTGACTGGTAATTAAACATCTATAGAAATGGGTATTTTCTCTGTCGACTGGATGAACCTCGACTGGTCTGAATGGAACCTACTCGATGCAGACTCATTCTCTAACGTTCCGAAAGAACCGGGACTGTACCGTATCTGTCACGGGAGCGAGAAACGTGACCACCTCGAATACATCGGTGAATCCGGCGATACCCGAAGACGAATCCAAAGCCTCGCAAGAGGTGTCCACGCAGAGGAGATGCCCTACCGAGACCCACATACGGCGGCTCCCTGTCTCTGGGCAGTTCGAGATGACGTTGGCTCTGCGCTCGAAGTCTCGCACACGATTCCTCCGAGAGCAGAGGACGAACAACATCGGAAGGGGATAGAAGCGGCTCTCATCGCCCTACACCGACGAGAGGTAGACCGTAGCCCGACAGCGAACTTCGGTCGTATCATCGACGGCTACAAGCAATCCTCCTACAGCTACAACGACCCTGCGTACAAGGGTGGCCGCCTCGAATCGGGCGAGGATGAACCTAATTCTGCAAGTGGTATCGCTCCTCCCAACTGGCAGAACTGGCGTACACCACTGGCCCGAGACTGGATGAATCTCGACTGGTCCGAGCCATACCGACTGGCACAACGTCTCGACGCCAATCCGCCCGATACGGGAGTCTATCGTATCTGGTACGAGGGGCAGGAATCGACCTTGGCGTACATCGGGGAATCCAGTAACATCTCCTCACGGCTCTACAATCACGAGCAAACCTTCGGTGAAGATGCGCTCTTCGCCTTCGCCGAACGGAGTGACCTCGACACCTCGCACAAGCGTAAAGAAATCGAGACGGACCTCATCGGAGCATACTACCTTGGGGTAGGGGAAGCGCCGCTCGCACAGTTCGGGCATACAGAGAACGTTCCCCCGTGACCGCTTGACCTTGGGAGAGGCACACGGACGGTCTTTTCCGAAGTCTCTAAGTTTGCGGAAGTATTGTATATGGTACTACCATATCGGGAAGTTTTGGAAGCTCTGTGCTTGTGCCAGAGATATGTATCGTTATTAGGTTTGCCATCTGATAATCTCAATATATCGGGATAGCTGGTAATGGTAAAAATAGGCGTTTCAGGCCTTATATCACGCATATTCCAATCCCTAAATATATGATATATGTCCAAATGATTTAAGTACTAATCTCCCTAATAGTAGTACGCATTCGCTTTCTCAAGAGCGGTGCATAACTTCAAATAGTGAGTCATAACTATGGCAAATAACGTAAATATCGAATACGACAGCCGACCGCAAAGCTGCGATGAGAAGTATGACACGTCAGGTACTATTAAGGAACTAAAAAGGCGACTCCGGCCACTCCTTCGGCAGACAGGCGAATTGGAGTTCGACCGTGAGGTAATAGATGAGCATAACGCCCTCCTCCGAGAACTGTACTACCGTGGTGTTGAGCTATCGCCGGTCTACCATCAGCCGACCCAGACGCTTCAACTGAACGAATCGCGGACGGAACCGACCCCACAACACGCGGAGGGCAAGCCTGTTACCACGGTTTAATTCTCAAAGGTAAGGTCTGAACAGCTCACCAGCGACGATTCGCACCACCCGATTTCTATGAAGTAACAGAACCGCTCTTCTCTCGAAGAAGCACGTAGGGGAGTTAGTTTTGCGGAAGTATTGCATATAGTATTCCAATATGGGAAACTTCCGCAACCTGTGCTTTCCATAATGGGTGAGCGGGGGTCGCTTTATATTCTTTCAAAATAGAAATCTATCAAAAAAGTGCCTATGATTCTGAATAAGTGTCTTTGATTTCTCCGTTAATTAGAAATTCGATAGTAAAATCACCGTTAGAAATACTTTCTGCCTCATTATCTGTTAAGTCATTAAAGCTTCCTAATCGAAAGTCTTCTGTTATACTATTTTCCGACTGAACTGTGATTTCTCGTTCATTGGTGAAACTGCTTTTTACTTCTCCATCAATTTTCATTCTAACAGTAAGTGTAGCTGTAGCTTCCTCCTCACCGGGATTTGAAACATCCACTACGGCTCCCATTGTTGTCCCTTGGGAGTACCCCTCACCGTCAACTTCAAGATTAGATGCAGGGTCAGAGATTAAGTCGCCTATTCCGAATCCATAGGCAGCAATACTGACAAGAGAAATTAGTGCGATAACTATGATACCATACTTTTTCAGTGTATTAGAAGACATGACGGTACTATCTTTATCATGATCAACTTTATTCTCCGAATTTTCTGTTGTGTATATGCTGTAACCAATATAAGTGATCGCTGCGGAAGCGGTAATTGCCAGATATACACCGACACCGAAATTAAGTGTAACCAAGTTAGCAAACAAATTCCCTTCCGTTTCGGTCTGATACTGACTGATACCATCTTGTAGATTCCACATAGCTGCAATAGTTAGTAAAGTAGCAGTAATACCGCCCCCAAGCCATACTTTCTCTCGGTGCTGGCCATCTTTATACAACCATGAACCAGCTATTAAAACGGATATAATGAGAATTATTGGACCAATATCCATATCAAATCCGATGACACGGATACTGATCAAACCAGACACCCTAATCCACGGAATAAATAGAGACGCTGCCAACAATACCGGCCAAATAAGTGCTCGATTTTCTGGACTCACTATCTCGTCAAATTCTGTCATTAGGACATAGCCATTTTATACACACATAATAGTTCCCCACAAAATAAAATACGATTGACTGAAACACTGGGTAGGCTCTTGGATTACCCGACCGAAGGTTTAGGAATTGGAGAGAAGCAAAGCTGGTACAAGGAGCGACTATGACGACAAAGAAAGATCTCTGGCAGGAGTGGGCTCAACAATACGTCGACACGGAGAATCCAACTCCTCTCTTCGAGACTGACGATAATCTCAATGCCCAGTTCAAGCACTACGGGAAAGATGACCGTCGAATCTTGAAACGAAGTGAGGAGATGGAGACTCTCGTCCGAGAGGAGGGACGAAAGGTCATCAATGACTGGGAGACGACTGACGACACCTACGACGGTCTGATCTACTTGATGTACTGGTTGGAGGATGGTTACGTCGTCCCTCTCTACGTGGGAAAGGCAGGCAAATACGGGAGAGATGGAGAGGGGCTAAGTGCGAATTTGAAGGGCCTTCGTCGAACGAGTACCGGAAAATTCGCCAGATGGGGAGACGGCCACTACTACCACATCGGGAATCTAAGTGCGATCATCTTTGACCACGACAAGAACCAGAAGCAGAAGTACGAGAAGTGGGCCGACCGGCTTTTCGAGGAAGGGAGGCAACTCCGACAACAGACGTACTTCTGGACGAAGGCGTGGCGAGAGGAAGATGTCGGCCTCTATCACGACTTCGAGGCTCCGCTCGAACAACTGGAGTACCAGATTATCGGATTAGTTTCCGACCTCTACCCCGAGCAATTGCTGAATGACGAAGGGGCGTGAGCGTTCACGCGGGGCGAGAAATCTTAACGACCTTTAACAGTCGGAACACTTAGTACCCTCACACGAGTATCTCCTTTTGGTACAATCGCTATACGTGGCTACGGTGAGGAGGAGCCAACAACTCGCGTGACTCCTTCTCCCCTCCCTGAAGTGGCTCTCACTGCGGGAACCACTGAATCAAGGCCTGAAGATGCGGCTTGCGGTCCTTTGCGAGCGTCAAGCGAGCAAGTGGGTTGGGGCGGATTCGAACCGCCGGCCTGCTCCGTGTGAAGGAGCCGTCATAACCGGGCTAGACCACCAACCCGCGCCGTGTGCGGGTACTTGCGACGGCGACTTAAGGATTGTCTTACTCCGACGAGTCGCCGCGGTACCGACGGAGTCGTTCGCGAGCGTCCGAGATTGCGGTCTTGGCCTCCCCCTCCGCCCGCTCCTCTAGGTCCCGCAAGTCGTCCTGCAGGTTCTGCAGCCGCGAAGGTTCGGGTTCGTCCTCCTCCGCCCCCGTGAACTCGCGGACCCGCTCTTCGAGCGGTTCGATCTCTTCCATGACGCCTTCCTTGGCGTGTTCGCCGGCACGACCGAGGTAGTACAGGGTGTCTTCGAAGTGTTTGTTCATATCTGACCGAATGCACAGGACGAATATAGCTCTTGTGGGCGGTCGCCGGTCTCGCGCCCGTGACAGCGGGACGACGGTACCACGTGCGAGCACCGGCGGCGGTGGCTGGGGAGCCGACCCCGAAAACGAGTCGTCGCGGCCGTCCCGGGCCCGTCGCAACCGCCAATCCCGACGGGTGTGCGGTGACACACACGCGATTCGGCGCGTCAGTACGTGGGTCGATCCGCCGGGACGCCGTCCCGCGCGTTGACGAGTCGCCCGAAGGTGAAGAGGGCGTCCGAGAGACGGTTCAAGTAGGCGATGGCCTCGGCGTTGACGGGATCGGTGCCGGCGAGGTCGACCGCCCGCCGTTCGGCCCGGCGGACCACGGTGCGGGCGTGGTGGAGGGCGGCGCCGGTGTCGCTCCCGCCCGGGAGGACGAACGAATCCAGCGGGTCGAGTTCCTCGTCGGCCTCGTCGATCCACGCTTCGAGTTCCTCGACGTGGTCCTCGCGGACGACAGGGTCGTCCTCGTCGGGCGCGGGGTTGGCGAAGTCGGCCTGCACGATGTGGAGGTGGTTCTGTACCCGTTCGAGGCGTTCGTCCACGTCGTCGTACCCCGTCGGTCGGATCGTGCCGATGAGCGCGTTGGCCTCGTCGACGGTGCCATACGCCTCGATCCGGGGACTGGTCTTGGAGACGCGGGACATGTCCCGCAGGTCGGTCATCCCCTCGTCACCGCGACCGGTGTAGATCTTCATGCGAGCGTCCGTTCGACGTACTGCAGGATGTTGTCGCTCTCGGCCATGGTGACCCCGTGGTCGTCGTCGACGAGTACCGGCACGCCGCGCTGACCGCTGACGCGCTTGACCTCGTTTCTGTCGGAGTGGAGCGCCTCGACCCACACCGTGTCGTAGTCGATTCCCGCCGCGTCGAGCGCGTCGTGGACCTTCTCACAGTACGGACAGCCGTCGAGCGCGTAGAGCGTGATAGCCATACCGCCGCTTGGGTCGCGGACGGCAAGTAGCTTGGCCCGTCGCGAACGGTCGCGTTAAGTTAGAGGATGAGGCGGACGAGTTCTGAGTGCTTATGCTAGAATTCGACCGCCTCAACGGATGTATCGAGTGGATCGACTTGTCGTTTGTGGAGCGAGAGCGGACTCCCGAGTGGGCGATTCAAGTGGGCATCCGGTGTCATCTCGCCGGTATGTCAACAAGGGATGCCAGTCAGTTTCTCGATGAGTTGGGAGTCAAACGTAGTCACGTCGCGGTTCACAACTGGGTGCACAAGGCCGATCTACAGCCGATGTCGACGGTGAGTGCGGATCAACTTGCGGTTGACGAGAAAGTGATCCGCATCAACGGCGACGACTACTGGCTGTACGGTGCCGTCGATCCTCAAACAAACGAAATCCTGCAGTTCAGGCTGTTTCCAGCGACGACGAAACAGACGACGCGATGGTTTCTGACCGAACTTCATCGACGATATCGGCTAGATGGCGTCGAATTTCTCGTCGATGACGCCGATTATCTAGTGAACGTCCTCGACGAAGACGGGTACCGATTCCAGATGATTTCACACGGGAATCGGAATGCCATCGAACGTGTCTTTTGGGAGATAGAACGACGAACCTCATCGTTCGCAACTAGTTTCAGCCATGTCGAACCGCAGACAGCAGAATCGTGGCTCAAAGCCCTCGCCGTCCGGCACAACTCACGCCAAAGTTAACGCGACCTCGCGAACGCACCAACGATTATGGGAGCGACGGGCGTAGCGGGGGCACATGGCCCACGTCGCACGACTCAGACGCTATCCGGTGAAGGGACTCGACGGGATGGAGGTCGAATCGGCGCGGATCTCCGAGTCGGGGACGGTCGTCGGCGACCGCGAGTTCGCCATGTGTGAGCCCACCGCCGGCCGGATCGAGACTGGCGATCAGATGCAGACGCTGGCCTACAACGGCAAGCAGACCGACCGGTTTCACGACCTGCGGACGGCGTTCGACGCGGGGACGCTGGCGGTCGACCCGAAAGCCGGCGGCGAGCGCCGGGAGTTCGACCTCTCGGCCGACGACGGCCGGGCGGCCGCAAGCGAGTGGTTCGGCGCGTTCGTCGGCGACGACGTGGAGGTCCGCCGGCACGAGCCGCCCGCGTTCGTCGACCGCCCCGACGCCGGCCCGTCGGTGATCAGCACCGCGACACTGGAGGCGGTGGCGTCGTGGTTCGACGACATGACCGTCGAGAGTGCGCGCCGTCGCCTCCGGGCCAACGTCGAGATTGGGGACGTCCCCGCGTTCTGGGAGGACCGCTTCGTCGGTCCGGACGCGCCGGGGTTCGTCGTCGGCGACGACGACCCGGTCCGGTTCGAGGGGTACGAACCCTGTTCGCGGTGTGTGGTCCCGAGTCGCGACCCGCAGACGGGCGACCCGCTGGACCGTTTTCGGGAGCGGTTCGTCGAGAAACGCGAGGAGACGTTCCCGGAGTGGGCCGACCCCGACGCGTTCGACCACTACTACACGGTGATGCTCATCTCGCAGGTGCCCGAGGGGTCGCGGGGGCGGACGCTTCGGGTCGGGGACGAGGTGACGGTGCCGGCGGACGACTGACTGTCGACACCTCGGGACGACACGAAGGCGCGTCGGGCGGCGAGACGAACGCGATCAGGTGTCGTCAAGGTTCGAGATGGCCGCTGCGAGCATCTCGTCGACGAGAGTGGCGACTTCGAGGTGCTCCTCGAAGGCGACGGCGAGCGTCTGAAAGTAGCTCTCGGGCAGCCCGGACTGGCCGAACTCGTAGGTCTTTCGCGTGTAGTTCGCCTTGTTTCCCAAGTTCGTGATGTCGTGTTCCGCCAGGAGCGGGTCGAGGTCGTCCTGCCACTCGGTGCTGTTGTAGACGCGGTTGAACTCGTCGCGGAGGTCGACACGGGTCGGGGACCGCAGGCGGTACGTGAGGGTCCCCTCGGCGAAGGACTCCTCGTTCCGGATCAGGTGGTTGAAGTGGAGTCGGAATCCGGTGCTCCCCTTCGTTTCGGTGTGATCGATCGTCGGACGTAGTGCCTCGTCGTCCAGATACCAACCGTCTCTGAACAGACAGCCGTACTCGCGGTAGTCTTCGTACCGGTAGTGCCACCCGTCCGTCCACAGTTCCCCGTCGACCTGCGCCAAGAACAGTTCGGGCCAGTCCTCTATCGCCTGCTTGCGGAGCGTCTCCGCGGCGTCGAACAGTTCGTCGATGTCGTCTTTGTACTCGCCGAGCAGTCGAACCTTCTCTTTCTGGGTCTTCGTGAAGTCGTCGTCGTCCATGTGTGTGACCGTAACGATGGTGTCGAGGAAGTCGATCAGTTGGCTGACGCTGCGTTGGGGATACCGGCCGTGGGACTGGGTCGAGGGCGGTCCGAAACGCCTCGACGACGTGCCGCCAGTACAGGTCTTCGAAGCGCTCGGCGCGGGAATCGGGCGCGAATCCCTTGGAGAGAAACACGTAGTACCGGCCGTCCTCGCGGTACGAACTCTTCTTTTCGGTCCCGATGTGTGGGTCGTCGACGTAGCGCCGAGTCTGTCGCCGCCCTTCGGTCGACTCGACCTTGGACTCGATACAGACGAACCACTTGCCGGGAACGCGAACGACGATGTCCGGCTGATTGTTTCGTTGGGACGACTGCACCTCCGTCTCGACCCTGACCGCCTCGATGTCGCGGTGGTAGTAGTCGATCTCCCGGCGCGTTTCCTCGCTCGCCTTGTCGAGGAACCGCTTGAGCAGGTCCGATCCGAAGCCGTGGGGTTGGGATGGGTCTAGGAAGTACGACAGCAGCGTGTTCCACCGGCGTTCCGAGCGCATCGAGCCGAGGATCCGAAGCGTCGGTTTGGGTGGCTCCGTCACCTCCGGCAGCGCTTCGAGCGACGTCCGGAGTTCGCGGAGCCGATCCGCCAGTTCGTCACTCGTCGCCATGACGGACACCACCGACGGGGATGGTATAAAACGTCGCTCCGGTCCCGGCCTCGGCTGCAGTGCCCGACCGCGAGACTGGAGGTTTTTATAAATAGCCTCGCTACGCCAGTGTATGCAGACCCACATCGTCCCGGTCGGCTTCGACTACGACCGGCTGATCGCGCCGCTGATCCGCGACCAGTTCGACGTGGACCGCGTGATCTTACTGGAGGGTGCGGTCGGGAGCGAGGCCAACGTGGAGTACTCCCGTGACCTCTCGGCGAAACTCGAACAGGACTTCCGGAACCTGCTCGGGGCGGAGACCCGCCGGATCGTCATCGAGGACGTCTACGACTACGACGCCGCCTTCGAGGACGCCTACGACCTCATCAACGACCAACTCGACGAGGGCGCGCCCGACGGCGAGGTGTGGGTCAACGTGAGTTCGATGCCCCGGCCGGTGAGTTTCGCCTTCGCCACCGCCGCCCACTCCATCACGCTCGAACGGCAGGCCGACCGGGACCGCATCCACACCTACTACACCGCCCCCGAGAAGTACCTGGAGACGGAACTCGCCGAGGAGTTGCGCGCCAACCGGGAACTGCTTTCGGACGTCCTCGACGGCAACGGCGACGGCGACGGCGACGAGGTGGCGGACGAGCGCGTCCGAGAGCGACTGGAGGGCACCGCCGAACTCTTAGACGAGTTCGACGAACGCGGGACCACCATCGGTGCGAAGCGGATCGACGGCAACCACATCGTCGAACTGCCGGTCGCCTCCTTCTCGAACGTCAAACCGTTCGAGGAGGTGATCCTGTTCGAACTCGGCGAGCGGGGCGAGTTCGATTCCGTCTCCGAACTCGCGGAGGCGCTCGCCGCCGAACTCGGCGAGGAGTACACCGACAGCTTCCGGTCGAAGGTGATCTACAACGTCGACCGCCTCGGCCCCGGCGGGAAGGGGTACGTCGAACAGGAGGAACACGGCAAGTCCTACCGGACGCGCCTCTCGCGGATCGGCGAACTCTGGGTGCGTGCCCACGCCGACGGCGACGACGCACCGGACGCGGACTAGAAGTCGAGGCCCCCGGCCGTCGGGTCGGGGCGGAGCGGGCTCCCCGGTAGGTCGTCGGGCAGGTCGGGGAGGTTGTAGCCGCCGGGGGCGACGTCGTTGGGCGCGTCGGGGTAGAACGTCGCGGCCAGCGTCTGGATGTGGTCCCGGCCCACGCCGAGCTCGAACTGGCCGCCGCCGTAGCAGACGACGTCGTTCTCGCGGGCGTACTCGAGCGTCTCGAGCAGCGACTCGACGGTTCCGAAGCGGGATGGTTTGACGTTGAGCCACCGGGGGCGATACGGCAGGTCACGGACGCTCTCGACACCCGTGATCGGGGCGTCCCACGAGAGACGGTCCCGCGCCTCCTCGACGATCGGTCGCGTCGCATCGGTGAGCGCCGGGTCCTCGATCACCGCGTCCGGGAACGCCCCCAGCACGCGATCGTAGAGATCGGGATCCGGCTTCTGGTCCACCGTCGTCCCGACGTAGTGGCCCTTCAAGTCGAGCACTCGCACCGCCCCCGTGTCGGCGAGGGGGTCGACGACGTCGTCGGTCCAGTCGCTCGTCGGGTCGAGTTTCAGCCCCAGATCGGGGTGGCAGTCGAGGATCGAGTCGACCCGGTCGGTCGTCGGTGGGTCGCCGAGACGGGTACTGGCGACGAACGCGACCGGATCCCGGTCGCGTCCGAGGGCGTCGGCGAAGCCGACGCCGGCCTGTTTCAGCGCCAGATCCAAGCCGGCACTCTCCAACGCCCAGCGCCGGTAGTGGTGGGCGGAGGGCTGTTCCGGCGGTTTCGTCGGGAAGAGGTCGAGGTCGTCGAGCGCCGTCGAGAACTCGTCGAACGTCCACGTCCCGGCGAGGACGTCGTCGAAGTGGTCGTCGGGCACCGTCGCGAGTGCGTCGTGATCGGCAGCGTCGTAAGTCACGTCCTCGCCGCGGCCGACGGCGCCGTCGCCGTGGAGTTCGAAGACGGTGGTCACGCGGGTGAAGTCGCTCGACGTCTCGCGTTCGTGGCGAGTACGGGCGGTCGCGTCGACCGAGAGGGTGCGGTCGGCGAGGCGATCGTACGCGGGCATACGGGTACCAGACCGGCCACGGGCATAACGGTGTGGCCGTCAGCGGGAGGCGGCGTCGGACAGCAACTGCGCGCCACGGGTCAGTCCGGATCGCCCCTTCAGCGCGCCGACCTTCGCGTAGTAGCCGCTCTTGCGCGCCGATCCGACGGCGTAGTGGCGCGCCGAGGTCAACACCGGCTGTCGCCGCCCCCGCATCCGCGTCGCGCCGCTCCGGACGGCGTCGAGCACTCGATCGCCGTCGAGGGACGCCCGGTCGGCGTCGTCGATGACGAATTCCGTGTACGCCCGGCCGACGTGGGGGACCGAGTGGGCGTCGCTGGCGGCGACCCCAGGATAGTCGCCCTCGGCAGCGAACCGCCGCGCCCGCCGGTTCCGGTAGCCGGTGAACAGCCACGAGTTGAACACCTCGATGGCGTCGCAGTCGACGAGGTGTCGCCGGGGCACCCCGTGCCGGCTCCGCTGGAACGGATGGGGGACGACCGCGATGCCGCCGTGGTCGCGAATCCACTCGACGGTCTCTTCGAGGCCGGTCCGTCGGGGCGGCATCTCCTCGACTCCGATGGCGAGCAGGTGGCCGACGGCAGTCGACACCTCGACGCCGGGAATACCGAACAGGCCGTACTCGGGGGCGAGTTCGGCCGCGCGGAGCGACTCGTGGATCACGTCGTGGTCGGTGACGACGATGCCGTCGAGACCGATCTCCGCCGCCTGCTCCAGCAGCAACTCGACGGGGTCGTGGCCGTCGTATGAGGCCTCGGAGTGGACGTGTGGATCGATCCGGATCGTCGTCTGGCTCACGGTTCCCGTTCGCGGGGCGGAAGGATAAGCCTCGTGGCTCGAGGGTCGCTCGCCCGCTCCGGCACAAACCATTTGCTGTCGAAGGCGACATGCCGTGACGATGTCCGACTCCACCGACGCCGATCCGCCACGACGATGGGTCGAAGCGTTCTACGACAGCGAGCGAGAGGTGCGAAGCGTCCTCGACGACGTCCGGGAGGCGCACCTCCTCGGCGAGTACGACGAGGTGCGGGACCGACTCCGGGCGCTGGCCGAGGCCGAAACCGGCATCTTCCAACTGGTGGCGCTCACCGTCCTCGACCTCGAGGGGTTCTACGACGATCTCGACGACCAGTACGACGACGGGGAGTCACCCCCGACCGAGGAGTTGCGGGCGCTGGGGGACGAGTACGGCCGCCTCGCCGACGATCTGGAACTGGTGTTCACCGAACGCGTCAACGGTCTCCAGAACCCGATGCCGGCGCTCAAGTGCGGCTTTGGCTACTCGAACTCGACGAACCTGCCGCGCCTCGACTACGACCTGTACTCGGGCGACGTGGCGCTCTGTGAGTTCGTCCACCCGCCCTCCCAGTCGCTCCGACTCGCCCGGAGCATCGTCGCGAGCACGGGCGAGTTGCTCCGACGGGTCGAGGAGAACGACGACACCATCGCCGAGGCCGAACGCGAGCGCCTCGCTGCCGTCTGTCGGAGCCTCCGCGAGGACGTGGCGGAGGTCGACGAGTTCGTCGCGGACGACGAGGTGGCCGAGGCCGATCCCTCCGACGTGTACGACGACTGGTCTTTCTACTGATCGGGAGTGGGCAGACCCCGTGCTCACTCGGTGACGGCGTCGAGCGTGTCGTCGAGGACCGACCGTACCGCGGCGAGGGCGTCGTCGTCGAGTTCGACCAGGGGCGGGCGGACTTCGTCGTCGTCGATGACACCGCGTTCGACCAGCGCCGCCTTCGTCGCCGGGGCGAACCCGTGGTCGAGCGACACGTCGAACACCGGACCGATGTGGTCGACCTGCAGGTCCCGCGCTCGCGCCACGTCGTCGGCCGCCGCCGCGTCGATGGTGTCCTCGATGAGGCCGGGCAGGTAGTTCGCGACGGCGTTGATGCCGCCGGTCGCCCCCATCGACACCGCGGGCGCGAGTTGGCTGTCGAACCCCTGGAACAGGTGGAAGTCGTCGCCCGTCCGTCGGACGACCTCGAGGAGGTGAGTCAGGTCGCCGCTGGTGTCTTTCATCCCGGCGAGGTCGGGGTGGTCGGCGACGGCGTCGACCAGGTCGGCGTCGATCGACTGCCCGACACACGAGGGGATGTTGTAGAGGACGACCGGCAGCGCCGTCTCCTCGAGCACCGCGCGGACGAACCGCTCGTTGCCGGCGGGGTCGTTCGCGCCGTGGAAGTACGGCAGGACGACGAGGACGGCGTCCGCGCCGCAGTCGGCCGCGATGTCGATCCGGTCGAGGGTACCGGCGACGCTCGTGTCCGCGGCCCCCGGGAGGACCGGCGCGCCGTCGGCGGCCTCGACGCTCGTCCGGACGACCGTCTCGTACTCCTCGTCGGTCAGACTGGCAAACTCGCCGGTCGTCCCGCAGGGGATCAGACCGTCGGCGCCGTTCTCGAGGACGAACTCGGCGAGGTCGGCGACCGCGTCGGCGTCGACCGACCCGTTCGAGAAGGGCGTGACCGTCGGGACGAGGCTGGTACCGTACTCCGAATCGGCGGGTGCCGTGGGCATATCCGGCGTCTCGGTGCGCGGTTAGTTATGCGTTCCCCTCTCGTCCACAGGGGTCGCCGCCCAGAACGGCGTCGGCAGCCGGTCGACCAGTCCGTCGAGGACGATCAGCGTCGGCGGCAGCGTCGCGAGCGCGGCCACCAGCGTCAGGAAGATGACGCCGACAGTGAGGTAGCCGAAGTCGGCGAGAATGGGGAACGGCGAGAGCGTCAGCGCCGAGAAGCCGAAGACGGTGGTCATCCCGGACACCGAGATGGCCTTGCCGACCCGCGTGGCCGCCGTCTCGACGGCGTCGAGTCTGCCCACGCCCGCGAGTCCCTTCTCCTCGTAGTAGCGCTCCATCACGATGATGGTGTACTCGGCCCCGATCCCGACGCTCATGGCCCCCAGCGACGCCCCGAGTGGCGAGACGGAGATGTTCAGGGCAGCCATGTAGAGGTTCTGCCACCCGATGACGAACACCATCGGGATCAGCGGCGCGACCGCCTTCGTCAGCCGTCGGTAGTAGGCGAGCAGGAGGCCGAACACAAACAGGACGCCCAGTCCCGTCGTCACGTTCCGGTTCTCGATCTGCTCGACGATCGACGGCGGGGAGATGGCTGCCGTGCCGGTGAGCGTCGCCTGGACGCCCGGCGGCGGGTTGCTGAACGTGATCGCCTTGTCGACGTTCGTGATGAACGACAGCGTCTGGTCGGTCGTCATGTCCTCGGCCCCGACGACGGTGATGTGGGCGTAGCCGTCGTTGTAGTAGTTCGCGCGCTCCTCCTCGGGCACGTCCTCGAGGACGCGTTCGACGCCCGCCCGTGTCTCGGGGATCTCGCCGCCGTTGTGTTCGGCGACGAGCGTCGCCGGCGAGTCTACCCCCTGGACCAGGGGCGCACCGACGGCGACGTGTTCGAACCGCTCCATCCAGTGTAACACCTCGGGGTGTGTGAGGTCGCTCCCGAGGACGATCACGTCGAACTGGACGGCGCTCCCGCCGCCGGTCTGGGCACGGAACTGCTGGAGGTCGACGTACGCCGGCAGGTCCTGCGGGACGAACTCCTCGGTGTCCGCGAGCGTCTCCAGTTCGGTGCCCGCCTGGAACCCCGCGCCCATCAGGAGTATCGCGACGACCAGCACGATCCCCGGGTTGGCCGCGAGCGTCCGGGCACTCCGCCCGAGCATCCGCCCGAAGACCCCGATACGCTCCGACTCGTCGGGGTCGGGCGTCGGCCCCCCGTTTCCGTCACCGCCGTCCGTCCGGCTATCGCCGTCCGTCCCGCCACTTCGCCCCCGCCACCGCGCGTACAGCGTCAGTGTCGGGAGCAAGATCAGGATCGCCGCGAGGAAGGTGAGCAGGACGCCGAAGATCGAGGTCTGAGCGAACCAGACGAACGCGGGCGTGCCCTGTGTCGAGATCCACGTCGCGCCGAAGCCGAGCGCCGCGGCGAGCATCGCCACGAACACCGGCGGGCCGATCCCCGACAGCGCCCGCGGCAACGCCTCGCGTGGCGGCGCGGCCTCCAACTCCTCCTCGTAGCGCTCGTGGAACTGGACGGAGTAGTCGATGCCGAGACCGATCAGAATGGGGAAGACGGAACTCGTCAGCGTCGAGTTGGGGACGCCGGCGTAGCCGATGGCGCCGAACGTGTACAGGACGCCGGTAAAGACCGCGACGATCGGCAGGAGTCGCAGTCGGACGCCCCGAAACAGGAAAAAGAGGGCGACGATCATCAGCCCGACCGCGAGCCCGAGCAGTTGGTTCGTGCTCTGCTGGATCAGTTCCGACAGCTGTGCGGAGAAGGCCGCCGATCCGGTGACGATCACGTCGACGCCGGCGGGGAAGCGCGCCCACTCCTCGGCCCCCGTCGCCTCCTCGTAGATCGGCCGCTCTTCGGGCTGTGTCAGCCCCGGTTCGAAGGTCACCCGAATGAACGCGGTGTCCGGATCACCGATCGCTCGCTCGATCTTCGCCCGAGAGTCGGGGATCCGACCGTACTCCGCGCGGACGCGATCGGCGGGACTCGACACGTAGGCCACGTCGTCGACCTGGGACATCCGATCGTCGAACCGGTCGATCGCCCGGATCGTCGCCGGATCGCTCACCTCACCCCGGACCAACACGGAGATCGATCCCCGGTCGAACGTCTCGTCGAACGTCTCCAGGGTCGGGTTCTCGCCGGTGAACGCCTGATCGCCCGTGACGCTCGTGATCTGGGCGGCCCCGCCGAAGGCGGCGACGAGGAGGATCACAGCGACCAGGAGCGTCGCGGCTGGGTGGGCCTGCACCTCGTGGCCGACGCCGCCGAAGAGGTCACTGAGTCGTCCCACGTCAGACCCCTCCGTCGGCGTCCGAGTCCGCCTCCGTCTCCTCTCTCATCGTCCGCGGTACCAGAGCCCACCCACGATGACGACGAGCAGTGCCACGCCGCCGACGATCGGGAGGACCGGCGGCCCGCCCTCGGTCTCGTTCACCGACACGCCGATCGGCATCCCGTCCGTGAACTTCGTGTCCCCGTCGGCCTCGTCGTACCGCACTTCGATCGACGCGTCGTACTGTTTGGGGATGGCGTCGCTCGTCGCGCTGATCCGGAAGGAAGCGGTCACCGTCTCGCCCGATTCCATCCGACCGAGGAACGCCCCGTCGTCGGAGGTCGACAGCGGATCGCTGGTGAACAGCCTGGCGTTGGTCGCCGAGATGGGGTCGTCGCCGACGTATCGCACGTCGGCGGTGAGCCGTGCCGTGCCGCCGGGCGTCACCGTCGTCGAGACGTTCCCCACCTCGAATCGGTCGCGTGACTCGTCGATCGTCGCCCGCTTCCGAATCGGGTTCGACGCCATCTGCACGTCGCCGTCGGCGTTCTCGTACTCCACGTCGAAGGTGAAGGAGTTGGTCCCCGGTTCGGCGTCACCCGCGATGGCCACGGTGAACGTGACCGGGGCCGACTCGCCCGGATCGAGGGTGCCGACCGCCGACTCGCCGTTCGTCGGCGTCACCGGCCCGGCGTCGCGCATCCTGACGACCACGTTCCGGGCCGGTGCCGGTCCCGTGTTGACGATTCGCCCCGACACCGTCGCCTCGGACTCGTCGACCCGGAAGTCCCGCGTCGTCAGGTCCTCGACGACGAAACTCCGCTCGGGTTTGACGACGACGCCCGCCGTCAGAGTGTCCGACCGCTTGGCGACGTCGTTTCGGTCGCGGTAGGAGACGACGGCGTCGACGGGGTACTCGCCCGGCGAGAGGTCGGTGTCGGCCCCCACCTGTACCGACACCCGTCGCGTCTCGCCCGGTGCGAGCGAGCGGACGAACACGCCGGTGGTCGCCGACGGCGCGTCGGCGTTACCGAAGAACAGCCCCGACGCCCGCGACTCCAACTGGACCGTCGCGTTCCGCGCCGTCTGACTCCCCGTGTTCTCGACGGTGAACGCGAGCGATCCGGTGTCGCCGGCGAGCAGTTCGTTCGACCCCTCCGAGACCACGTCGAACTCCGCGCGCTCCTCGATTCGGATCGTCAGATCGACCGTCCGCTCCTCCTCCAACCATACGTAATCGATCTGGGCCGGGCCGGTGCTCGTCTCGTCGTAGAGCACCGCTCGCGCGTGTCGGTACGTGATCTCGACGGGGACGGTGTACCGCCCCGGTTCGGCGTCGCCGATATCCAGATCGAAGCCGAACTGGGCCGTCCCGCCGGGGCCGATGCTCCCGGCCGTGACCGTCCCCGTCTTCACGTCTATCGGGGCGTTTATTCGCCCCTCTTCGACCCGCATCTGGACGCTCCGGGCCGTCTGGACCTGCTCCTCGAACCGCCCCGGGCCGCCGTCCTCGATGTTGCCGTCGTTGGTCACGGCGACCGTGAGTCGTGCCTCCTCGTTCGACTGGAAGGTCTCGTCGGCGACGCTGGCGCTCAACACCGGATTCCCCGAGACAAGACTCGACGCGACTGCGGGAACGACCGGCGCGACCAACAGCAGGCCGACGACGAACAGAATCGTGATCCGCTTCATGATCTCACCTGCGGTCGGCCGATGATAACGATGACGATCCGATAAGTCAAACTACAACTTCGTTGAACGTTCTTTCGATTTATACTCGGCGGCCGGCCACGGTCGGCGCGTGGGGCTGTCAGTACGACAGCCGAACCGCGCGGTCGGTGTCGCCGTCGACGAGTCGGATCGTCCCGCTCCCGTCGTCGAGGACGGGACGGCCGGCCGCCCAGTAGACGTGACCCTGGGTGTCGCGCCCCGCCCCGACGTGGACGACGAGTTCCGCCCCCGGTTGGAGTCGCCGGTCGTCGAAGAAGTAGTAGTGCGTGCTGTCGACGACCACGTGCCAGTCGGAGAGGTCGACCGCCCGCTCCCCGGTGTTCTCGACGACGAGGTACTCGCCACCGATTCCCGGGGTGGCGTCGTCCGGCGGGTTGGGGTGGACCGCCGCGATTCGGAGTGTCGAGGTGTTGGACTCGCGGAGCGGCCGGTCCGGTTCGACGACGCCGCACGACCAGACGCCCCGGTGGGCGCTTCGCGCCGCCCGTTCGGCGTCGGCGTACCGCCGGTCCGTCGCCCGGGCGTCACCCCGTTCGACGAGTCGCCGGTTGACGAGCCGCCCGTCGACGGCGACGGTGGCGACCCTCGTTCCCTTCGCCGTCCCCACCGTTCGGACGGTCACCTGTTCGTCGAGCAGGTCGGTGCGCAGGTCGACGAGCGCTCGCCGGCCGTGGTCGGCGAGACACCGTCGCCCCCGGTCGCTGGTCAGGACGCCGTCGAACGTCTCGGGGTCGCCCCCGTCGAGGCCCGGAGCGTCGACACCGGCGAGGCCCACCGTGTGCCGGGCACCGGACTCGGTCCGGTAGGTGAGGCGGTCCGGTGCGCTCACCGCGACGACCGTCGCGTTCCCGACCGGGTCGGACGGCGTCGACGCGTCGCTCGCCGCCTCACTGCGCTCGACCACCTCCGTCCCCCCAGTCGCGTCGGCGACGGCCGCGGCCTCCGGGGTCGGTGCGGCCGCGGGCGTCGACTCCGACGACGGAGTCACGGACACCGGCATCGCCTGTGCGGTCACACCGCCCGCCGCGAGCAGAACGGCCACGACGACGAGGGTCCGGCGGTGGCCGATTCCGTCGATCCGGGCGACGGCGTATCCACCGACCAGTAGGCCGACGGCGAGGAACAGTGCGAGGGTGGCGAGCGCGAGCATGGGTAGTGCCGAACGGGGCCGGCTAGATGCCGACACTCGGACGGCGACCGACTTAGTTATTGTCACGGCGGTCGTCCCCCACGCTCGGCGCCCGTTCCGTCGCCCCGCTTCAGCGCCGCCGGACCCGGCGGAGCGTGAGTTCGATGTCGAACCGATCGAGTGCGGTCGACTTCTCCGCGCGGCCGTCGCGTTCGAACCGGACCTCGTCGGTCACCCGTTCGCTGTCGTCCGTGTCCAGTCCCTCGTCGTCCTCGTCGTCCTCGTCGGCATCGTCCCGGTCCTCCAGCGGGACGAACCAGAACCGGGGGTAGTCGGTGGCGACGATCCGGGAGACGTCCTCGTGTGCGTAGCGGACATCGACACGGAACTCCACGTCCCTGATCGGCCGGTCGCCCGTGTTCTCCACTTCGAATCGGTAGCCGACGAACGCGTACGACTTCGTCGGGTTCAGCCGGATCGAGAGCCGTCGGTCCCGCACCTCGATCCCGTCGCTCGGAAGCGGAGCGGCGGTGGCCGTCCGTGTCGGCGTCCGCGTCGCCGGGGGCCCCCGTGTGGGTGTCCCCGTAGCCGTGGCGGTCGGCGTCGGTGTCGGCGTCTCGCCGCCACCGGGCGTCGTCGTCTCCGGTTCGACGAACAGCCGCCCACAGCCGGATAGCGACGCGAGCAACCCGACCCCGGCCCCGATGATCGTCCGTCGGTCCACGCGCTCGTCACCCATCGGGCGCACATCGCGGGCGAGCGAATTAAACCCCGGCTTTCCCGCGGTACGCGACGCGGGGGTCGGTAACGCTTTTCGCCGTCGACCCCAACTCCCACGTATGCCCTACGAGGCGGTGCTGTTCGACAACGACGGCGTCCTCGTCGAGCCGGTCGGCAAACCCGTGCTCCGGCGCGCGACGTGGGAGGCGTTCGACGCCCTCGGCGTCCCCGACCCGGACGACGACGACGTCGAGCGTCTCTCTATCGGTGTCACACCCGACCGCCTCTCGTCGGTGTGTGCGCGGTACGGCCTCGACCCGTCGCGGTTCTGGTGTGCCCGCGACCACTACTCCTCACACGCCCAGCGCGCGGAACTCCGGGCGGGCCGAGCGACGCTGTACGACGACTTCGACGCCGTCCGCGCCATCGACGCCCCCCGCGGCATCGTCAGTTCGAACCAGCAGACGACCGTCGAGTTCATGCACGACTTCTTCGCGACGCGGGACCTCTTCGACCCGATGTACGGTCGCTCGCCCACGATCCGGAGCCTGATACGGAAAAAGCCCGATCCCTACTACCTCCGGCGGGCCCTCTCCGATCTCGACGCCGACGCGGACGTCCTCTTCGTCGGCGACAGCGAGTCCGACGTGCTGGCGGCCCGGAACGCCGGCCTCGATTCGGCGTTCGTCCGCCGCCCCCACCGCGAGGCGTACGACCTCTCGGTCTCACCCACGTTCGAACTCGACGGACTGACCGACTTGCTGGCTCTCGACGGCGTACCGACCCGGACGTGACCGTCGCGCCGGTCGCCGAGGCTATGAGTCCCCAGTCCCTAGAGCGTGTATGAGTGAGGAACGATCCCCTGCCGACCTGTCCGAGGAGGAGTGGCGTGACCGCCTGTCCGAAGAGGAGTACGACGTCCTCCGCGAACGCGGCACCGAACCGAAGTTCAGCGGCGACCTCATCGAGCGGACCGAGGACGGCACCTACGCCTGTGCGGGGTGTGGCGCGCCGCTGTTCGACTCCGACACCAAGTTCAGTTCGAAGAGCGGGTGGCCCAGTTTCTACGACGCCATCGAGGGTGCGGTGACCTTCGAGACGGACACCCGCCACGGGATGACGCGGACCGAGGTGTCGTGTGCACGGTGTGGCGGTCACCTCGGCCACGTCTTCGAGGACGGCCCCGACCCGACGGGCGAACGTTACTGCATCAACTCCGTCGCACTGGAGTTCGACCCCGAGAGCTAGTCGTCGATACCGACGGTGAGGACGGGCACGTCGGCCATCGTCACGACCTTCTGGGAGACGCTCCCGAGCATCGTCTGCTGGTAGTCGTCGCCGTGGGTCCCCATCACGACGAGGTCGATCCCCGACGCCTCGGCGTACGCGAGGATCTCGTCGCCCGGGTCCCCCTTGCGGATCGCCGTCCGGACGGTCACGCCCGCGTCGTCGAGACGGTCGGCGACCGACGCGGTGGCACTCTCCCCCTCGGCCCGGAGTTCGTCCTCCACGTCCGTCTGCATGCCATCCTGCAGGGTCAGAAACGACCGGTCGTCGACCACGTACAGGACGTGGACGGTCGCGTCGCGACGCCCCGCCACGTCTGCCGCGTGGTCGACCACCGTGTCCATCGACTCGCTCCCGTCCGTCGGGAGCAGGATCTCCTCGTACATCGTGTGGCCGGTTTCGGGCGTACGCCCACACCCTTTTCGGTTTCCCCGGACGCCACGCCTTCGGTCCACGCCTCGACGGCTCCCCGTGACGTCAGTGGGCACGGCCGGTGTCGATCCGGACTAGTGTGTCAACAGGAGCAGTTTCCCGTCCGTTCGGGCGAGACAGAACGGCGAATCCGGCGGGTTGCCGAAGGTGACCCGGTCGTCCGACGAGACGAAGAGTCGGTCGAACGGTCGACCGCAGGCCGGGCAGCCGTACCCCTCGCGGTTCTCCAAGTGCATCGAGTCGCCGTCCTGCTGCTGGAGTTTCAACCCCGCGCGGTAGTCGTGGACGTCGAACCCGTCGGACACGTCGAGACGCTCGGCCATGGAGTCGCCGGCGCACGCGCGGCGCAAAGACGTTTCGGCTACTCGATCGTGTTTCGGAGCGTCCCCACTCCCTCGTAGGTGATCTCGACCGTGTCGCCGGGTTCGAGCAACCCGGGGTTGGCCGGACTCCCGAAAGAGATCACGTCGCCCGGACGGAACGTGTACCGTTCCGAGAGGAAGGCGACGATTTCCGGGGGCGAGAATATCATCTCGTCGGTCGTCGCGGACTGTCGTCGCTCCCCCGAGACGACCGTCTCCATCGCCATCCCGTCGAGGTCGGCGTCGGTCTCGACCCACGGCCCGAGCGGTGCGGACCCGTCGAAGGCCTTCCGGGCCGTTCGGCGGTCCTGTTCGTACGCGTCGAGGTCGTTCAGGATCGTATACCCCCGCAGGGCGTCGTCGACGTCCTCGACCGAGAGGTCGTGACACCGCTCGTCGATCACGGCCGCGAGCTCCCCGGCGTAGGTGAACGATTCCACCCAGTCGGGGTACGCGATCGGGTGGTCGGGCGGGTGCAGGGAGTGGGGCGGCTTGACGAACCAGTCCGGCCGGTCCGGGCGGTCGCCCTCGCCCATCTGTTCGATCTTCGCACCGAAGTTCCGGCCGGTGCAGAATATCGCCGTCGGCTCGCAGGGCGCCATCAGTTCGGCGTCCTCGCCGACGACGTACGCGTCGCCGTCGGCGTGGACGACGCCGTCGTCGTACTCGCCGGTCAGCGGTCCCTTCGCGGTGGAGATGCGCGCCAGTCGCATGGGTCGACGACGGCGGCCCCCCGGCTATCGGTTTCGGTTTACGCCAACTGCGCGAACGCGAGCGTCCCGCTGATGTTCTCGATGTACGCGTCGACGACCTGCCCTTCCTGTGCGCCGGGGACGAAGATGGTGTACTTGCCCCGCTCGGCGACGCCGTCGCCCTTGCGGCCGGTGCCGGTGATCTGCACCTGGTAGGTCTTCCCCTCCTCGAGGACGGCCTGTTCCTCGCTCTCGGTCTGCTTCGGGCGCTTGGCGACCGGGCGGAAGGCCCCACACGCCGTACACCGGAGCATGTCGACGCCGTCCTCGCGGACGAGGTTGGTGTCGGGGAGCCCACACTCCGAGCAGGTGACGAACTCGGTGACGTACGCGTCGATGGCGGCGTCGAACTCGTCGGCCGTGAAGGAGCCGTTGTAGCGGGCTCGGTCGCCGTCGAACTGGCCGTTCGTCCCGAGTTCACGCTGGATCGACCGGTGGACGTGTTCCGGGTCCCGGTCGAGTGCCTCCGCGATGTCGCCGAGGTTCGTCAGCCGCGTGAACGCACCGTCCGTCTCGCCGACTGGGTCGGGAACCTGCAGGCGGTCGCCCGCCTCCCGCGTTCGCTCGGGGAGCGTGTCGTACGCACGGTCGAGCGCAGAATCGTAGTTCATACCTCCGACACGGGCTTGCGTCGTAAATCGATTCCGTGAGCCACGCTGGCACGCCTCGCCCGGCCTCAGAACGACTCTTCGATCAGCGCCGTCGCGGCCTCGACGTCCAGTGGGCCGCGCTCGGCGAGTAGGTCGAGGAGCCGGTCCACGCGTTCGGCCGTCGGGTCGACGCCCGCCCGCTCCAGAAGCGCCCGGGCGCTCCCTCGACCGCTCCCCTCGCCGAAGACGAGGCGGCGCTCGCCCCCGAACGTCGCGGGATCGAACGGCTCGAACACCCCCGGATCGCGCAGCATCGCCGCGGTGTGGATGCCCGACTCGTGGGTCGTCACCGCCTCGCCGAGGACGGGCGTCCGCGGGTCGACGTCCTCGCCGAGTGCGTCGAGGACGGCCCGGCACGCCGGCACGAGCGCCGACCTGTCGACCGCGAACGCGCCGTCGCCATCGCCGTCGACGGCGTCCGCGACGACCACCCGTTCGAGCGCGGCGTTGCCCGCCCGCTCGCCCAGCGACGCGACGCTCACGTCGGCGCTCGTCGCGCCAGCCCGGGTCGCCGCCAGCGTGTTCGCCGCCCCAACCCCCAGGTCGTCGTGGAAGTGGACGCCGAGTCGGTCGGCGTCGACGCCCCGGTCCAGCAGGTCGGCGACGATCCGTCGGACCGTCTCGGGCGTGCGCGCCCCGACGGTGTCGGCGACGGTGACCGTCGGCACCGACGAGGCCGACGCGAAGACGTCGGCGAGGGCGGCGGGGTCGGTCCGGAAGCCGTCGACGAGCGTGAGGTGGCCGTCCGCGCCGCCCTCCCGGGCGCGGTCGAGGGCCTCGCCGGCCATCGCCAGCGCCTCCTCGCGGGACGCGCCGAGGACGTGGGCCAGTTGCCGGTCGGAGGTCGGGATCATCACCTCGACGACGTCGGCACCGGCGTCGAGGGCGGCCTCGACGTCGCCGGTCGTGGCCCGCGCCAGGCCGACGATGGCGGCGTCGAGGCCGTCGTCGGCGAGGCGACGGACGGTCTCGCGGTCCGTCTCGCCCACGACCGGGAAGCCCGCCTGGACGGCGTCGACGCCCAGACGGTCGAGCGCTCGCCCGGCAGCGATCCGTTCGTCGACCCCGTAGCTCCGTCCGGGAGTCTGGGCGGCCTCCCGGATGGTCACGTCGCGAAGGGTCGCCATCAGATCACGCCCGCGTCGCGCAGGCGGTCGTACTCGCCCTCGTCGAGGCCGAGTTCGTCGAGGAACACCTCGTCGTTGTGTTGGCCGTGTCTCGGGCCGGCGTGTTCGACCGCTCCCGGCGTGCGGGTGAAACGAGGCACCGGGGCCGGCGTCTTCAGGGTTCCCAGGTCGTCATCCTCGACTTCGACGATGTCGTTTCTCGCCGCGTACTGTTCGTCCTCGAAGATGTCGGCCATGTCGTAGACAGGACCGACGATGGCGTCCGCGGCCTCCATCTCCTCGATGGCCTCCTCGGTCGAGCGCTCCCGGGTCCAGGCCTCGATCACGTCGTCGAGTTCGTCGGCGTGTTCGACGCGGCTCTCGTTGTCGGCAAAGCGCGGGTCGTCGACCAGCTCCGGCCGGCCGATGGCCTCGGCCACGTTCTCGAAGATGGACTGGGCCGACGCCGAGAGGGTCATGTAGCCGTCGGTCGTCTCGTAGACGTTCCGCGGGGCGGCGCTCTCGTGGTGGTTGCCGATCCGCTCTCTCACCTCGCCGAGGCGGTCGTACGCTTCCACCTCCGAGAGGAAGAGCCGAAAGAGGGGTTCGTAGAGGCTCATGTCGATCACCTGCCCCTCGCCGCTCCCGCCACTCCGTCCCACGTCGCGTTCGAACACCGCGAACATGACGCCTTGGACGGCGAAGGTGGCGGCGGTCAGATCGGCGAGGCTGATCGGCGGCAACAGGGGTTTGCTGTCCGGGAAGCCGTTGACGTGTGCCCAGTTCGTGATGCCCTCCGCGACGGTGCCAAAGCCCGGCTTCTGAGAGCGTGGACCGGTCTGTCCGTACCCCGACTGTCGGACGACGATCAGTCCCGAGTTCTCCTCGTGGAGGCGGTCCGGGCCGAGTCCCCACTTCTCCATGGTGCCCGGCCGGAAGTTCTCGAAGAGGACGTCGGCGTCGGCGAGCAAGTCGAGGAGGAGCGCGCTCCCCTCGGCCGTACTCAGATCCAGCGTCACACAGCGCTTGTTGCGCCCGATCGACTTCCACCAGAGCGACACGGGGTCGCCGTCTCCCGAGGGACGTGGGTCCTCGCTCCCTTCCGAGGGCGGTAGTTCCTCGCTCTTTTCGGAGGGGCGTGGCTCCTCCCGTTCGTCGTAGGGAGGCCACTCGCGCAGGGGATCACTCCCCTCGGGGTGTTCGACCTTGATCACGTCCGCGCCGAAGTCGGCCAACTGCGTCGTCGCGAACCCGCCGGCGATCATGCCGGAGCAGTCGACGACGCGGAGACCGTCCAGCGGTCCCTGTCGCTCGCGTGCGGTCATACCCGACGGCTACGGCGGAGGGACCGATAAGCTGTCGATCGGTCGTCGACGGGTACTGCACGCGGGCGATTCGACGGGACGACACGCCCGAAACGTGGGGGAGTGGCACCTCTCGGTGCCGGAGCGTGTGTTCAGTCCGACGCCGCCGCGTCCTCGGCCGGTTCGAAGTGTGCGTCGCCGAACGACCGCCGACCCACGCCGAGAACACCGTCCGACCCGCAGGTCGGACACGCATCGGACGGGTCGGTCGTCAGCTCGGTCATCTCGTGGGCGTGGTCCTCGTACCGAATGAAATCCGGCGGATCGGTCCGGCCGGTCACCAGTTCGACGAGGACGGAGACGGCCTTCGAGGCACACTGGCCGTTGAGGTGGACGACGGCGGGTTCGGGCGCCAGGTCGTCGTCGTCGATGTACCCGCGTTCCAGTTCCGCGCTCCGCTCGGCTGGGTCCATCCGTTCGAGACGTGTGGCGTCCTGGTCGTGGCGTCCCAAGCAGTCGAGGCAGGCGTTGCTTCCGGGGGCCACCAGGTGGACGTACCCGGTCATCTCGACCGCTCGATCATCCGCCGTGTCGATTCGGACCCCGGCGTCGAGGTAGTACGTGAGGTGCTTGACCGCGTACTCGTTGCAAACGGAGCGCGCGGTCATCGAATCCACACAGCCCACGACGACGTCGCACCGGTCGAGAGCCTCCGTGTGGTCCTGAACGCGCCCGTCGACCGCTTCGACGGCGATATCGTCGCTGCCCGCCCGCCAGAGATGCTCCCGGACGGCGATCACCTTCGGCCGGCCCACGTGGTGGTCGTACACGCCGGTCAGCCGCGAGAGGTTGCTCTCCTCGACCACGTCGTCGTCGACGAGGACGAGGTCCTCGACGCCGAGACGCGCCAGTTGCTGTGCGACCATCGACCCCAGCCCGCCGACGCCGACGACACCCACCGTGGCCTCCTGCAGCCGACGCTGTCCCTCGGTGCCGAAGGCGCGAACGTTCCGGTCGAACCGGTCGTCGTCCGCCGTCGCGTCGGCGTCGGCGGGCGTGTCGAACCGGGACGTGGCCCCCGGGACGGGCGTGTCGAGCTTCCACTCGCCGAGGACTTCGACGTCGAGCGCCTGGAGGCGGCCCGGCGCGTCGCCGACGGCCTCGATGCCGCGGGTGCCGACGACCGAGAACCCGAACGACTCGTCGGGGTAGAGCCCGGAGAGCCACTCCCGAAACCGACCCATCGACTCGACGTCGACGCTGCTGAATCGCGGGGTGTCGGCGAACGGGTGACTGTGGACCAACACCGGAGCCAGTCGTTCGTCGTAACAGGCCCCGACGTGGGTTCGCTCGACGGCTGGGTCCGGTCGACACGCCGTCTTCGACTGGCGAGCCATGGCGTCGTCGTCGACGGGGACGACGCGGCTGGCCAGCAGATCACCCTCGTCGCCCGCGTACAGGAACGCGAACCGCTCCCGTTCGTCGTCGTCGAGCAGTTCCGCCCGGAGTCGCCGAACCGTCGCGGCGGGGATGCGGAGCGTCCGCATTCAGGCGTCCCCCGCGAACGGGTTGTCGGCGTTCGGGTTCGCGAGCGACGCACGCATCATCGTCGTCAGTTTGACCAGCGTGTCCGTCCCCGGATCCCACCCGACGTTGTGGTCCTCGATGCACCACTTCGACCACTCGTCGTCGGCGTCGTCGGCCGGACCGATCCTGTTGAGGAGGTGTTCCGGTTTCCCGTGTTCGTGGGTGACCTCGTTCGACACGTAGACCGTGGGCATGTCCCGTGGGTAGGTCGTCGGGAGGTCGTATCGCATCGGCGCGAACCGGGGCGACCACCCCTCGGGGTAGTCGAACCGCTCGAGGACGACACGCCGGTCGGCCTCGCTGTACCGGACCGGATACCGGTGCCCGAGCTTCTCGGCTTCCTCGTACGCGCGCCCCCGCTTCATCCGAAGACGTTCCCCTCGCCGGGCTGGAAGCTGATGTTCGTCCCGCTGGGGACGGCGTCGGCGACCACGTCCCGGTCGCCGAGCACTTTCACCTCCCCGTTCTCCTCGTAGGTCGCCAGTTCGTCGTCCTCGCGACCGAGTCGCTCTTTGAGGTCCTCGACTGTCGTTCCGTCCGCAACCGGAACGTCGGTTCCGTCGACGCGGATTCGATCTCCCATGATGGACACCACACTCTCGGTGTCGGCCTCGGTTGTTATAGTTGTTTTTTCTAGTAAGTGAGATAAACCTATCAAAGCCGATTAAGCCGATAACTATTATCTAGTCACTGGCGCCGCCATATTGAATATCGCCCACTTCGAACGGCCGGCAATGACGGACGACCTGATCTCCGAGATGAAAGCGGAGTTCGAATCGGGAGGGAACTGGCCGTACGAACCGGGGGAGCACGGGTTCACGGCGAACCCGTTCGCCGAGAAGTGGCCCGATCCGAGGCTCTTCGCCGGCTACGAGGACGAACTGCGCCGACTCCGCGAGAACATCCAGCGAAACGTCAACACGTTCATCATCGGCCCGTTCGGGACCGGGAAGACGATCCTCACGAAGACCATGTACGACGTTCTCGCGGACGTGGACGGCTATCTGCCGGTGTTCGTCTCCGTCCAGAAGGGACGATACAGCAAGGCGATGGCCAAGCGGATCCTCGACGAACTCGGCGAGCCGGTCGACCCGGCCGCCGCACAGGCCGACCTCTACGAGGACGTCACCGCGGCACTACAGGAGCGGTACGAAAACGACGTCCGGACGGTCATGTTCTACGACGAGGTGATAAACGGGAGCGACGGGACGCTCCGGCAGATCCTCCACCTGCAGCGGGACATCGAGGACTGGGAACCCGTCTTCGTCTTCAACGGGACGGCACACATGCTCGATCAGATTCAGTCGAAGATCGAGCCGCTGTCCGACCGGATCGGCGACGAAATCACGCTCTCGGGGCTGGATTCGGACGGCGCCTTCGACCTCGTGAACAAACGGCTCCGATACTACTGTGCGGCGAGCGAGCGGGGGGAGCGGGTGGGCTGTTCTCACGACGAGGACGGCGTCGAACCTTTCACGAGGGACGCCATCGACCTCATCCACCAGGACGTCACCCCCTACCCGCGGCACCTTCGACGGCAGTGTAACACCGTCATCGAGGAGGGTGCCAGGGCGGAACGCGAGCGCATCGACTTCGACTTCGTCCGGCGTGTCCTCGCCGAAGACGCCTCACAGAAACTCGAACAGCTGTCGGATCTCGCGAGGGACATCGTCGGGCACCTCGACGACGACGGACCGAACACCGCCAACGCCGTCACCGAGGTACTCGACGTCAGTCCCTATCACGTCCAAGAGTCGCTAACCGACCTTGAGAAGGAGGGGCTGATCCGGGCGACCGAGGGCACGAGAGGGATCGAGTACAAACTGACCGACCAGGCGAGCAGAGAGCTCTCCAACCTCACTCAGAGCTGATATGCAGATTCCATCACGCACGGAGTTGGAACGGCTGTTCGACACGGATCTGGCTGCAGACGTACAGTTCGTCGAAACCGTGGCGTCCTGGCCCAGCCTCCGAATCCTCGAGTACCTCTACGCGAACGGCCCCGCTGCGACGGGCGACATCGCTCGCGGGTTGAACATGGACATGCGGGACGTGAAGGACCGACTGCAGGCGCTCGAAGAACACGGCGTCGTCGAGGACGACGGCGACTGGGCACCGACCACCGACGAAGTGACGATAACGCTCCGCCGGGACCAGGGTCTGGAGATCACGTGTGTGACCGACCAGTCCCCCGAGTCGGTCGACGAACGGTCCGCGGGCGTGTTCGCCCGGGTTCGACGCGCCGTCCGCTCGGTTTTCGCGTAGCCGGGGGTGACACCGGCCGTCCACTCTCGATCGACCCCGGCGTCGCTCCCCCTCCTCGACCCCCACCACGACCGGCAGTATATGTGGGTGTGGAACGTGTCCACGGTATGGCCATCGCCCGACACGGCTCGGGCCCCCGCGCCACTCTCGGGGCCATCGCCTCCCAGATCCACCCGGTGTTCATGCTCCCGCCCCTGGCCGCCTCCGGGTTCGGTGCCGTCCTCGGCGGCCTCGGCGCGCCCCGCCTCGCTGCCCTCCACCTCGCGGTCGCCTTCTGTGCGCTCTACACCGCCCACGTCAAGGACGGTCTCGTCGACTTCCACCGCCGCGGCGAGGACGACGACCACCCGCTCACCCGTCGGGGCTGTCACCTCGCGCTCGCCGGGTCGACCCTCCTCTGTTTCGTCGGGGTCGTCGTCCTCGCCCTCCGCGTCGACGCCGTCGCAGCCCTACTCTCGCTTCCCGGATGGATCGTCGCCGTCCTCCACGCGCCTCACCTCGACACGAACCCCTTCGGGGCGACGCTTGGCTACCCCGTCGGCATCGGCTTCGCCCTCCTCGGCGGCTACTACGTCCAGTCCCTGGCGCTCTCGACGACCGCCGTCGCCTTCGCCGTCGTGTTCGTCGTCGTCCTCGCGGGGATCAAGGTCGTCGACGACGCCACCGACTACGCGTACGACCGCTCGGTCGACAAGCGGACCGTCGCCGTCATCGTCGGACGCGACCGGGCACGACTCGTCGCCGGGGCGTTGATGAGCGCGGGGATGGCCGCCGTCGTCGCCCTCGCCGCGACGGGTGTCGTCCCCCGTGGATCGGCGTTCGCGACGCTCCCCTTCCTCGCCGTCGCCCTCGTCGCCCGCCGCGCCGACGCCGAACTCGCGACGATGTTGCTGGTACGGGCGTCCTACCTCTTTTTCGCCCTCCTCGTCGTCGCCGTCTGGGTCCGCCCGCTCTCGGGGGTCGCACTCCCCGACATCACCGTCCTCGGCCCGTACACCTACCTCGCGACCGAAGTGCTGTGGGGGGCGGTCGCCGTGGCGTTGGTGGTCCGAGCGGGCGCGGTCCGGGCCGCCGCGCGGACGGCCGCCGTCCTCTACCCCTTCGCGTACGTCTGGGACTGGTACACGCTTTCGGTCGGCGTCTTCTCGATTCCGATGCGGACGGGGATCGACCTGCTCGGGATCCCGCTGGAGGAACACCTGTTCATGCTGATCGTCCCGACGATGGTCGTCGGCGTTCACGAGACGCTACGTGACCTGGGCGATTAGTTCCGCTCCGTTCGGTAGCCACCGTCGCCCCGTCCGAACGGCCGGATTGGACCACCATCCCGAACTCGGACGAATCGGCGCTACACGGCTGGCGATCGCGACGCACCCGTGATCGACGAGTGCGATCGTCTCTCGGTGTCACGACCACGCTCGCTCCACGGAACCGATCCTTGAACTATAATTAGCCGGGAGACGTACGTGCCTCGGAGAAGACCAAATGAACGAAGACTCCGACGTCGGGGGTGCTCGGGCGATCGATGACGGGTCGACGAAGATCTACGAGGCGATCTTTCGTGAAATGCAGGACGCAGTCTTCCTGATCGACGTCGAGCAGACGGACGACGACTACCGATTCACCTTCCAGCGGAACAACGCCTCGCACCGACAGCGAACCGGGCTGTCCGAGGACGAGCTGCGAGGCCAGACCCCTCGTGACCTTCTCGGCGACGAACAGGGTGCAGCCGTCGCAACGAACTACCGTCGCTGTGTCGAACAGCGTGACACGATCGAGTACGAGGAGACGCTCACTCTCCCAGGCGGGACGAGTCACTGGCAGACGAAACTCACCCCGATCACCGACGACGGAACGGTGACCCGGATCGTCGGAGTCGCACGGGACATCACGGGACGCAAAGAGCACGAACGGAAACTGGAGCACATCCACAGCCAGTTCGAGACCGTCCTGCAGACCATGTCCGCGGCGGTCTTTCTGAAAGACACCGACGGGCAGTATCTCATGATGAATCAAGCGTGCCGTGAACTGTTCAACGTGGACGACCGGGATATCGTCGGGTTGACCGACGACGACCTCGTCCCTCCGGAGGTCGCCGAACAGGCTAGGGCGGACGATCGACGGGTTATCGAGACGGGCGAAGTCCTCGAAATCGAGGAGACGGTCCCGACGGTGTCGGGAAACACGGTCCGGCTCACACGGAAATCCCCGGTCTACGAAGACGGCGAGATCACCGGCCTCTGTGGTGTCTCGACCGACATCACCGAACAGAAACAGCGAGAACGAGAGCTCCAACGGCTCAAAGAGCGGTTGGAACTCGCAACCGAGGGTGCGAATCTCGGCATCTGGGACTGGGATCTGACCACCGACGAGGTGGAGTTCAACGAGCAGTGGGCCCGGATGCTCGGATACTCGCCCGACGAGATCGATCCCCACGTCGAAGCGTGGGAACGGCGCGTCCATCCCGACGACCTCGATCGGGTCGAGGACGCACTGAACGACCACCTCTTGGGTGACACCGGCCTCTACGATACGGAACACCGGATGCGAACCGCCGACGGTAGCTGGAAATGGATCCGAGATATCGGACGAATCGTCAGTCGCGACGCGGACGGCGAGCCGGTTCGAGCCGTCGGTATCCATCTCGACATCGACGAGCGTAAGGAGTACGAACGGACCCTCGAGCGCCAGCGTGACAACCTCGAGGTGCTCAACCAGGTCGTACGCCACGACGTTCGCAACGCCCTCCAGCTTGTGCTCGCGTATGCCGGTATGCTGGAAGAGTACGCCGAGGACGACGGGGAGGCGTACCTCCGGCAGATCTTGGAGGCGGGTCGTGAGGCCGTCGACATCACTCGAACCGCCGGCGATGTCACCAAAGTGTTGCTTCGCTCGGAGGCCGACCGCATCCCGGTGACCGTCCGTCCCGTCCTCGAAGAGCAGATCGACGACGTACGAACTAGTCACGAACGCGCCATCGTCACCGTCGAAGGAGAGATTCCGGACACGGAGGTGCTTGCCGACGACATGCTGGGTTCGGTGTTCCGGAACGTGCTCACCAACGCGATCGTACACAACGACAAGCAACTCCCGGAAGTCTCCGTTTCGGCGGTTGCTGACGACGAGGCGGTTCGGATTCGTGTCGCCGACAACGGCCCGGGCATCCCCGACGACCAGAAAGAGCAGATCTTCGAGGAGGGCGAGAAGAGTTTCGACAGCGAGGGGACCGGATTGGGGCTCTACCTCGTTCGAACGCTCGTGAACCGTTACGGGGGAACCGTCTGGGTCGAGGACAACGATCCGGACGGAAGCGTATTTGTCGTGGAGTTGCCTCCTACGAGCGGTGAGTTCTCGATCGACGACTGATAGTGTCTAGGGAACTGTTTTACCGATAGAGACGCTGGCGTTGGTAATGGGTCGGCTTGACGATATCACGCTCGAAGAACTCTACGATCTCAAGGACCAGATCGACGAAGGGAAGCCGCGAGAACGTGTTCTCGCGGCGATCGGGCGCAAGAAGGGCGATCAACTGGATACACTGGCTGACCGCCACGGTGTTGTCGAGAAAACGATTCGCAACTGGCTCGATCGGTTCAAGGAAGAACCGATCGAGCAGGCACCTTACGACGCTCCTCGACCAGGAGGTCCAGCAAAAATCGAGGGCAAAGATCGTGAGCGACTGTTCGAGCAGTTGCAACAGCCGCCGACCGAACTCGGATACGACCAGCAAGCGTGGTCAGCGAAACTCTTGCTTCATCACGCCAAAGAGGAATACGGCGTCGAATACCACGAAACCTACGCGTATGACTTGTTGAAAGAGGCCGGGCTGTCCTTGCGGACAGCACGGCCTCAACATCATGAAGCCGACCCTGAAGAGAAAACTGAGTTTCAGGAGACAGTCGAAAAAAACGGCCCGAACTAACCGAGAAAACTGTCGTTGTTGTCGATCAGTTCACCAAGCACGTCGGAACTGTTCAGCGACGTGGCTTCTACCCAATTGGCTCAAACCCGACAATAGAGGTTGCAACAGCGTGGGATTCAGTGACGGTGCTGGGCGCTGTCACCGACGACGGTGACAGCTTCTTCTGCTGGACAGAAGAGAATCTCACACGGAACCACGGGATTCGGCTGTTAGAAGCGCTGAAAGACAAGTTCGGTGAGGAGTTAGTGGTGTTTCTGGATCGAGCGGGTTACTTCTACGCGAGGGATCTGTGGGAGCACGTGAGTGGTGAGCGCGAGACCGAAACTGTCGGAGACAGTTCGGTCTCGTGCGTGCGAGGGGATGATCTCGAAGTGTGGTACTTCCCGTCGAAACTTCCCGAATTGAACGCTGTCGAAGGGTGCTGGGACCAATTGCAAGAGTGGTTCAAGTATCGCCTTATGCCAGATCTCTCGACGCTGAAAGAATGCATTCCACGAGGATTGAGCGCGATCACCGAACCGAACATCTGGCCGTATCTCACCGGTAAAGATTCGAACTAAACACTATGAAACTCCCCCCACCGTCGTCACGAGCACGGGACGGAACACTCCGTCGGTGGCCAGTCGGTCGCCGTCTCAGTCCTGCTTCGAGCCGGGGTCGGTGACCGCGCCGTTTGCCGCCGAGTCGAACATGGCACCGTACTTCGCCAGTACCCCGGACGTGTAGTTCGGTTCGGCGTCGTAGCCGTCGAGACGCGCCTCGAGTTCCTCGTCGCTCAGATCCACGGAGAGTTCGAGGTCGTCGATGTCGATGGTCACCACGTCGCCGTCTTCGAGGGCGGCGATCGGACCGCCGACGAACGCCTCGGGGGCGACGTGGCCGATGGAGAAGCCACGCGTCGCACCGGAGAACCGGCCGTCGGTGAATAGTGCCACGTCCTCGGCGTGGCCCTGGCCGGCGACGGCGCTCGTGACGCCGAGCATCTCGCGCATTCCGGGGCCGCCGCGTGGGCCCTCGTTCCGGATGCAGATGACGTCCCCGGACTCGACGTGACCTTCCTGGACGTACTCCATGGCGTTTTTCTCCTCTTCGAACACCCGAACCGGACCCTCGTGGTGGAGGTGGTCCTCGCCGGTGATCTTGATGACCGCGCCTTCGGGGGCGAGGTTGCCGGTCAGGATCCGGATCGCACCGCGCTCGTGGATCGGGTCGTCGACCGTGTGCAGGAAGTCGGCGTCGAGGTCGGCGACCGCGGGCGGATCGTAGCGGTCGAGCGCCTCGCCCATCGTCTCGCCGGTCACGGTGAGCGCGTCGCCGTGGAGCAGGTCGGCGTCGAGCAGTTCCCGCAGGACGACCGGCACGCCGCCGACCTCGTGGAGGTCGTTCATCACCCGCTCGCCGCCGGGCTGGAGGTTGGCGATCTTTGGGGTGCGGGCGCTGATACGGTTGAAGTCCTCGATGTCGAGGTCGACGCCGGCCTCCGCGGCCATCGCCAGCAGGTGGAGGACGGCGTTGGTCGAGCCACCCACCGCGACCTGGAGCGCGATGGCGTTCTCGAAGGACTCGACCGAGAGGAAGTCGGAGGGTTTGCGGTCGGCCTCGATCACGTCGACGACGAGTTCGCCCGTCTCGCGGGCCACCTCGTAACGGGCCTCGTCCTCGGCGGGCGGGGACGCGGAGCCCAGCGGCGCGAAGCCGATGGCCTCGCTGATCGAGGCCATCGTGTTCGCGGTGAACATCCCGCCACAGGAGCCCGCACCGGGGCAAGCGTTCCGTTCGAGCGTGTCGAGTTCGTCGTCGGACATGTCGCCCTCGGCGACGGCCCCGACACCCTCGAAGACGTTCTGGATGGTGACCTCGCGGCCGTCGTGTTCGCCGGGCATGATCGACCCGCCGTAACAGAAGACGGAGGGCAGGTCGGTCCGGATGGAGGCCATCATCATGCCGGGCATGTTCTTGTCACAGCCGCCGACCGTGACGAGGGCGTCCATCCGCTCGCCGAAGGAGACGAGTTCGACGGAGTCGGCGATCAGTTCCCGCGAGATCAGAGAGGATTTCATCCCCTCGGTCCCCATCGAGATGGCGTCGGAGATGGTGATCGTTCCGAACTCGATGGGCATGCCGCCCGCTCCGTCGATGCCGTCGACGACCGACTCGGCGACGTCGTCTAGGTGGACGTTACACGGCGTGATGTCGGCGGCGGGGTTTGGGACGCCGACCATCGGCGACTCGAGGTCGTCGTCGTCGAACCCCATCGCTCGGAACATCGATCGGTGAGGCGCGCGGTCGCGCCCCTCGGTCACTTCGCGGCTCCGGAGGTCCCGGTCCTTGCTCCCGGCGTACGGCGACTCGTCGTCTCGCTCGGGTGGTTCCTGCTGACTCATGGCCCGACCTACTCGGCCGGGGGCTTAAATCCTGACGACGACGCTCGATCACTCCTCTCGCGTCGCCAGTCCGGACAGGTGGCCGGCCTCGGGGACGATCACCTCCTCCGCACCGAGGGTCGCGGCGTTCTCGCTCCCCGGCAGACAGAACGTCGGCGTGCCGTCGACGACCCCCGCGACCGCCCGTGTCCCCACCACGCGCGTTCCGATCTCGTCGTACGAGAGTCGTCGGAACAGTTCGCCAAAGCCCGGAAGCGCCTTCTCGAACAGCGGTCGGACCGCCTCGACGGTCACGTCGTCGGGGGTCACGCCCGTCCCGCCGGTGCTCACGACGACGTCGACGTCGCCACGCCGCGCGAGGTTCGCGAGCGTCGCCTGCACCCGATCGTGGTCGTCCGGGACCAGTTCGCGGGTCGCCACCTCGTGGCCCTCGCTCTCGAACGCCGCGGCGATGGCGTCGCCCGCCGAGTCGTCGTCGAGCGTTCGCGAGGAGGTGACGGTCACGACGCCCGCACCGAGAGTCTCGACGTCGTGATGGTGGTGGTCGTGGTCGCCGTCGTGTCCGTGGTCGTGGTCGCCGTCGTGTCCGTGGTCGTGGTCGTCACCGTCGCTCATGTGATCGGTTCGGCGCCCGCCGACCAAAGGGGTTGCCGTCGACGAGAAACTACTATGACACGTCGGGACGTACGGACCCGTATGGTCGACGACACGACAACCACCGTCGTCAGGTGTCTCGACTGCGGCTTCGAGGCAGCGACCGAGAGCGACGACTGGGAGACTGCGACCCACCCGTCGCTGGGATCGCTCCTCCAGTGTCCCGACTGCGGGAGCACGGACACGACGAGTCGGTGATCCCCGTTCCCCGACGGTCGTCCGGAGCAGTCGTGCGAACCGGACCGTCGAGCCACAGCGTTTTGTCCGTCGAGGCGGTCCATCGACCATGATGCCGGCCCAGCCCGTGGTTTCCCGGTCGAGTCCGACCCCGTCCCCGCGACGTGACCGACCCCGACGACACCTCCGACGGTGAGCGCGGATACCAGTCCCGGGGTCGGCCCCGACGCCGGTTCCGACGACCCGCCCGACGAGGAGGCACTCGGCCGCGAGGGGTGGGTCCTCGTCGCCGCCGTCGTCGTCGCCGTCCTCGTCGTCCCGCTGATCATCTACCTCTGGCCCGCCGCTGGAGGGATCCTCGGCGCGCACTACCGGACCGCCATGCTCGTCCTGCCGCTGTTTCCGGCGGTCCTCCTGGGTCTCGTCGCCGTCTGGTCGATGACGGTCGGGCGACCCCGGTGACGGCCGCGAGCGGTTCGTAATAAACGCTGCCGACAAGACTTATATCGTGGTGCACGTTACCACGCATCGAACAGCATGTTCGAAGAGTTCTCCGCCGGCTACTACCTCGGGCGACTGTACGTCGAACCCCACCAGCACGACCACGCGGTCATCCACGAGGCCGACCACGAACGGATGAACCAGCGGCTGTACGCCACCGGCGAGGGCGTCGAACGGCTGGACGCACCGCTCGTGATGAAACTCGACGGGGCACACTTCCCGGTCCACGGCGAGGAGGGAGTCCCCTCCGGGACGCTCGGCCTCCCCCCGAGCGTCGTCGAGAGCGACGGTGACCTCCCCGATCGGCGCGAGGTGTTCCTCGCCAAACCCGACCGCGCGGCCGAACTCCTGCGGTACGCGGGCTACGACCCCGGCGACTCGGCCGTCTGATCGGGTCGGTGCTTCGGTCCACCGCCCGCTCCGCGCCTCGGCGCGCTCGCCGCGCCGCCACGAAGCCTCGCTTCCGGTCGCTGCGGTCTCGCCCCCCTCGCCTCAGCCACAGGGTAGAAGGCGTCGGCGCACGCTCGCTTCCCTATGCTCGATAGGTTGCTCGGGCGGGCCGGACTGAAGGCGCGCATCGAGGAACTCGAGGAGGAGAAGCGCCACCTAGAGCGTCGCCTCGACGCCGAGAGCGACCGTCGCGCCGACGCGGTGACGGACCGACAGGCCGCCGAGGAGCGGGTCAACCGTCTCGAGGACCGGATCGCCGAACTCGAGGATCGAGTCGCCGAGGAGTCGGCGGACGCACCCGACCTCACACCGCGCGGGACCGAGTCGCTCCGTGACGACCGTCTCGACGAGGTGCTCGCCCGGCTCCGGAGCGTCGAGACCGGGCCGGAGGGAGCGTTGACGACGATGGTCGGAGGAGACGAGGGATCGGGCTCGCGTGACGACCCGACGACCGAGGCCCTCACCGACGCCCTCGGCGACCGGGCCGCCCTCGCGCGCCGCGTCGCGCCCTGTCTGGTCTGTGCCGACGACGCCGGTCTCGTGAGCGTCGCGCTCGATCCGCCGTTGGCTCCCGCCCCGTTCGTCGAGTGGGGGGCCGGCTTCCGTCTCGACGGAGACTGGTTTCGACCACCCGAGGGACTCACCGTCGCGCTGGTGCGCTCGGACCTGTTCGCCGTCGGTATCGTCGACGAGGGCGGCGAGCTGCGGGACGTCGAGACCGTCGAGACGGACGTGCAGGCAACCCACTCGAAGGGTGGGTTCTCCCAGTCGCGGTTCGAGCGCCGCCGCGACGAACAGGTGGCCGCCCACCTCGACGACTGCCGGGCGGTCCTCGACCGGCGCGACCCCGATCGTCTCGTCCTCCTGGGCGAGCGGACGGTCCTCGACGAGTTGGACCGCGGCGCCGTCGCCGTCGCGCCGGTGGACGCGACCGGCGACCCCGAGGCGGCGCTCGGCGACGCATACCGCTCGTTTTCCACCGTCGAACTGACGCTGTTGTGAGCGCTACCCTGCCCACGACGCGTTCCGACTCGCCGCGCTCGTCTCGACCGACACGCCCGAGACGTAGTCGCCGTCCGGACCGACGTACGTCCCCTCACGCCCGCAGTCGGTCGTGAGCGAACAGATCCGCGTCTCGGGCGGCCAGATGACGCGAACGCCCGTCGGCGTCCGCTCGACGCTCACCGTCTGCCGGTAGGTGACCGTCGTTCCCTGTGGCTCGACGAACGTCACGAGCAGCGTCACCTCGCTCACGCCGGTCGGGAGCGGTGCGGTCGCGTTCCCGGCCGGGTCGCGCCCGGTCACGCCGGCGCGCTCCCCGCCGACCTCCCAGTCGACCGTCACCGAGTCGTCGACGCGACCGATTCCGTACCGGGCGCTGCCGGCCTCCGTGACGATCCGCGCCCTGGCGGTCGTCGCCCGCGCCGGCACGCCGAGCGTCGTCGTCGCGGTCACGCGGTCGCCCCGTTCGACCGACAGGGGGACCAGCGCCGGATCGACCGCCGTCACCGCACCGGTCCAGTCCCCGCGGTAGGTGAAGCGGTACGGTCGCCGGTCGCCGGTCGCGTCGATCGTCTCGAACCGCTCGACGTCGCCCTGATTTTGCACGAAGAGGGCGTCGCCGTCCAGTCCCGGATCGTTGCGGAGGTGCTGAAACGGGTGGTTGAGCCAGTCGCCGTAGGGCGTGGGGAGGAACACGACGGCGTCGTCGAACGACCGCTCCTCGACCGGCTCGTACGCCGTCGCGAGGTTCGACGTGCGGAGACGGTTCTCGTCGTACGGTCCGTCGACGGCGTCGACGGCCGCGGCGCCGCCGACGCCCGTCCCGACGAGGAGAGCGACGGCGAGGACGGCCCGCCGTTCCCGCCCGTCGAGTCGGCGGACCCTCTCGGTGAATCGGTCCCACAGGACGAACGCACCCGCGGCGGCGAACGCCGACAGCGGGAGGAGCAGGTCGAAGTGGTAGTACGGCCCAAGCAGGCCGATCAGCCCGTTTTCCAGTCCGTTGAGCGTCCCCCAGAAGTAGGCGTTACCGAGGACGACGGCCGGGACGATGCCGACGACGACGGCCCGGAGCGTGGGCGGGGAGAGCGTCGGGTCGGTGACCGACGCCCGATCGGTCGGGAGCCGGCGGAGTCCGACCAACGCGAGTAGCGTGCCGACGGGACCGGCGACCGTCCACTCCGTCGACAGGAGGGTGAGCAGTCTGACCGTCGTCTCCGCGGCGAGTGCGGGCGTGTAGAGGCGGTCGTACCCCAGCAGTTCGCGCCGGCCGAAGCCGGGTCCGTCCTGCGGGCCGAACACCTGGTAGGGAAACAGGAGCGGATCGCCAGTCACGAGGGCGTTGTAGCCGAGGGTGGCCGCGACGCCGGCGAGACCGAGGCCCGCGACGGCGAGGAGTCGAGCGAGTGTCGGGCGAAAGCGGTCCGTCCCGCGCGTCCACCACAGCGATCCCAGCGAGTGAGCGATGAAGGGCGCGGCGAAGCAGACGGCGGTGTAGGGGCGGGCGAAGAAGGCGAGGCCGATGGCCGCGCCAGCGACGACACCCCACCGCGGTGAGTCGCGGCGCATCGTCCGGACGTACGCCACCGCGAACGCGAGGTTGCAAAGCGTCGTCGGGGCGTAGGGGAGGAAGACGGCCGAGGAGAAGAGAAACAGCGGGGTCGCGGCGAGCGCGACGACGGCGAATCGGGCGGTCCGCCGGTCGAACGCGTCGGTCGCCAGTACGTACACGAGGGCGGCGTTGCCGGCGGCGACGACGCCGAGGCTCAGGTTCGGATCGCCGAGTGCCTGCCCGACGGCGAAGAACCCGGCCGCGACGGGGGAGTACTTCGAGTAGTACCGGAGGTCGTCGCCGGCCGCTTCCTCGACGAAAAACCACGGTCGCACGAGGTCGCCGAGGGGTCCAGGCCGGAGGTACAACTGTCCCTCCAGCAGCATGGCCGCCTGCGTGAGGTAGACGCCCTCGTCGTCGTTGACTGAGTGGTACGGGAAGAGGTCGACCGCCAGCCAGTAGACGACGACGCCGGCGAGGACGACGAGCGCGGCGGCGAGGAGGCGGTCGCGACGGGGTCGACGGGGCACTATTCCGTGTCGACGTCGGACGCCTCGGTCGGCCGCTGGTCGCCCGGGAACCACGCGAGTTCGTGGTCGGCGTCGAGTTCGATGCGGACCCGCGTGTCGAGCGGGATGGACTCGTCGTGGTTGTGCATACACTGGACGCTCGTGTCGTCGTCGAGGCGGACCTCGTAGAGGATCGTCGGGCCGAGGTAGCGCCGCGAGACGATCCGGCCGTCGGTGGCGTCGCCGTCGACCGGGATCGCTCTGATGTCGTCCGGGCGGACGAGCACGTCGATGCGCGTCCGGTCGTACGTGCTCGCCAACCCGTTGATCTGGGACTGTGGGATCGGCCCGAGACCGGTCGTCACCTCGCCGCCGTGGACGTAGCCGGGGAGGAAACTGGCGTGGCCGAGAAAGCCCGCGACGAAGCGGGATTCGGGCTGTTGAAACACCCCTTCGGGGTCGCCGACCTGTTCGATCCGGCCGTCGTTCATGACGGCCACGCGGTCGCTGATCGACATCGCCTCCTCCTGGTCGTGGGTGACCGAGACGGCGGTCACGCCGGTCTGCTTGATGATCTCGCGCACCTCCTCGCGCATCTGGACACGGAGGTCGACGTCGAGGTTGGAGAACGGTTCGTCGAGCAGGAGCACCTCGGGTTCGGGTGCGAGCGACCGTGCGAGCGCGACGCGTTGCTGTTGCCCGCCGGAGAGTTCGTCGGGGTAGGAGTCGCCCTGTGCTTCGAGTCCCACGAGGTCGAGCAGTTCGTCGATCCGGGCCTGGCGGTCCTCGTCGCTCCACCCCTCCAGCCCGAAGCCGACGTTCTCGGCGGCGGTCAGGTGGGGAAAGAGCGCGAACTCCTGGAAGACGACGCCGACGCCGCGGTCCTCGGGTGCGACGAACCGGCTGGCTCCGGAGACGGTCGCGTCGTCGAGTTCGACGGTGCCGGCGTCGGGGCGTTCGAGCCCCGCGATGAGCCGGAGCGTCGTCGTCTTCCCACACCCCGAGGGGCCGAGGAGGGTGAGTATCTCTCCTTCCTCGACCGACAGCGAGAGGTCCCCGATGACCCGTTCGGAGCCGTACGACTTGTCGACCCCGTCCAGTTCGAGAACGGTCGTGCCGTCCGTCTCTGTCCGTCGATCCACCGCCTCGTTCGTCGCGTGCATCGTTCTATTTGACATCGTACCCCTCCTGTGAGAGGATAACAAGCATCGAGAGCCCGGAGACACCCAGCAGGATGAGCGCGGGCACGGCCGCGTGACCGTAGTAGCCGGCTTCGGTCGCCGTCCAGATGTGGGTGACGAGCGTCTTGAACCCCGACGGCCGGAGCAACAGCGTCGCCGGCAGTTCCTTCATCGTCGTCAGAAAGACGAGCGCCGCGCCGCCGAAGAGGCCGGGGGCGATCAGCGGCAGCGTCACCGCGCGGAACGCACCGAAAGAGGAGCGACCGAGCGTCCGCGCCGCCTCGGGGAGCGCGGGGTTGATTCGGAGGAAGGAGGCGCGCATCGATCCGACCGCCTGTGGTAGAAACCGGATGACGTAGGCCGCGACCAGCAGGTAGACCGTCTGGTAGAGCGGACGGGCGTACGAGGTGCCCAGATAGACCAGCGCGAGACCGAGCACCACACCCGGCACGGCGTAGCCGACGTAGGTCGCCCGCTCGAAGGCGTCGGCCAGCCGGGAGCGGTAGCCGGCGGCGAGGTAGGCCACCGGCAGGCCGACGACCGTCGCGACGAGGGCCGCCCCGGCCGAGACGCCGACCGAGTTGAGGGCGTACTCCGGGCGGAAGGCGAGCGCGCTCCCCACCTCCGCTCCGCCCCGCGCCAGCCACGTCAACAGGATGCCGAGGGGCACGAGCAACGCGATGCCGGCGACGATCAGACAGGCCGCGAGCGCGACGTACTTCCACGGCCCGAGCGGGATGGTCCCGCCCGTCCGTCCCCCCTGTCGCCCGGCGTGCAGCGGTTCGTTGCCACGGACGTGCGATTCGAGGCCGAGGATGAGCAGGGTCACCGCGACGAGTTGGAGGGAGAGCAGGGACGCGACGTCGCGGCCGAAGCTCGTGAACTCGACGTAGATGACGCGGGTGAAGGCGTCGAACTGCATGATCGCGGGCGTACCGAAATCGGAGAGGGTGTACAGCGCGACCAGCAGCGACCCGGCGGTCACGGCCGGCCGTATCTGGGGAATCGTCACGCGGCGGAACGCCTCCCACCGGTCGTGGTCGAGCGTCCGCGCGGCGTCGATCAACGTCGTGTCGAGGGACTTCAGCGCCGCACGCGTCGTGATGAACACGTACGGGTAGGTGTACAGCGTGATGACGAGCGCCGCGCCGGTGAAGCCGTATATGTCGGGGAGTCGCTCGACGCCGAGGGGGGCGAGCAGCCGCTGGAAGGCACCCTGTGGGCCGAAAGCCGAGACGAAGGCGAAGGCGCCGACGTAACTGGGGATGACGAGGGGAAGCGAGACGGCGACGGTGACCGCCCGGCGGAAGGGGAGGTCCGTCCGCACCGTCAGATACGCGAAGGGGACGCCGATCAGCACCGACGCGACGGTGACGACGGCGACGAGTGCGGCGCTGTTGAGAAACACTTGGACCGTCGCCGGCCGGGTCGAGATGGCGATGGCGTCGTCGAGGCCGACGTCGAGGGCGGTCCTGACCAACCACACCAGCGGGAGCAACACCGCGGCGGCGACCGCACCGCTCGCTATCGTCGTTGGGAGGGGGAGGCTCTCGCCGCCGTCGTCGACGGTGTGGTGGTCCGCTGCCATGGTGTGGTGTCAGAGCATTCCGACGTCACGCAGGAGGGAGACCGTTCCCTCCAAGTCGGACAGCTGAGTCAGGTCTAATCCTTCGGGCGGGTTCAATTCATCGATACTCGGCAGGCGGCCGATGGGGTCGACGCCCGGCACCAGTGGGTACTCGAAGGTCTCCCGTGCGAAGTAGTCCTGTGCCTCGGCCGACAGCAAGTGATGGACGAAGTTCGACGCGAAATCGGGCGACGACGCCGTATCGAGGACGCACGCCCCGGCGACGTTGAAGATGGCACCCGCATCACCCTCGGTGAACGCGGTGGAGATGGGGGCGTCGGGTCGGCCGGCGAGCACTCGCTGGATGTAGTAGTGGTTGGCGAAGCCGGCGCGGAGTTCACCGTCCGCGACGGCCTGACTCACGAGGAACTCGTCGGCGTAGTTGGAGTCGAGTCCCAGTTCCAGCATCCCTTCGAGCCACTGGCGAGTCTCCTCCTCGCCGTTGAGCGCGCGCATCGCCGTGACGAACGCCTGGAACGAACTGTACGAAGGGGCACAGCCGATGGCGTCGCGGAACGCCTCCGTCTCCGGGAACGCGAAGATGTCGTCCGGGACGTCCGACTCGGAGAGCGCGTTCGTGTTGTAGGGGATGGTCCGTGCGCGGCCGGACGTGCCGACCCACGTCCCGTCGGGGTCGTGGAACTGGTCGGGGACCGCGTCGAGAACCTCGCTCGGGAGGTCCGCCGTCCGCCCACGGTCCTTGAGTGCGCCCAGCGACCCGGCGTTGACCGAGAAGAACACGTCGGCTGGGCTGTTCTCGCCCTCGGTCTCGATCTGGTTCACGAGGTCCGCCGCCGCGTTGTACCGCGGGCGCACCGTCAGGTCGGGGTAGAGGTCCTCGATGAAGGAGACGAGGCGACCGACCAGCGGTTCGCCGCGGCCGGAGTAGAGGGTCAGTTCGCCGCTCAATTCGGGCATCTCGGACATCGAGGTGCCGCCGGAGAGGTCGCGCTCGCCGAACGGGGAGCGTCCGGAGCCGATCTGTCCGACCGTGTCGCCGCCACCGTCACCACCGTCGCCACCGTCGCCGGTCTCTGACCCCCCGAGAAGCCCGCTACATCCGGCGATCGATGCCAGGCCGGCAGCGCCTCCGATCCGCAGTATCCGACGTCGAGAACTTGGACTATCGCGCATGGTTGATTTAGGCCGCCCTAAAACACTTATACTTGCCGATTCGGGGAAGCGCCTGGTGCGTCGGAACGTCCGCGTCGGCGCTCGCCGCCGCCCCTAGTCGTCGGCCGGGACCGTCCGCGTCGCCGACTGGAGTTCGTCGAGGCAGTCCAGCCAGTCGTGCATGTACTCGCCGACGTGGGCGAGAAAGTCGCCGTTGCGGTAGTCGGCTTCGGCGTCGACGAGGGCGTCGGCCATCGCCGCGAAGACCGTGGCGTAGGCGTCGGCGTCCCGGCCCTCGACGGCCGGGTCGACGTCGTCGACCAGTTCCCAGAGGTGCTCGTTGAGTTCCAGCCCCGCCACCTCGTTGTGCAGGTCGTCGAACGTCGACCGCGGCGCCTTGTCGTGTCGGCAGAGTGGGTCGCCGGTGACGACCTGTTTGTCCAGCAGGTCCGCGGCGCGCTTGAGGAACACCCCGCTCCAGATGTCGTCGAACCGCCCCACCGACCACTCGTTGTCGTCCATGGGCAACTGGTAGAACGCCGGGACGACCTCGCGACGGAAGGCGAGGTTCATCGAGCAGACGGTGAGATACTGGCCGGGCCCGGCGACGAAGTCCGGCCCGAAGTCGTCGGCGGTGAGCCGAGTCTCGGCCTGTCCCTGCAGGTCGCCGTCCATCAGGATGCGCACCGCGTCGAGGTCGGGCACGTTCGTCCACAACCCCTGCGAGGCGACGACGTCCGTGAGTTCGGCCTCCCCCGTCTCGACCGTCTCGTCCATCGCGGAGTAGGGGTAGCCACGGGGGTAGAGGCCGTGGTCGTCAGCCGCGTGGTACAGCACGTTCACCCAGTTCGTATCGGAGCGTACCGACTCGACGGTCCGCTCCTCGGTCAGGTTGTCGAGGTGGGTGCCGAAGAAGTCAACGGTCTCGTGGGGACGGGTGTCGTCGTCGATGAAGACGGCGTAGGGGTGGTCGTTGGCCCACAGGTACAGCAGACCGAAACTCGTCTGGGCGTGGCTCGCGGCCGGGATCAGGTGATCGTAGTCGTCGACGCCGTGGTCGTCGAACCACTCCTCGCGTCGACTCCCGTCGAACACCTCGCCCGCGACGCCCAACTCGTCGAGCATCGCCTCCATCTCCCCCGTCGGACAGAAGTCCTCGGTCACCAACACGAACTCCAGTCGGTCCGTGTCGAAGCCGTGGCGCTCGGCGTTCGCCACGTACGACCGCACGCACTCGTACTCCCGTATCGTCGGAACGATCACGCAGACGTCCGTTTCCATGTCGACCCCTCTTTAGGCCCACCTAAAGTAACTGTCGATTAGGTCTGCCTAAAATATCGGAGTCGGTTCGTCCGTACCGTCGGCTACTCCCCACCGGTCGATACCGGTGTGGGGCTGCAACGACGGTCGCGTTAACTTTGGCGTGAGTTGTGCCGGACGGCGAGGGCTTGGAGCCACGATTCTGCTGTCTGCGGTTCGACATGGCTGAAACTAGTTGCAAATGAGGAGGTTCGTCGTTCTATTTCCCAAAAGACACGTTCGATGGCATTCCGATTCCCATGTGAAACCATCTGGAATCGGTACCCGTCTTCGTCGAGGACGTTCACTAGATAATCGGCGTCATCGACGAGAAATTCGACGCCATCTAGCCGATATCGTCGATGAAGTTCGGTCAGAAACCATCGCGTCGTCTGTTTCGTCGTCGCTGGAAACAGCCTGAACTGCAGGATTTCGTTTGTTTGGGGATCGACGGCACCGTACAGCCAGTAGTCGTCGCCGTTGATGCGGATCACTTTCTCGTCAACCGCAAGTTGATCCGCACTCACCGTCGACATCGGCTGTAGATCGGCCTTGTGCACCCAGTTGTGAACCGCGACGTGACTACGTTTGACTCCCAACTCATCGAGAAACTGACTTGCATCCCTTGTTGACATACCGGCGAGATGACACCGGATGCCCACTTGAATCGCCCACTCGGGAGTCCGCTTTCGCTCCACAAACGACAAGTCGATCCACTCGATACATCCGTTGAGGCGGTCGAATTCTGGCATAAGCACTCAGAACTCGTCCGCCTCATCCTCTAACTTAACGCGACCGACTAGCTCTCCCCGACTTTTTTATACGTATTTTTGAAGTGACCCTGACATGTTTTCTAATCGCTGTACCGCTCCGGGGCTCCGATTTGGAACCCACCTCGTGACCTGTAACGTACATTCATTGCTCCCAGCGAAAACGGCGGAATTCGGGAGGAAGAAGGCCGCAGGAATGCGCTGGCTGGGATTTGAACCCAGGTTGTGACCATGGCAAGGTCACGTGATACCACTACACTACCAGCGCGCTTCGCAGTTACACCAACCGGGGTCGGATTATTAAGCGTTCCGAAATCCGGGGCAGGCGTGGGGGAGCGTGTCGTGCGAGAACTCCCCACGAACCGGCGTCTCTCGGCGTGTGAGCGGCTCACAGCCCGAACCGATTTCCGCTACCCTTTTACAGGAGGATGCGGTACGAATGGCACAGTCTAGTGACGTGACGCGGAAAGGCCCGGCATGACGCTCGGTGTGCTCGTGCCGTCTTCCCTCGTCCGGGAAGCCGAGGACAAACGCGAGGCGACTCGCAAACTCGGTTACGTCGCCCGCGCGGCGACGGTGTTCCGGGCGGACCGCCTCGTCGTCTTCCCCGACGAAGACGGCGAACGGCGCTGGGGAGGCGGGTTCGTCGAGGTCGTGCTCCGGTACGCCGCCACGCCCCCCTACCTCCGAAAGGAGGCGTGGGGCCGGCGGGACGAACTGGAGTACGCCGGCGTGTTGCCGCCCCTCCGCATCTCGTCACGGACCGGCTCCGGACCTGATCGTCCGGGGTCGTTGCAAGAAGGAATCGTGACCGAGGTCGGACCTGACGGCCGCGTTCGGGTCAATTGCGCACTGCAACACCCGATCTCCCTCCTCCTCCCTGACGGGATGGAGGCGAGCGTTGGAGAGCGCGTCGCCATCAGGATCTCTTCGAGAGAACCGGTCCGCGCCCGAATCGTCGACGAGCCCCCACCGGGGTTCGCGGTTCGGCGCGCGGACCTGTCGGAAGCGCTGGGACGCCCCGACGCGGGGCTCCGAATCGCGACGTCCCGTCACGGGACGCCGCTGTCGGTCGATCGATTGGCCGACATGGCCGGACGTGCGGGCGACATGACCGTCGCCTTCGGCGCGCCGGGCCGCGGGCTTCCGGCGATCCTCGACGTATCGGTCGAGGACGTCGCCCGAGCGGGCGACACGGACGTCGAACCCGGACCGGGGTTCGACCTCTGGCTGAATACGATTCCGCGACAGGGGAGCGAGACGGTGCGAACCGAGGAGGCGATGTTCGCGTCGCTCGCCCCCCTGACACTCACGGAGTAAATCCATGCCACAACCAAGCAGACCACGAAAAGGCTCGATGGGATTCGGCCCGCGCAAGCGCGCGACCAGCGAAGTCCCGCGTATCCGCTCGTGGCCCGACGACGAGGGCGCCCCTGCGCTGCAGGGGTTCGCCGGCTACAAGGCCGGAATGACCCACGTCGTCATGGTCAACGACGAGGCCAACTCCCCCCGCGAAGGGATGGAGGAGTCGGTCCCGGTGACCGTCGTCGAGACGCCACCGATGCGCGCCGTCGCCCTGCGAGCCTACGAACAGACGTCGTACGGACTGAAGCCGGCAACCGAAGTGTGGACCGACGAGTTCCACCCGGAACTCGACCGCACGCTCGACCTGCCGGCCGAAGACAGCTTCGAGGACGACGCCGAGTCGCTCCGCGAGGCCGTCGAGCGCGGTGCGGTCGACGACCTGCGGGTCATCACCCACACGACGCCGAGCGATTTGGCGAACGTCCCGAAGAAGAAACCCGACGTGATGGAGACGCGCGTGGGCGGCGGTTCGCTCGACGAGCGCGTCGACTTCGCGCTGGACCTCGTCGAGGACGGCGGCGAGCACGCCATGGCCGACGTGTTCCGTGCGGGCGAGTACATGGACGCGAGCGGCATCACGAAAGGCAAGGGCACCCAGGGTCCGGTCAAGCGCTGGGGCGTCCAGAAGCGGAAGGGCAAACACGCCCGCCAGGGGTGGCGACGACGCATCGGGAACCTCGGTCCGTGGAACCCGTCCCGCGTGCGCTCGACGGTTCCCCAGCAGGGGCAGACGGGCTACCACCAGCGGACGGAGCTCAACAAGCGCCTGATCGACGTCGGCGACGGCGACGAACCCTCCGTCGACGGCGGCTTCGTCAACTACGGCGAGGTCGACGGGCCGTACGCGCTCGTCAAGGGCTCGCTGCCGGGGCCGGACCAGCGCCTCCTGCGCTTCCGCCCGGCCATCCGACCGACCGACCAACCGCGCCTCGACCCCGAGGTGCGCTACGTTTCGACCGCATCCAACCAGGGATAACCAATGCAAGCAACAGTACGCGATCTGAACGGCGAGGATGCGGGCACGGTGGACCTCCCCGAGGTCTTCGAGACGGCCTACCGGCCGGACCTCATCAAGCGTGCCGTCCTGGCCGCACAGGCGAACCGAAAGCAGGCGTACGGAGCCGACCCCTACGCCGGGCTGCGAACCCCGGCGGAGTCCTTCGGTAGCGGCCGCGGTATGGCCCATGTGCCACGCGAGAACGGGCAGGGGGCCCGCGTGCCCCAGACCGTCGGCGGGCGCAAGGCACACCCACCGAAAGCGGAGAAGGACCAGGGCAAGGGAATCAACGACAAGGAGCGAAAGCTGGCGATCCGGTCGGCCATCGCGGCGACGACCGACGCCGACCGCGTGGCCGAACGCGGCCACGAGTTCGACGAGGACCTCGACCTCCCGCTGGTCGTCGACGACGAGTTCGAGGACCTGGTCAAGACCCGCGAGGTCGTCGATCTCCTCGAGTCGCTGGGCGTCCACGCGGACGTCGAACGCGCCGACGAGGGGCGATCGGTCAAGGCCGGACAGGGCAAGGCCCGTGGCCGGAAGTACCGCGAACCCTCGTCGATCCTGTTCGTGACGAGCGAGGAGCCGTCGAAGGCGGCGCGCAACCTCGCAGGCGCGGACGTGACGACCGCGGCGGAGGTCAACGCCGAGGAGCTCGCTCCCGGCACCGACGCCGGCCGACTCACGCTGTGGACCGAGAGTGCGGTGGCGGAGGTGGCCGACCGATGAGTTCGATCATCGAGCACCCGTTGGTGACCGAGAAGGCGATGGACGAGATGGACTTCGACAACAAGCTCCAGTTCATCGTCGACATCGACGCGAACAAGCCCGAGATCACGGACGCCATCGAGTCGCGCTACGACGTGACGGTCACGAAGGTGAACACGCAGATCACCGCCCGTGGCGAGAAGAAGGCGGTCGTGCAGCTCTCGGCGGACGACGACGCACAGGAAATCGCCTCGCGGATCGGGGTGTTCTAAGATGGGACGACGCATTCAAGGCCAACGGCGTGGCCGCGGGGGACCGACGTTCCGTGCCCCGAGCCACCGCTACAAGGCGAATCTCGAGCACAAGAAGGACGAACAGCGCGACACGACGGCCGGCGAAATCGTCGGCATCGAACACGACCCGGCGCGCTCGGCACCGATCGCGGACGTCGAGTTCGAGGACGGCGACCGACGTCTGATCCTCGCGCCCGAGGGCGTGACCGTCGGCGAGACCATTCAGGTCGGCGTCTCCGCGGAGATCAAGCCCGGGAACACGCTCCCGCTGGCGGAGATCCCGGAGGGCGTGCCGGTGTGTAACGTCGAGAGTAGCCCCGGCGACGGCGGCAAGTTCGCCCGAGCTTCGGGGACGAGCGCCCAACTCATGACTCACGACAAACGCGTCGCGGTCGTGAAACTGCCGAGCGGCCAGGTCAAGCGTCTCAACCCGGACTGCCGGGCGACGGTCGGCGTGGTCGCGGGCGGCGGGCGAACCGAAAAGCCGTTCGTCAAGGCCGGCAACAAGCACCACAAGATGAAAGCCCGAGGGACGAAGTACCCGCGGGTTCGCGGGGTGGCTATGAACGCCGTCGACCACCCGTTCGGTGGCGGCGGCCGCCAGCACCCCGGCCAGCCCAAGTCCGTCTCACGGGATGCCCCGCCGGGACGGAAAGTGGGCGACATCGCCTCGAAGCGAACCGGTCGCGGAGGTAACAAATAATGAGTTCCGAATACCGAACCGGCCGCGAAGGTGAGTTCACCTACCGCGGTCACACGCTCGACGAGCTGCAGTCAATGTCGCTCGACGAGGTCGCGGAACTGCTCCCCGCTCGACAGCGGCGAACCATCACTCGAGGCCTGTCGCTCGAACACGAGAAGCTCCTCGACCGCGCCCGCGAGGCCGGCGAGGAGGAGACGGCCAACGACCCCATCCGGACCCACCGACGGGACATGCCGATCGTCCCCGAGATGGTCGGACTGACCTTCGAGGTGTACAACGGCCAGGCGTTCCAGCGCGTCGCGGTCGAACCCGAGATGATCGGACACTACCTCGGCGAGTTCCAGCTCACCCGGACCTCGGTCGAACACGGGCAGGCCGGTATCGGCGCGACACGGTCCTCGAAGTTCGTGCCACTCAAGTAACACATGGGAATCAACTACAGCGTCGAGGCCGACCCGGAGACGACCGCCAAGGCGATGCTCCGAGAGCGGCCCATCAGCATCAAGCACAGCAAGGCCATCGCCCGGCAGATCAAGGGAATGACCGTCGGCGACGCCCAGGAGTACCTCCAGGCAGTCATCGACGAAGAGCGGTCGGTCCCGTTCAAACAGCACAACACCGGTGTCGGTCACCGGAGCGACATCGACGGCTGGGACGCCGGTCGCTACCCCGAGAAGGCCAGCAAGGACTTCCAGAAACTGCTCACGAACGCGAGCAACAACGCCGACGAACAGGGGTTCGACGGCGAGTCGATGACGATCAAACACGTCGCCGCCCACAAGGTCGGCGAGCGCCAGGGCCGCAAGCCCCGCGCGTTCGGTCGCGCGGACCCGTGGAACACCACGCTCTGTGACGTGGAACTGATCATCGAGGAGGACGACGAATAATGGCTGACGAACATCAGTTCATCGAGAACGGGCTGCAGCGCTCCCAGATCGACGAGTTCTTCGCCGACGAACTCGGCCGTGCGGGCTACGGCGGCATGGACGTCGCCAAGACCCCGATGGGGACCCAGATCGTCCTCAAGGCCGAGAAGCCCGGCATGGTCATCGGCAAGGGTGGGAAGAATATCCGCAAGGTGACCACCGAACTCGAAGAGCGGTTCGACCTCGACGACCCCCAGATCGACGTCCAGGAGGTCGACGAACCGGACCTCAACGCCCGCATCGTCGCGGACCGCCTGGCCAACGCCCTCGAGCGCGGCTGGTACTTCCGCAAGGCGGGTCACACGACCATCGACCGGATCATGGAGGCCGGCGCACTCGGCGCCGAGATCGTCCTCTCCGGGAAGGTCACCGGCGCACGGAGCCGCGTCGAGAAGTTCAACCGCGGCTACATCAAGCACAACGGCGAACCCGCCGAGTCGATCGTCGACGAGGGACAGGGCGTCGCCGTGATGAAACTCGGCACCATCGGCGTGACGGTGAAGATCATCCCGCCGGGCGCGGAACTGCCCGACGACTTCGAGATCGCCGAGGACGCCGACGTGGAACCCGTCGAGCAGGCCGCAGAGACCGGCGAGGGCGTCGAGGACCTCCTCGAGGAAGAGCCCGAGGAGATCCCCGACGTCGGCGAGGACGAGGACGTCGACGTCCCGACCGAGACGCCCGAGGACCTCGACGAGGGCCTCGACGAGGAGATCGTCGAGGAAGTCGTCGAGGAGGAACTCCCCGACGAGGAGGAGCCGGAGGACGCGGACGAGGCCGACGAGGCCGAGGACGCTGACGACGACGACGAGGACGTCGACGAGGAGACGATGGACGAAGCCGCGGACCTCGTCGAGGAGATGGAAGACGCGGACGCCGACGAGGAGGAGGACGCATAATGGCGATCCTCCACGTCGAGGAGATCCGCGACATGACGCCCGCAGAGCGCGAGGCGGAACTCGAGGACCTCGAGACGGAACTGCTGAACGCCAAGGCCGTCCAGGCCGCCGGCGGGATGCCCGAGAGTCCCTCGCGCATCAGCGAACTGAAGAAGACGATCGCCCGGATCAAGACGATCCAGGGCGAGGAAGGCGACTTCGAATAATGGCGCTCACACCCGAGACCCTGACCAGACACGAACTCAACGGCCTGCACGCGCGGGTCGTCGAGTCGACGAATCCCGACGCCGTCGGGATCGGCGGCCGCGTCGTAAGCGAGACGATGCGGACGCTGTCGCTGGCCGAGGGGGATCGGGTGTGGCAACTCCCCAAGCGGGGAGCGACGTTCGAATTTGCCCTGCCACGCGAGCGCACAGATGAAGCCGCCGACGCCGGGAAGGCGTCGGGGACCGCGACCGAACTTCCGTCGGAAACTGCCGGCCTCCGGGCCAGTCAGTCGGGCGGTTGCGAGGCCGTGGCCTACGTTACGGTGGATGGCGCACGACTGCTCTCACGACCCGAACTGCGAACCGAGAAGGCAGGTGAACCCACATGGCGATAGGACTGAACGTAACCGAACCGGAGGAGGCCTGCTCCGACCAGCACTGTCCGTTCCACGGCTCGTTGGCCGTGCGCGGACAGACGCTGGAGGGCACGGTCGCCTCCACAGCAATGGAAAAGACGGTCGTCGTCGAACGCGAGTACGACGTTCGCGTTCCCAAGTACGACCGATACATGAAACGCCGGAGTCGCATCCCGGCCCACGCACCCCCGTGCCTGGGCCTCGAGGAGGGCGACACGGTCCGGATCGCGGAGACGCGACCCCTCTCGAAGACCAAATCACACGTGGTCGTCGAGCGACTGGGAGGTGACGAGTGATGGAGGCGCTGAAGGCCGACGTCACCCGTGGCCTCGCCAAGGGGTCGCTCATCAACTGTGCGGACAACACCGGAGCGCGCGAACTGAAGGTCATCAGCGTCGCGGGCTACTCCGGAACGAAGAACCGACACCCCAAAGCGGGCATCGGCGACAAGGTGACCGTCTCGGTCACCAAGGGTACGCCGGAGATGCGGCGTCAGGTGCTGGAGGCGGTCGTCGTCCGCCAGCGCAAGCCCATCCGTCGCCCCAGCGGCACGCGCGTGAAGTTCGAGGACAACGCCGCCGTCGTCATCGACGACATGGAGGAGCCTCGCGGGACCGAGATCAAGGGTCCCGTCGCGCGCGAAGTCGCCGAACGCTTCGGGAGCATCGCATCGACAGCGACCATGATCGTATGACTCGACAGCCACACAAAGAGCGCACACGGAAGCGAACGGCGCCCCTGCACGAGCGACACGACCAGGTTCGTGCGACGCTGGCCGACGACCTCCGCGAGGAGTACGGGCAGCGTAACGTCCGCGTCAACGCGGGCGACACCGTCGAGGTGCTCCGCGGCGACCACGCCGGCGAGGAAGCCGAAGTGATCGCCGTAGACCTCGCGGAGGAGGTCGTCCACGTCGAGGACGTGACCGTCGAGAAGGCCGACGGCGAGGAAGTGCCCCGGCCCCTAGACGCGAGCAACCTTCGCGTGACCGACCTGGACCTGGAGGACGAACGGCGGCAGGCGCGCCTGGAGGAGGATAGCGAATGACGCGACACCAGAAACGACTCTCGGTGCCGAAATCCTGGCCGGTCGAACGGAAGACTGCGACGTGGACGGTCAAGGCCGGAGCCGGCCCGCACGGCGAGGCGGGGGTTCCCCTGCTGATCGTCCTGCGGGACGTGCTCGGTTACGCCGACTCCCGCAAGGAGGCCAACTACGCACTCAATCAGGACAGCGTCCTGGTGAACGGCGACGCCGTCTCCGACGTCGAGCGACCGATCGGGATGTTCGACATCCTGGCGTTCGCGGAGCGCGAGGAGTTCTACCGCGTGTTCCCCGACGAGGGCGGTCGGCTCGCGCTGACGCCCATCGACGCCGACGCGGCGGACAGCCGCCTCGGCAAGATCGTTCGGAAGACGCAGGTGACCGGCGGTGCGTTCCAGCTCACCCTCCACGACGGCGCGACCCTTCGCGTCGACGAGGCGGAGGCTGGGACCTACTCGCCCGGCGAATCGCTCGTGATCGACAACGAGACCAAGGAGATCGTTGCCCACTTCGTCTACGAGGAGGGCGCGCTCGTGACCGCCGTCGCCGGCAGTCACGCCGGCGAGATCGGCGAGATCGACACGATCACCGTCACGCCCGGTAGCGGCGACAACGCCGTCACCGTCACGCAGGACGACGGCGACGGCTTCGAGACGATCGAGGAGTACGTCGTCGTGATCGATGAGAACTTCACCGACGGAGGTGCCGACGACGAGTCGGCAGCAAGTCGGACGGAGTCCGACGGAGGTGACGACGAATGAGTGAGTCCAGGGCGGACTTCCACGAGATGCGCGAACCGCGCATCGAGAAGGTCGTCGTCCACATGGGTGTCGGCGAAGGTGGCCGCGAACTCGCGGACGCCGAGGACATCCTCGAGGACGTCACCGGACAGCAGAGCGTGCGAACGAGCGCCCGGCGGACGGTCCAGGAGTTCAACATCCGCGAGGGCGACCCCATCGGCGCGAAGGTGACGCTCCGCGGCGACGAGGCCGAAGAGTTCCTCCGGACGGCGCTGCCGCTGGTGGACCTCTCTGCCTCGCAGTTCGACGAGACGGGCAACGTCAGCTTCGGCATCGAGGAACACACGGCGTTCCCGAGCCAGGAGTACGACCCGAACATCGGTATCTACGGGCTCGACGTGACGGTCAACCTGGTTCGCCCCGGCTACCGGGTCGCGAAGCGGGACAAGATGTCGCGATCGATCCCGTCGGGGCACCGACTCGACGCGGCCGACGCGGTCGCATTCGTCGAAGACACCTTCGACGTGGAGGTAACGGAATGAGCGAAAGCGAAAGTGAGACAACGACCCAGAACGACCGCGACGTGACCGGAGAGCACGCCACGCCCCGCACCGACGAGCGACACCAGTGTCGCCGGTGTGGCCGCAAGCAGGGACTCGTCGGCAAGTACGACATCTACCTGTGCCGGCAGTGCTTCCGCGAGGTCGCACGTGACATGGGATTCAGGAAGTATCGATAAGCATGGCTGGGAACGACCCTCTCTCGAACGCGCTCTCGGGGCTCGACAACGCCGAGAGCGTGGGACATCTGTCCCACACGGTACAGCCCGCCTCGAACGTGATCGGCTCCGTACTCGAGGTCCTCTACGACCGCGGGTACATCGACGGATTCGAGTTCGTCGACGACGGCAGATCCGGTCGCTTCGAGATCGAACTGAAAGGTGCGATCAACCACTGTGGCGTCGTCAAGCCCCGCTACTCCGCGGGTGCCGACGAGTTCGAAAAGTGGGAGAAGCGGTATCTCCCCGCCCGCGACTACGGGGCGCTCGTCGTTTCGACCAGCCACGGCGTCATGAGCCACTACGAGGCCCGCGAAGAGGGCATCGGTGGCCAGGTGATCGCGTACGTCTACTAACACAATGAACCGAACCGAAATCGCGATTCCGGACGACGTGTCCGCCGAGGTCGACCACCTCGATCTGACCGTCGAGGGACCGAACGGGAGCGTCACGCGACGCCTCTGGTACCCCGACGTGTCGGTCGTGGTCGAGGACGGCCACGTGGCCATCGAGAGCGACGCCGACGACGCCAACACGCGCGCTACGATCGGCACCTTCGAAAGCCACGTCGAGAACATGTTCCACGGCGTGACCGAGGGCTGGGCGTACGAGATGGAGATCTTCTACGCCCACTTCCCGATGCAGGTCAACGTGGAGGATGACGAGGTCGTCATCGAGAACTTCCTCGGCGAACGCGCGCCGCGGACGGTTCCGATCCGCGGCGACACGGAGGTACAGGTCGACGGCGAAGAGATCACGCTCTCCGGCCCCGACAAGGAGGCTGTCGGGCAGACCGCCGCCGACATCGAACAGTTGACGCGCGTGCCCGACAAGGACACCCGCGTCTTCCAGGACGGCGTCTACATCACGCAGAAACCACAGGCAGGTGGGGCGTAGATGAGCGCAGACGACGATCCCGAGATCGAGGAGGTCGAGGACATCGGTGGCGTCGGCTCCTCCAAGGCCGAGGCACTCGCCGACGCCGGCTACGAGTCCGTCGAGGACCTCAAGGCCGCGAGCCAGTCGGAACTGGCCGACATCGACGGCGTCGGCAACGCGCTCGCAGCGCGGATCAAGGCCGACGTCGGTGGGCTGGAAGTCTCCGAGGAGACCGACGCGGCGGTCGAAGAGGAGACGGAGGAGGCGGAGGCCGAAGAGGAGACGGAGACGGAACTCCGTCCTCGCGGCCACGCCGACAAGACGCCGGACCTCGACGCGGACGCCGCCCGAGCGCTCGTCCAGAAGCGCCGGGAGGGCAAGCCGCAGTTCAACCGGCAGGACCACCACAAGAAAAAACGCGTCGACCCGTCGTGGCGCAAGCCGCGCGGACAGCTCTCGAAACAGCGCCGCGGGATCAAGGGCAAGGGCGCGACCGTCGAGGCGGGCTACCGCTCGCCGACGGCCGCTCGTGGCCTGCACCCCAGCGGCTTCGAGGAGGTCCGCGTCCACAACGCGGACGACCTCGAGGGCATCGACCCCGACCGTGAGGCCGTCCGCATCGCGAGCGGCGTCGGTGGGCGCAAGCGCGAACGCATCGAAGACGTCTGTGAGGACCGCGAGATTCGCGTCCTCAACCCGACGTACATCGAAGTCGACGTCGACTCCGAGGAGGAAGCCAAATGACGGATCTGAGCGCACAGAAACGGCTCGCTTCCGACGTCCTCGACGTGGGCAAGGACCGCGTCTGGTTCGACCCCGAGGCCCAGAGCGAAATCGCGGAGGCGATCACCCGCGAGGACATTCGTGACCTCGTCGACGAGGGCACGATCCAGTCCAAGGGCACGTCGAACAACTCGCGCGGTCGCGCCCGCGAACGGGCGGAGAAGCAAGCCTACGGCCACGGAACCGGTGCCGGCTCCCGGAAGGGGACCGCCGGTGCACGGAAAGACCGCAAGGAGGATTGGACGAGTCGTATCCGCGCCCAGCGGCGTCGCCTGCGCGAGTTGCGCGACGACGGCCCGCTGGATCGGACCCAGTACCGCACGCTCTACAACAAGGCGAGCGGTGGCGAGTTCGACAGCGTGGCGCGACTCGAAGCGTACATCGAGAACAACTACGACGTAGAGGTGAACGACTGATGGCAACAGGCCCACGATACAAGGTCCCGATGCGGCGTCGCCGCGAGGACCGAACCGACTACCACCAGAGGTTGCGCCTGCTGAAATCCGGCAAGCCGCGCCTGGTCGCTCGCGTGAGCAACAGGCACGTCAGGGCGCAGCTGATCACCCCCGGTCCGGACGGCGACGAGACCCACGCGGCCGCGTCCTCCGAGGACCTCGCGGAGTACGGCTGGGAGGCCCCCACGGGCAATCTCCCCAGTGCGTACCTCACGGGACTCCTCGCGGGGACCCGCGCCATCGAGGCCGGCCTCACCGAGGCCGTCCTCGATGTCGGTCTCAACACCGCCACACCGGGTAACAAGGTGTTCGCAGTACAGGAAGGCGCTATCGACGCGGGACTCGAAATCCCGCACAGCGAGGACGTCCTCGCAGACTGGTCGCGCAACCGCGGCAAGCACATCGCCGACTACGCCGAACAGCTCGACGAACCGCTGTACGGCGGCGACTTCGACGCGACGGACCTCCCCGAGCACTTCGACGAAGTGCGCGAAACACTGATCGAGGACCATGAGTAGTAACGACTACGGCGACGGCTGGGAACCGCGCACGCGGCTCGGCCGCAAGGTACAGGACGGCGACATCACGTCGATGCAGGCGGCGCTCGACTCCGGCCTCCCGCTGAAGGAGGCCGAAATCGTCGACCAGCTCCTGCCGGGGCTGGACGACGAAGTGCTGGACATCAACATGGTCCAGCGCATGACCGACTCCGGCCGCCGGGTGAAGTTCCGGTGTGTCGTCGCGGTGGGGAACCGCGACGGCTTCCTCGGCTACGCCGAGGGCCGCGACGATCAGGTCGGGTCGGCGATCCAGAAAGCCATCGACGTGGCGAAGCTGAACATCATCTCGGTCGACCGCGGCTCCGGGTCGTGGGAGGACCGCGCCGGCGGCGTCAACTCGCTGACGCGGAAGGCGACGGGTAAGGCCGGCTCCGTTACGGTCGAGGTCATCCCCGCCCCACAGGGGCTCGGGCTGGCCGCCGCACCGACGGTGCGGAACATCCTCGAACTCGCGGGCATCCAAGACGCTTGGACGAAGTCCACGGGCAACACCCGGACGACGGTCAACCTCGCGAAGGCGACGTACAACGCGCTCCGGAACGCCTCGCAGTCGCGGACGCCCGAGCGGGCGCGCCGCAAGCAGCGCGAGACGGAGGTGAGCGAGTGATGGAAGCGCTCGTCCAACTCCGTGGCGAGATCAACATCGCCGGCGACGTACAGGACACCCTGGAGATGCTCAACCTCCACGGCGTCAACCAGTGTACGTTCGTCCCGGAGACCGACACCTACCGCGGGATGATCACGAAGGTCAACGACTACGTGGCCCACGGGGAACCGTCGGCCGACGTCGTCGCGACGCTGATCCGGCGGCGCGCCGACCCCGAGGAGGGCTCGGCCGACGTCACGGACGAGTGGCTCGCGGACAACACCGACTACGCCGACGCCGACGAACTGGCGGCCGCGCTGGTCGACGAGGAGACGACGCTGCGAGAGCAGGGTCTCGCCCCGTCGATCCGGCTGCATCCGCCACGCGGCGGCCACGACGGCGTCAAACATCCGACTGTCGAGAGCGGTCAGATCGGCGTGCACTCGACCGACGAGATCGACCAGTTGCTGGAGGCAATGCGATGAGCGACAAGAAAAAACGCCAACGCGGGTCGCGGACCCACGGCGGCGGTACCCACAAGAACCGGCGCGGTGCCGGACACCGTGGTGGCCGCGGGCGAGCGGGTCGCGACAAACACGAGTTCCACAACTACGAACCGCTCGGCAAACACGGCTTCACGCGCCCCGACGCAGTGCAGGACGAGGTGCGCGAGGTGACGGTCCAGACCCTCGACGAGAACGCCTCGCTGTACGCGGCCGACGGCCTCGCCGAGGAGACGGACGGTGGCTACCGCATCGACGCCCGCGACGTGGCCGACGACGGTTACGACGCAGACGTGGTGAAGGTGCTCGGTGACGGGCAGGTCCGGAACGAACTGTCCGTCGTCGCCGACGCGTTCACCGCGAGCGCGGTCGAAAAGATCGAATCCGCCGGCGGCGACGCCGACCTCTCGGAGCGGGCCGAGACGGTCGACGACGACGACGACGGCGACGAAGAGTCGGACGCGGACGAGGAGTAAACCCATGGGATGGAAGGAGACCGCCGAACCGGTGCTGACGCGGATGCCGTCAGTCACGCGTCCGGAGGGGCACGTCCCCTTCCGGCGCAAACTCGGCTGGACGGCCGGCGTCCTCGTGCTGTATTTCTTCCTCACGAACATCCAGCTGTTCGGGCTGGACGCCGGGACACAGAGCGACCTCTTCGGTCGGTTCCGATCGATCCTCGCCGGATCGCAAGGCTCGATCCTCCAGTTGGGGATCGGTCCGATCGTCACGGCGAGCATCGTCCTGCAACTGTTGGGTGGTGCGGACCTACTCGGCCTCGACACGGACGATCCCCGGGATCAAGTGCTGTACCAGGGGCTCCAGAAGCTGCTGGTGGCCGTGATGATCGTACTGACCGGCGCGCCGATGGTGTTCGCTGGGAACTTCCTCCCGGCTGACCCGGCCGTCGGCCAAGCACTGGGGATCGGCCTCCAGGGTGTCCAGGGGCTCCTGTTCTTCCAGATCGCAGTCGGCGGGATCCTCATCCTGTTCATGGACGAGATCGTCAGCAAGTGGGGCGTCGGATCCGGGGTCGGTCTGTTCATCATCGCCGGCGTGAGCCAACAACTCGTCGGTGGCCTGTTCAGTTGGGAGGCGCTGGGCGGCACGCCCGGCTTCTTCCCGACGTGGTTCGCCATCCTGACCGGCGGCCAGGAGATCGCCTCGCCCCTCACCGCCGAGGGGATTCAGGCCCTCCTGCTCGGTCAGGGCCAGTTGCTCGCCTTGGTGACGACGGTGCTGATCTTCGCCATCGTCGTCTACGCCGAGAGCGTCCGCGTCGAGATTCCCCTGTCGCACGCACGCGTCAAGGGCGCTCGCGGTCGCTTCCCGGTGAAGCTGATCTACGCCAGCGTCCTGCCGATGATCCTCGTGCGCGCCCTGCAGGCGAACATCCAGTTCGCCGGGCGCATCCTGAACAGCACGTGGAACCAGATGCCGGTGTGGCTCGGCCAGTACAGCAACGGCCAACCGGTCGCCGGCTTCTTCTACTACCTCGCCCCCATCCAGACGCGGAACGACTGGATGTGGTGGCTCGCCGGCACCACGGCCGAACCGTGGCAGATCCTAGTCCGGGTCAGCGTCGACCTCGGGATCATGGTCATCGGCGGCGCCATCTTCGCCATCTTCTGGGTGGAGACGACGGGCATGGGGCCCGAAGCCACCGCCCAGCAGATCCAGAACTCCGGGATGCAGATCCCCGGGTTCCGGCGCAACCCGCAGGTCATCGAGAAGGTCATGGAGCGGTACATCCCGCAGGTGACCGTGATCGGCGGGGCGCTGGTCGGGTTGCTCGCGGTCGGCGCGAACATGCTCGGCACTATCGGGCAGGTCTCCGGAACGGGACTCCTGCTGACGGTCTCCATCACCTACAAGATCTACGAGGAGATCGCCGAAGAGCAGTTGATGGAGATGCATCCGATGATGCGCCAGATGTTTGGATCAGATTAAAGCAATCTGAAAGCATCCCATTTTTTGGCAGTATAGGGGGTGAGACGTATCTATACGCCGTTCATCTCTCCATCCAACAAGGTCGAGATGACGCGATCTTTTTTGAATATTGTACTAACGTTTACGTCTATCCGGGCGAATTTAGAGATATGACTGTAGGCCGCAGGAAGATTCTACTCTGGATTGGTGTGGTGGTGACTACAGTTTCGTCTGGATGTGCTAAGGTAGCCGTTGAATCCACAGATGAGGTTGGAAGATTTTTGGGGCCTTTTGCTCGACTATTAGGGGACATCCTAAATGGCGGTTCATCACAAAGTGAAACAACATCAGCGACTCCCAGCCAACCAAAAGAAACTGCAACTGGGATATCTATTGAGGAGGACGATTTACCTAATGGTCAGAGTACGCCCGAAGATGGTACCATATCTGATGAATCAAGTGCAGCTCTCTTCGAAATTGATGATGTTATCCAGTTGTCTGGTGATGAATTCGCTTATTGGTCGATTGATCTCGAACAGTACGCTGGCGAGTATAATCTAAGCCCCACCATAGATTATTCTCTTATTGTCCAGCGTGGTTCCGCTGTTGATGTGGTTTTAATGCGAGCAGATGAATTTACACACTTCAAACAGGGAGAAAGATACAGATACAGAGGGTGTCATAGAACAGTTCGCATACCAAAGAGCAGGGTGAACGCTGAGGTGGAATGAGTTCAGCGACCCTGCAAGATGATCCTTCGGTAGAATCGTTCTTCAATGCCGTGGAAACGGAGACGTTGGCGTTGTTCGAGCACCTCTCCTTCGAGTTTCTTGAAGGGTTCGACGTGTTCGCCCCGGCGGAGACGGGGCGAACACGAGATCTTGAGCCGCCCGAGATGATGCGTGGCTTTCTCCATTGCTATTACAAGAACATCTACGGTATCCGTCCGGTTGCACGAGAACTGAACAACACCGTTGTCTGGCTCAGCTGTAGCTTCGATCGACCGCCGTCGAGAGACGCGGTCGATCGATTCCTCACTGATCTTGAGCACGTTGTTGACCGGGTCTTCGACCATCTCGTCGAGCAGGCCGCCTTGCGGGGCCTGCTCGACTTGACGTATTCTATCGATTCAACCGACGTGAGAGCGATGCCCGCCGATCCAGACGCATCGAAGTGCTATGATCCAACCGATGACGAGTACTACTACGGCTACGGCTGCACGATCGTCTCAACCGGGCAAAAGATCCCGATTGCAGCCGAGTTCACCGAGAGCAAACAAGCACCAGAAGAGACGGCGATGCGCGTCACGCGTGACGCGCTCGCCGTCGGGAAACCGATGTGGATGCTTGGAGACAGTGCCTACGACACGCTCGACTGGCACGACCACCTGCTGGCCGCAGGGGTCGTGCCAGTCGCTCCGTACAATCGCTAGTTGTCCACTCTGGCTCAAGAGACCAGTTTCTGACACGTAGTGATTAGAATGACGCGACTGAATCAGTCGCCTGATTCAGCCGCTGCCCGGATTCCTGTGTGTGATGGAGTTCCCAAGACTCAAACGCATCCTCACAGATCCGGACGAGTACATTTCGAGCAGCCAGTTGAAGTCTCTTAGCATGGAGTTGCTTGAGCTGATACCGATGGAAGGAATCGAGGGCTCCGGCCTCGATTCCGAGGAAATCATGGAAGTCGTCTTACGAGCTGCTGTTGACACAACCTCCGTCAACGGTGTCACGACGAACACTGAGGACACGCCAAACCGCGAGCCAGTGATGGACTGGTTGCACACCTTGGAGAAAGAGCCGATGCTTGATGCTGTCAACGATATCCTCGCACTGGTGGCGATGACGGTTCTCGACCGCGGCGGGTCGAGAACCATCTGTCTGGACTTCATGGACAATCCGTTCCACGGTCATCCAGACGACGAGGACGAGTTCAGGAGAATGGAAGCACGAGATGGAACCACGAAGTGTCACCGGTACTGTACTGCGTTCGTCATCGCGCAGGGAAAGCCACTCACACTGGCGGTTGAACCAGTTGACGGCGAGGACAGCAAGGCCGACGCGGTCGAGCGCGTGCTCGCCCGCGTCGAAACATACCCATTCGAGACCGACCAGATCCTCATGGACAGGGACGCCTTTGTCGGGGAGTTAATCGGTATTCTTCGGGAGACAGCACCGCCAGTCTTTCCGGTCATAACCCGGAAAGACTCGCTCCGGAAGAAACTCTCCAAGGCCGCGTCACACATGACCGAAGAGACGATTTGCGAAGGGAAAGAGCACGAACAGACGTATCCACTGGCGGTGAACGTTACCTATCAGAACGGTGACCGCGGAAAGTCTGGTGTGAAAGCGACAGGATACGCGGCGTACGGTCTGGAAGACCGCACGCCCGCGCAAGTCGCTACGACCTACAACAAGCGTTCACGGATAGAGAAGAGCTACGAGAAGTTCCGAGAAGCGCGTGCCCTGACAACAACGCCATCGACGACAATCCGGCTGTTCTACGTGGGCGTGGGGTTTCTGTTAGAGCAGTTGTGGCTCGTGTTACAGTGGGCCGTGCTCGCCCGACCACGGCGGGGCGGGCGAGCACTTCCGAAAACATTCGCGTTTGGTGACGCGTTTTTGCACGGGATCGAACGGGTGTTAGACGACGAACTCGGCTGGAAAGAGAAGTACCGGACTAACGGAGAAGGACTGCCAGCAGGATACGAACACGGACTCGGTTGAGCCGCCTCGCTTCGGCGAAGCGAGGCTGGCGAACAGCGACAGCTGTCTTCGGAGATCAGTCTGAACGACAACTACAGCCAAAACAATCCAGATTTGTGACTCTTCCTCAACTCTCCGTGGCGTCAGATGTGTACTTCGTCTCGTATCAGCGTCCTTACCGTGTTAGACCGGACTCTTGTTGCCGCCGCCATCAAGAGAGTGGACAACTAGCGACAATCCACGAAACACCGACGACCCGAAAGATATCGAGTACAGGGTAGAAGACCGCATTGAAAAACACAGCAACGACGTTCAGCTGAAGCAATCAACGCTAGACGAGACGTACAACCGCCGGAGTGGCGTCGAACGAACCAACGAATCAGTCAAGGGCTGCGGCCTCGGGCGAACGCACGCCCGAGGCCGCGTCCATGCACGAGCGCAGGTGTTCCTCGCGTTGTGTCTGCGCCTCGTCGTCGCAATCACCAACTACGAACGCGGAGACAATCCGGGAAGCACAATCATCACGGTGTGAGAAGAGTTCTATGACACCCTCGATACAACGAAAACGCAACCACGTTTAATACGACAAGTGTATCCAATAATGCGATCATAGGATGGCATGACTATTTGTTTGTAATTGAGAATACTTCTGTTGAAGAAGTAGAGGTCGAAATCAATGCAACAGTACGTGAAATTAATGTAACGGTACGCTAGGAATGATGACTCAGGATGTATTACTTAGTTCTAAGGGCGTCAAACAACAATTTGTTGCCTTTGAGTCCCAAAATTCTAACATACATTTCTCTTTTGATATATAGGTAGACAATAGATGAGAAATTAGTTAAATTTTGCCGTAGAAAGGAATATCAAATCCGACACGAGTATACCTTTTGTATAGATAGATTCCAGCCAAGAGATCTCCAATAACTCCGAGTATTACAAGGTAGTATGTCCATTCTGGCATCCAACCAGTATATCTATAAATTCGTCTTTTATCAAAGTATATTGCAACCGGAGAGATAATCCAACATATAAACCATATACTCGCCAGAAAAACGAATAGAAATGCTAAAATTGTATCGAATATCTGATTATATGATTGAATAGAAGGGAGTAAAACTACTAAAGCACAAGCTGGAACAAATAGCCCACGAACCAATACAGGAATCCACATATAGCCAATATTATCCACACAGATTGTTTTTTCTTTTATATCCGTATTATGTTCACCATCTACCAGTTGCTCGTGGCTTTTTAGATCATCCCGCGCAGTTTGTTCATCCTGATATCTTTTTGTGAAGTCACAACATGTGCATGATATTTCATATAATTTATTTCTCATAATTGTGGTCTATATCGTAGTAATATGCACCCGTACTAAGATTTTCCTGTCATCCAATCTATTTCTCTAACTTGCTTATCCGGAACCTATATGTCGCCATCAGCACAGCAGTATAGGTTAGAAACTACCATCTCTAATTATTTGTTCAGTAATATTATAATATATTGTCCGTTTCATTTAATCATTCCGCAGTCCTATTTCCCGCTCAAATTTCTCCTGACCCCCCTCCAGCGCCAGAACCCGATGCTCTAATTTAATATTGCGTTCAACTAACTCGTCGACGATCCTCTCTAACTCTGTTATACGTTCTTCCCGACTCTTTCACGACAGCCAACTACATCCACGGAGCCACGGCGACGAACCGTTATCTCCGATGTGTCTCTCGGTGTCGATTCTGCCGGTGTACATTCGAGTAGCACCGCATCACCACGGACAACAGGACCACCAGTAGTCTTTTGCGAGTTGGTGGGCAAGATCAGGTATGAGTCTCACTTCGGACGACTTCGAGGAATTCGTTTCCTCGGACCCCGATGATGACGAGACGGTCCCGCTCGGACAGGCACTCTCAGAGCTGGGACTCGATGTCGAGGTTGACTCTGTCGAAGCCGTTCGTGACGTCCGCGAACGGCTATGAGAGTACTCCTCGACACTAACGTTCTCGTCGCAGCAGTTACTCGGGATACCGATCGGTCTGATGAAGCAATCGAACTGCTTGATCAAGCCGACAATCCACTCGTGTCGGTTCTCAGCCTCATGGAACTGCGGAGTGTTCTGAGCAAAAAGAAACGGTTCGAACGGGATCGAATCGATGCTATTGAGAATCGAGTTACCGCTCGGATGACCGTGACTTTTCCCGACGCCTCCGATATGATGGCGGCGAACCGCCTCCAATCGGAAACTCTGTTGTACCCCATGGACGCGATGATCCTTTCGGCAGCCGACGCTGCCGACGCGACCCTCGTCTCGTTTGATTCCGAATTGGTCGAGCACGGTGCGGATCTCCCTCAACAATTGCTTGATGAGGACGAGTGAATCGGAACGCCACCGGCATCATAAGGACGTGACCGGAAACGGGTTCACCGATCTCGAAGACCATATCGAGCACTTCCGGAACGAGGTGTTCCAGATCGGTGATAGACGATAACGCCAATAGACCCGCGTCAGAAGAGCTGAACCATCCCGACACGCTCCGAATTATGATCTTCTCGGCTATCTCATCTTGTGTTCATAAATTAAATACAGCCAACTACTCATGCGCCAGATGTTCGGTAGCGAATAGCGAATATCTGCGCGCTTTGGCGTCTGCAACCACTATCTTTGCGATGAAGCGCACTCCCACCGGTTTCGACTCTCCGACGTAGGCCATCTCCCCCAGCAGCCGGCACGATCGATGTCGGTCCGACAGGCAGGCTGCGGCCCAGTTCGCCGACTGCGGTATCGAGCCACCCCTCGATGTCGGGTGTGAGTCGGCGCCGCTACACCTCGAGCAAGTTACCCATAACGCATCCACACTCGGGGCATTTGTGGATGAGGGAGTCGTTTTTCAACCCAACCGTCTTGGTTTCGTACTCTCGAATCTCGCCGCTGAAATCGCAGGTCAGACAGTCGACAGCCACAACGGCGGTAGAACATGTTGTAATATGTATCATATGGTGATTGTCTCCGCGAACGAAACGCTCGGGTGGGTGTTCGTGTCGGGAGCGGTCGGCCGACGGACGAAGTAAAAGAACTACGTTACTCCACGGCGTCACTCCAGACAGAGATGGGGTACGATTACACCGGCGACGCCCACCGAGACCTCGTCGACTCCTACGGGGTAGACGACGCGCCCTACCCGACGGACACTTCGCGCAAGTATCCGCGCCGGGAGTTCCTGCGCGACGAACCGCTCCTGCTCAGACGCCTCCTGTTTCCCCGGTGCTGGAACGGGACGGATCTGTTGAACGATCCCGCCGAGACGCGTCATCTCCTGAGTGAGCTCGGCACGTGCATCCTAAAAGGTATCACGGCCTACGCCGACCGCGACGCGGACGAACTGACCGGCACCGTCGACCGGACGCTCGACCGGTTGCCGACGATCCGGGACACGCTCAAGCGGGACGCCGAGGCCGCGTACAAGGGCGACCCGGCGGCGAAGAGCTACTGTGAGATCATCCGGTCGTACCCCGGCTTCCACGCCATCCTGACCCACCGCGTCGCCCACCTCCTCTACGAGGCGGAGCACTTCGCGTACGCGAGAGAACTCGCGGAGTACTCGAAGGGCGAGACGGGGATCGACATCCACCCGGGTGCGGAGATCGGCGACCACTTCTTCGTCGATCACGGGACCGGCGTCGTCATCGGCGAGACGGCCACAGTCGGTGACTGGGTCCGTATCTACCAGAACGTCACCCTCGGCGCACTCCACTTCGAGGAGGAGGAGGGCGAGGAACACATGCTGGCGAAAGACTACAAGCGCCATCCGGACATCGGCGACCACGTCGTCATCGGGGCCGGCAGCAACGTCCTCGGACCGATCGATATCGGCGACCACGTGAGCATCGGCGCGAACTCATGGGTGACCGACGACGTCCCGGACGACACGAGCGTCTTCATCTCCGATCACCCCGATCAGGAGCGGAAACCGAACGGGTGACCGACGGCGGGGTGAGGCGGTCGGAGTGTGTCGACGACGGCGTCACGGGGAAATACACTGCCCCGTTCCGGGCGAAGCGACGGCCATGTGTGACGTGGAGGCGTTCCCGTGTACGTCGTGATCGTCGGGGCCGGCGAAGTCGGGACTGCAATCGCCGAGAGCCTCGTCGACGCCCACGACGTCGCTGTCGTCGACGCCCACGACGTCGCTGTCGTCGACGCCCACGACGTCGCTGTCGTCGACGTCGATGGGGGTCGGGTGGAACAGTTGATGTACGACGCCGACGTCCTCGGCGCCGAGGGGGACGGAACGGACCTCGAAACGCTCGAGAAGGCAGACCTCGAACGGGCCGACATCCTCATCGCGAGTACGGACGACGACGAGACAAACATCGCTATGTGGCACCGCGACGACCGTCACCGAGGCGTTCACCATCTCCCGGGTCAGGAACGCGAAGTACCTGCGGACGTGGCAGGGGTCGGAGCGCGCGTTCGATATCGACCACATGGTGGCGACGAACCTGCTGACCGCCGAGACCATCGCACGGGTCGTCGGCCTGCCGGCGGCACAGGACGTGGCGACGTTCGCGGACGGCCTCGTCCAGATGACGGAGTTCGCCATCTCGGAGTCGAGTCCGGTCGCCGGATTGACCGTCGAGGCGGCCGACCGCTACGAGTCGCTCACCTTCGCCGCCGTGTTGCGCGGTGGCGACGTGATAATCCCCCGCGGCGATACGGTGTTGGAGGCCGGCGACGAGGTGGTCGTCATCGGGAGCCCCGAGAGTGTCCACACGTTCGCATACGAACTCGAACCGGGGAGCGACCGGACGCCCAACGTCCTCGTCGTCGGGGGAAGTGACATCGCTACCACACCGCTCGTCTGCTCCAAGAACGGGGCCTGAAGCCACGACTCGTCGAACGGGACCCCGATAGAGCGCGCGAATTCGCCGAGGACCTCGCCGGGACGACGGTTCTGGAGAGCGACGCGACCGATCGGACCTTTCTCGAACGCGAACACGTCGCGGATGTCGACGTCGTGGTCACGGCCCTCGACAGCGACGAGAAGAACCTGCTCGCCGGACTCCTCGCCAAGAGCCTCGGAACCAAGCGAGCCGTCGCGGTCGTCGACTCCGGCGTGTACGTCGACCTGTTCGAGGCGGTCGGCATCGACGTGGCAATCGATCCCCGCGAGGCGACCGCCGAGGAGATAACGCGGTTCACCCGCGAGGAGTACGCCGAGAACGTCGCTATCGTCGAGTCCGACCGGGCCGAGGTCCTCGAAATCGAGGTCGACGGGGAGAGCGTCCTCGTGGATCGGCCCATCCGCGACTCCGTCGCCGATCTACCGGCCGGCGTGGTCATCGGGGCGATCACCCGCGGGAGCGAACGGGTGATCCCCCGGGGCGACACCCTCGTCAAGCGGGGAGATCACGTCGTCGTGTTCGTCGAGAGCGAGTCGTTGGCAGCGGTGAACAGTAGCCTGTAGGCGGAACGAGGGATTTTTCGGCGTCCACGCTGAGACCGTAGCGTAATGGACTGTGATCGGTGATGTCGGTTCGGATCAACTGGCGACAGAGCGTCGCCTTCACCGGTACGGTGATCAAGTACCTCGCCGTCGCGATGCTCGTTCCGTTGGGAATCAGCCTCGTGTACGGGGAAGACACCGTCGTGTTTCTGCTGTCGATCGGGATCACGGTCGTGGTCGGCGTCGGACTGGAACGCCTCGACAACGACCCGGAACTGGGTGCCCGCGAAGCGCTCCTCCTCGTGGCTCTGGCGTGGGGTGCCGTCGCAGTCATCGGGGCGGTTCCGTACCTGATCGCGGGCTACGGTACCGAGTCGACGCTCCGCTATCCGGTCAACGCGCTGTTCGAGTCGATGTCCGGGTTCACCACCACGGGTGCGACGGTCCTCGGGGAGATCTCGACCGACCGTCACTCCCACGCGCTGTTGATGTGGCGACAGCTCTCCCAGTGGCTGGGGGGTATGGGAATCATCGTCCTGATGGTCGCTATTCTCCCCGAGGCGGCGGTCAACGGCGCACAACTCATCGAGTCCGAAGCCCCCGGACCGGAGCTCCAGAAACTGACGCCGAAGATCGCCGAAACGGCACGCCTCCTCTGGCTGTTCTACCTCGGGTTCACCGTCCTGTACGTCTGTATCCTGCTCGCGCTCCACTACGCGGGGCTGGCACCGAACATGGGCGTCTACAACGCCGTCGCACACGGCTTCACGACGCTGCCGACGGGCGGATTCTCCCCCGAAGCCGACAGCATCGCTGCGTTCTCTCCGGCCGTCCAGTGGGTCGTCGTCCCGTTCATGCTCGTCGCGGGGATGAACTTCGGACTGTTCTACCTGATCGTCCAGGACGAGTACGCCCAGTTCCTCCGGGACCGCGAACTCCAGGCGTATCTCGGCGCGAACGCCGGGGTGATCGTCATTCTGTGGGGGCTCCTGTTCACCGGGTCGGCACCGCCCCTCGAACTCGGGGGCATCACCGAGGGCGCCGTCGAGAACTCGCTCCGACAGGCCACGTTCCAGGTCGCTTCGCTGCTGAACTCGACGGGGTACGCGACGAGTGACTTCGCACAGTGGGAGACGACCACGCAGGGGATCCTGCTGTTCGCGATGTTCATCGGCGGGTCCGCGGGGTCGACCGGCGGCGGCGTCAAGGTCGTTCGGTGGTTGGTCGTCATCAAGGGGATACGGCGACAGTTGTTCACTACCGCCCACCCGAACGCGGTCAAGCCGGTGCGTCTCGGTGGGTACGTCGTCGGGGAGGACGTCATCCGTGCCATCTACGGCTTCACGATGCTGTATCTCATCACCTTCGGCGTGGCGACGGTGCTCATCCTCCTCGACGCGGGCCGGGTGGGTCTGGAGATGACGACGCTCGAAGCGCTCAGCGCGAGTCTCGCGACCCTCGGGAACATCGGCCCGGGCTTTGGCTTCCTGGGACCGTTCGGGAGTTATCTCGACTTCCCGGCGACCAGCAAACTCCTGATGATCTTCCTGATGTGGATCGGTCGCCTGGAGATCATCCCCGTGTTCGTGATGTTCACGGGCGCGTTCTGGAACGAGTAGCCGGGCGCGTCGACGTCGGGGTAGCGTCTTATGTGTCTCGGGACCCAACCGGTCGGTATGACCGATGCCTCGGACGCGCCGACGCCGCCGGACGGGCTGCCGGATGGCTTCGGGGCGGAACTCAGCGGACTCACGCCGGAAGAACTCAGGAACACCGTCGTCCACGCCCGAGAACTGCTCTAGCACCGCCGGGAGCCGGAGTCACCGATCGAACCGGGACCGGGCGAGGACGTCGCTCGGGTGACCGAACACGACGGGTACACCGAGGTGGTGAAGCGACAGCCCTGTGCCGACGGCTGTGACGACTGCCCGCACGGTCCCTATAGTAGCGTTTGTAACTGTCCGCACACCTGATCGAACGCTGTCATGCGATCAGGTGTGTGATGACTTACAAAGGCTACTATACCTCTATCACGTCAGGGAGGAGACGCGACCCGAGGGGAGCACACACCACCACTGGACGTTCCTCGGCGAGGTGCGGACCGACGACTGACCCCGTCGTCAGGGGTCCAATCCGTACACTACGGCACGGACGAACACCAAGACGGGGATGATCTCCAGGCGACCGATCCACATGTTGAGGACGAACATCCCCTCGGCGACCGGCGACATCGTCGGGCCGGTGATCCCGGTGGAGAGGCCGACGTTGCCCTGGGCGCTCGCGACTTCGAACAGCGCGTCGGCGTAGCCGAAGTCGGGGCCGACGACGTTGACGAGGACGAGACTGCTGGCGGCGAGGACGAGGAGCCACAGGAGCGTGACGATGGCGGCCTCGCCGAACTCGCGTTCCATGGCCTCGCGGTCGAGCGTGCGGTCGCCGAGACGGGCGGTCACGACGGCGTTTCTCGGGAGGAACACGCGGGAGAACTGCCAGACGATGCCGCGGACGACGGTGTACCCACGGACGATCTTGATCCCACCGACGGTCGAGCCGGCGGCCCCCCCGAGCGTCATCGCGCCGACGACCATCACCTTGGCTCCGGCGACCCAGCGGCCGATCGGGGCCGACTGGAACCCGGTGCAGGTCAGCGCGCTGACCCACTGGAACGTCGAGTCTCGGATCGCGTCGTGGCCCGCGCCGTCCAGTACCGTCGTCGAGAACGGGAGGAACGACCGGGTGGTGAACGCGTCGGCGGCCGCTGGGATCGAGAGGGCGTTCTGTGTCGAGAGGCCGACCACGCCCAGTCCGAGGAGGACGAACAGCCATCGCGTCTGCAGGTCGGCGACCAGTTCGCGCACCGACCGGTCCCGGAGTACGACGTAGTGGACGGGGAAGGCGATGGCACCGAGGATCATGATCGGGAGGAGGGTGGCCTCGACGAGCGGCGAGTCGTACGTCGCGATGGAGTTGTCGGTGACGGAGAATCCACCGGTCGTGAGCCCGGTCATGGCGTGGTTGAGTGCCTGCCAAGCGGTCTCCCGGGGGGAGAGCGACCGGGCGTAGTCGCTCTCGCTGCTGCGGATGGCACCGAAGAGGAGGACGACGGCGAGGAGCGTGTACCCGACGACGAGTTTCCAGACCGTCCGGACGGTGGAGACGATACTGGGGTGGATCTTCTCCTCGCGGGCTTCGCTCCGGTAGAGGGCGTAGCTCCCGCTCCCGGGTCTCGCGAGGATGGAGACGGTGAGGACGATGACGCCGACGCCGCCGACCCACTGGATGAACGACCGCCACCACTGGATCGCCCGCGGGAGCGAGGGTTCGTGGACCGCCATCGTCAGGCCGCTCCCGGTCCACCCGCTCATGCTCTCGAAGAGGGCGTGAAGCGGGTTGCGGAAGTAGGCGAGACTGGAGAGGGTCGTGGTGGTGCCGACCCGAATCGGGTCCCACGCGCTCGTGTCAGCCCCGGCGGGGACGAACGCGTCCATCGCCGCGGGCGGCGTCAGCCACGCGGTCAGCAGAAAGGGGAGCGCACCGAACGTGGCGACGGCGAACCAGCCACTCGCGGCGATGACCATGCCGTGTTTCATCTTGGGGGGCGGGACGTCCCCGACCCCTCGGTTGGCGAGGGCGCCGACGGCGGCGGTCACGCCACCGGCGAGGAGACAACCCAGGGCGGCGTGGAACTCCCGGAACACGAGGGCGACGACCGCCGTGACGGCCATCAGGCCGGCCTCCATCAACAGGAGCGAGCCGACGTCCCGCGCGATGATCCGCAGATCCGTCGAGAGCCGACCGTCGCGACGCGGGACCATGTCAGTCGTGTTCCTCGGTGTGACCGAAAATATCCGTTACGTCGGCGGTCGCACCCTTGCCGGAGTAGACCGTGAGCAGATCCCCCGCCTCGATGCGGGTGTCCCCGCGGGGCGTGATCGGATCGGTCTCGCCGTCGCGTTCGACGGCGACGATCAGGGTCTGGCCGCCGATGAGTCCCGCCTCGTTGGCTTCGCGGAGCGTCTTGCCCCTGATGGGTGCGTCGTTCGCGACGGTGATCTCGAACACCTCCGCCTGTTCGCCAATGCGCATGAAGTCGACGATGGACGGACGCTCGACCGCCCGGTAGAGGTACTCGGCGATCAGATGCTGTGGGTTCTGCATCGTGTTGACGCCGATCTGTCGGAACAGGCTCATGTGTTCGGGGTTGTGGACGACGGAGACGATTTCGGGCACGTCCAGTTCCTGTGCCAGCAGACAGACCATGACGTTCGTGGCGTCCTGATCCGTCGTGGAGATGAGCGCGTCGGCTCGCTCCGCGCCGGCGTCCTGTAGCGTTTCCTTGGTCGTGGCGTCGGCGTTGATCACCAGGCAATCGTACCCCCTCGACGCCCGTTCGGCGCGCGCCTCGTCGCGTTCGATGACGACGACTTCGTTCCCACCGTTGGTCGCGATGTCGATGAGCGGTGTGCCGATGTCGCCCGCGCCGACGATCACGAGGTACATCTCGGTCGCCCCTCCGCACCGGCGATTGAAATATCACTGCCCTTCGAGCGCGGGTCCCGTTCGGATCGAGACCGCCCTACCCCCCGAGGTAGTCGTCGAGTTTCTCCCCGAGGAGCGTCGCGACGCGTTCGCTGTAGCGCCAGAGTGCCTCGTCGATCCGTCGCTCCGTCTCGTCGTCGAGGGCGTCGACGTCCCGGAGAACCGAGTCGCTGGCGATCCGGGGGTGGTAGACACAGACGATGTCGAGCGATCCGTCCGTGGGCGACCCCGTGTGGACGCCGTACCGGTCGGTGCCCCAGACGCCGTCGCCGCCGTTGCGCTCCATCGCCGAGTCCACGGCGTCCAAGAGTCGAAGGTCCTCGTCGGTGAGAAGCGGGTCGTCGCCCTCGAACAGATCGGCGTAGGCCGCCGTCCGAGCGTCGTCCGTCCACGACGGCAGTTGTGATTGTACCTCCAGCACGAGTTGTCGTTCGTCCGAACGGTCCGTCATAGTGCTAGGACGGCGGCCACGCTGATCAACGTTCGGACGGGTCCACGCCGTCGAGTCGCCAGGTGAACAGCGCCCGCAACACGACGACGAGGCTGTTCGTCTCCCCCTCGCCCCAGATGGCGGTTTCGGACTGCCCGCCGTTTCCGGCCAGGCCGTCGTCGTCGACGAAGACGCTCACGAGCGTCTGCCGGCCGTCGACCATGGCGAGTCGCCCGGCCGCGGTGTCCGACCAGATCCACAGCGACTCGAACGTCGTCGCCTCGGGCACCTCCGTTTCGATCCGCTCTCGCACGTCCTCGGAGAGTCCAGCGAGTTCGATGGAGACGCCGCGTTCCGCCGCCGCGTGGAGTTCGTCGATCAGGTCGTCGGTGAGGAGGTCCATGACGGTCATGTAGACGATTTCCTCTTCGGCCTCGGCGAGGAGGCCGCGCAGTCGGTCCGCGACGGCCTCCCGTCCCTCGACCGTCCAGACGCCCCGCTGTTCGTCGCGTCGCTCGGTGGATTCGAGTTCGGTCAGGGCCGTCCGCAGGTCGTCCGTGCGCCGCCGGAACTCGCGTTCGAACGTCCGACTGGTCGTCTCGGCGGACGTGGCCCAGAACCGCTTGGGGGAGGACTGTTGGACGTCGACCAACCCACGGTCGTGGAGTTCGTCGACGGCGTCGTACACGCGCGTCCGGGGGACATCGGAGACTCGACTCACGTCCCGTGCGGTGCCCGTCCCGAGACCGGCGAGGGCGACGTACGTCCGGGCGGCGTAGGAACTCAGTCCGAACCGTTCGAGTTGCTCGACGGCGGCGGAGCGGGGGTTCTCGGTTGGATCAGAGCCCATGGGGTGCCTCCGAACCCGGCCACGCGGGGTGGCCGGGGGCACACAGCAAAGGTGTGGTTGGGACACAGCATTCGACTGCGCGCCGCGTAGACGGTCGGACCGGGGCCCTATAGACCTTTTGTGATTAAACGGGTTACGTTCGACGGCGACGCGAGTGACGGACGGCGGGACGGCTACGCCGCCGATTCGACTACTGTCCCTCGGTGTGTCACAACAATCCCACGAGCGTCGGATTGGGACTCCCTTTCGGCGCGCTATCGGCGAGTCGTCCGATTCTCGGGGATAATCGTCACCGTTAGAGTGACAATACCTATCTGTGCAGGGAGCGAACCGTGCAAGAAGTCCCGGGAACTCCCCGGGGGGTTGGGACACACATGACTACCAGTGAACAAGTGGAGGAAGCGATCGAGGTCCTCCAACAACTCGGCCTGAAGGAGTACGAGGCGCGCTGTTTCGTCGGCCTCTCGCGGTTGGATACGGGGACGGCGAAGCGGTTGAGCGAATTGACCGAGGTACCGCGGACGCGGGTGTACGACGCCATTCGGGTGTTGGAGGCCCAGGGGTTGGTTGAGATCCAACACTCCAGCCCACAGCAGTTCCGGGCCGTCCCGCTGGAGGAGGCGGCCCAGACGCTCCGGGACCGGTACGAGGACCGGGTCGAACGCCTCCACACCGCCCTCGACACCGTCGGGACCGTCGAGACGAGCGACGACTCCACCGCCCAGCAAGTGTGGGCGCTGTCCGGACGGGAGGGCATCGAGAACCGGACGGAGGAACTCGTCGAGGACGCGACCGGAGAGGTGGTCCTCGTCATCGGCGACGAGTCGCTACTGAGCGACGACCTCGTCGGGACGCTCAACGACCTCGACACCGGAGTCGAACTGGTCATCGGTGCGCTGACCGAGTCCATCGAAGAGCGGATCCACGAGGCCGTGCCCCGCGCCACGACGTTCCTCTCGGGACTGGATTGGCTCCGGGGCACCGACGGCGACGAGACGGCGATCGGTCGCCTCCTCCTCGTCGACCGGTCGGCGATCCTCGTCAGTTCGATCATGCCGGAGACGAAAGTGGAACAGGCCATCTTCGGCGAGGGGTTCGGGAACGGGCTGGTCGTGGTCGCTCGACGGCTCATGTCACAGGGGCTGGTGACCGCCCGCGACCCCAAGCAGTGATTAGCCGCTGACCCGGTCGGGGTCGAAGGCGGCCCCGATCGGATCGAGGGTGAGGTACTCGCCGTTGTCGACCGTCACGCGGCAGGCGGCGTAGACGAAATCGAGGTGTCCGCCAGCCCTGCCCGTACCGTCCGCTCTGTCGGCGAACAGGGCGTTCAGCGCGTCCGGATCGAGGACGTCGGAGAGCGGGGGGAGGGTACACTGCTCGCGGCCGCGGGCCGCGCTGACGGCGCGGACCACGGCCGTACTCACGGATTCGTCCGAGGCGATATCGTACTCCATACCACGTCTTCGGGCCGGCGAGGGAAGGTGTCGTCGCTTTTCACCCTATTCGTAACAACAGTTCGAGCGTCGCGCACGTTTATCCGTCCGCCGGGCGACCGACACACATGACGCCGACGGTCACGCCACGCTGTTGTGGTTCGTTCGTCGTGGACGCGAGCGTACTGGTCGCGGGTCGCGCCGGGGTCGTCGAAGCGCCGTCGACGGTCTTCCTCGTCGAGGCCGAGGAGACGGTGCTGATCGACACGGGCTTTGGTCCCCTGGACCTGATGGCCGACTACCACCCGTCCTACGACTGTCACCGCGAACCGGGACAGTCCCTCGACGCCGTCCTCGCGGCCGAGGGGTACGACGCGGGCGACGTCGACGCCGTCGTCCTCAGCCACCTCGACTGGGACCACTGTTACAACCTGGATCGCTTCGACGCGGACACCGACGTCTACGTCGGACGCCGGGAACTGGAGTACGCCATCGCACCCTATCCGATGCACGCCGAGCGGTACGACGCCAAGTCGCTGGGGCGGACGCCGCCGTGGCTGACAGTCGACGTGACGCCCATCGAGGGGGAGACCGAGATCTGTCCGGGCGTCACGGCGTTCCCGACGCCGGGCCACACCGTCGGCCACCAGTCGGTGGCGGTCGAGACGGGTGGGGAGACGACCGTCGTCGCCGTCGACGCGGTGCCGACGTTCGAGAACGCGCCCGACGGCGACGGCGACGGACTCGTTCGCGGACTGGCGATGAACGACTTCGAGTGGTGGACGAGCGCGACCGAAGTCCTCGAACGCGCGGACCGACTCCTCCCGGGCCACGAGTGGGGGATCCTCGACGCCGATCCCGCGGGACTGTGCGAGGAGTGAGGACACGGCAGGGATCGGGACTGCCTGCCGGGGAGCGTTTAACCGTCCACCGGACGCCACTCCCACCATGGACACGACAGCCGTCTTCGGAGCCGAGCGCCCGGTCGTCGGGATGGTCCACCTGCCGCCCCTGCCGGGCGCGCCCCGCTACGACGCCGACGGGGGCCGCGAGGCGATCCGCGACGCGGTCCGGCGTGACGCCGAGCGTCTCGACGCCGGCGGCGTCGACGCCTTACTGGTCGAGAACTTCGGCGACGCACCCTTCTACCCCGACTCGGTCCCGCGACACGTCGTCGCGGACCTCACCGCCCTCGTCGGCACCGTCCGGGAGGTGACCGACCGGCCGGTCGGCGTGAACGTCCTCCGGAACGACGGGCCGGGAGCGGTCGCCGTGGCGGCCGCCACGGACGCGTCGTTCGTCCGCGTCAACGTCCACGTCGGGGCGCGGGTCGCGGACCAGGGCGTCCTCGAAGGGCGGGCCCACGAGACGACCCGACTGCGCGAGCGCGTCGATACCGACGTGGCCCTGCTCGCCGACTTGGATGTCAAACACTCGGCACCGCTCGGGGCCGACGCGAGCGACGTGCCGGCGCTGACCGGCGAGGCAGCCGACCGCGGCCTCGCCGACGGCGTCGTCGTGACGGGTGACGGAACGGGGCACACGACCGATCTCGGGACGGTCCGGGCGGTCACGGAGCGACGCGACGGGACCGGACGCGACCTCCCGGTGTTCGTCGGGAGTGGCGTGACAGCCGACACCGTCGGCGACGCGCTCTCGGTCGCGGACGGCGTGATCGTGGGGAGCGCGCTCGAACGCGGCGGCGAGGCCGGGAACGCCGTCTCGGTCGACCGGGTCGAGGAACTGGTCGCGGCCGCCGACGCGGTGCGGTGACTCAGCCCGAACGCACGTCGTCGGCGACGCGGGCGAGCGTCTCGTACTCGGCGGTCGAGTGGGCGATCACGCACACGTCGGTCAGCGCCGTCGGATCGTGGCCGTGGACCGCCTCGCAGACGATCCGTGCGCCGTCCTCGAAGGGGAAGCCGGCCGCACCCGTTCCCAGAACGGGGACGACGAGCGACGCACAGCCGAGGTCGTCGCCGCGAGCGAGGGCGTTCCGTGTCGCCGCGCGGACGCTGTCTTCGGTCGCACGGCCGTCGCCGTAGTGTGGCATCGCGGCCGCGTGGATCACGTGGTCGGCGTCGAGGTCGTAGGCGTCGGTGACGACGACCGCACCGAGGTCGACCGGCTCCTTCGAGACGGCCTCGTCGTCGATCGGTCCCTTCGCCTCGCGTCGGAGCGCACCGGCGACGCCACTCCCCATGCGGAGGCTGGTCCCCGCGGCGTTGACCAGTGCGTCCGCCCCCTGTGTGGCGATGTCGCCCTGGACGACGGTGAACTCTACGCGCGAGCGAACGGCCCGAGTGACGAAAAACGCCGTGCCGGTCTACGCCCGAACGCCCCAGAAGAAGGCGATGCCGAGGACGGTGACGACAGAGAGGAGGAGTTGGAGGGGGGCGCCGACCCGGAAGTAGTCGGCGAAGCGGTAGCCGCCGGGTCCGTAGACGAAGAGGTTGGTCTGGTAGCCCACGGGGGTGAGAAACGAGGTGGAGGCCGCGAAGGTCACCGCGAGGACGAACGCGAAGGGGTTGGCCCCGATGCCGGCCGCCGTTTCGACGGCGATGGGGAGCATCAACACGACGCTCGCGTTGTTGGAGATGACGCCGGTGATGATCCCGGTGGCGAGGTAGAACACCCACAGCACGCCGAGGACGGGGAGGTAGCCGCCGGTCGCGGCGACGAGGCCCCCGAGGAGGTCGGCCCCGCCGGTCTGTTCGAGCGCGATGCCGAGGGGGATCACCCCGGCGAGCAGGAAGATCACGTCCCACTCGACGGCGTCGTACAGTTCCGCGGGCTTGATGACGCCCGCGGCGACCATGGCGACGACGCCGGCGAGCGCCGTCGTGAGGATCGGCAGGGAGAGCGCCGACAGGCCCGCGAGCGCGCCGACGCCCGTCGCGCCGGCGAGCGTCGATCCGAGCGTCCCCCACGGGACGGCGACGACGCCGACGACGCCGGCCATGATCGCGACGGCGTGGGGAATCTTCTCCGTCCGGTAGTCGGGATCCGTCGGTTCGTGGGCGACGATGAAGTCGTCGTTGTCGCTGAGGCGGTCGATGCTGTCGGGGGCCGCCTGCACGAGGAGGGTGTCGCCGACGCGGATCCGCCGACGGTCCATGTGGTCACGGACCGTCTCCCCTCGGCTGCGGAAGGCGAGGACGTTCGCGTCGTAGCGCTGGCGGAACGTCGAACTCGCGAGCGACTCCCCGGCGAGGTGTGACCCCCGGGGGATGACCACTTCGACGAGCGTCTGCTTCCCGTCGTCGGGGTCCAGGTCCGCTGCCGACAGCGGCGTCTCGCCGGTGAGTGTGGCCGTCTCCCGGTTGGCGAGGCTCCGGATGGCCTCGCGGTCGGCGCGGAGGCGGAGCAGGTCGCCACGCCGGAGCGTCATCCCCCCCTGGGGTTCGACGTACACCTCGTCGTCGCGGACCACCTGCAGGATGTCGGCGTCGAACTCGGCGTCGGCGACGGCCGTCTCGACCGTCCGGCCGGCCAGCGGCGACCCCTCGCCGACGACCATCTCGGTCAGGTACTCCTCGATGTCGTACTCCCGGAGGTAGTCCTCCTCGACGGGGACACGTTCCGGCAGGAGGCGGTGGCCGACAGTCATCAGATAGAGACTGCCGACGAGGAGGACGACCACGCCGAGTTGTGTGAACTCGAACATCGAGAACGGGTGACCCAGCAGACGGTCGGAGACGTCGCTCGCGAGGATGTTCGTCGACGTGCCGATGAGCGTGAGCATGCCACCGAGCATGGAGGCATAAGAGAGCGGGATCAGCAGTTTCGAGGGTGACGTCTTCCCCGCGTGGGCGAGGTCCGTGACGATGGGGACGAGGATGGCGACGACCGGCGTGTTGTTGATGAAGCCCGAGGCGGGCCCGGCGACACCGAGGGTCGCGAGCAGTTGTCGGTCGCGGCTGGTGCCCGCGAACTCGGCCATCCGTCGGCCGACGATCTGGACGAGCCCCGTCCGACTGATGCCGGAACTGAGGATGAGCATCGCCAGGACGGTGAGCGTCGCCGGGTTCGAGAAGCCGGAGACGCCCTCGGCGGTGGAGATGTGGGTGAAGTTCACCACACCGTCGCTCCCGAACACCATCAGGAGCACCATGACGAGGATGGCCGTCACGTCGACCGGCAGGTACTCCGTCACGAACAGCACGAGCGTCAACAGGACGATACCGAACACGACGAGGATGTCGACGTCGACGCCGGCGACGGCCAACGGTGTCGGCGACGACGCTCCACCCCCTGCCGGGGCGAGGAGATCCAGTACTGTCACGCGTGGATGGGGGAGTCGTGACCGAAGCAATTCAAGATACCGACAGCCGGCACGTGGTGTGGTGTCACCTAGCGCAGTAGACGACATCAACAATCATGAAGGTTTATTACGGATGGACGCTATGATCCAGTCACGATGCAACGCGTCGTACTCGTATGCTGATCGTGGTTCGATGACGCAGTGCAGTCCACCAACCGATCCAGCATACGACACACCCAATGAGCACGTCCCGACGCACGACCCGGAAGAACCGCACCACGACCACCATCGATCCCGTCATCCCGCTGCAGCCCCAGTCGGGAACCGGCCCGACGACCGACGGCCGACGGGACCAGCCCGAACCGACGACCGAGACGGAGTCGAAGACGTCGATCCCGATGATCGACCGAGGCGGCCTCGGTCCGAAACCCGGCGCGGACTGACCGGCCGCCCGCCCGCCCCGCTTTTCTCGCAGGACCTCGCGACCGTCCGGCAAGGGTTTTGATCGCCGAGACCAAACGGCGCCCATGGACGAATCCGAACTGGAGACCGAACTGCGAAACTTCGGCATCGACATCCACGACGTGAAGGGGGTCGATCCCGTCGAACTCTCCTACATCACCTCCCTGCCGGGCGACGAGGTCGACCACATGGAGATGGGGACGGCGCTGAACGGCCTGCTCGACCTGGCGCGCGAGGGGGAGTGGGAGCCGACGCGCGTCGAGGCGACCGTCCTCCGGTTCGAGGACGAGGTGATGAACACTTGGTACGCGAAAGCCGAGTGGTTCGAGGGACTGCTCGAGTACCGCCTCTCCGAGACCGAGTTCTCGACCAAGGTACTGGAGACGCTGGACGAAGATCCGAGCGACGACTGAGATGGCGACCACGAGCGCGACCCGGAGGCGGTCGGGCCGGTTCGACTTCGCGACGACGACGCTTTCGTTCGAGAGCGAAGGGACGCGGTGTCGGGGACACCTCTACCGACCGGATCGCCCGGCGACGCCGCCGGTGGTCGTGTTGGCACCCGACCTCGCGGCCGAGGCGACGTTCGGATACACGCGGTACGCCGAGCGGTTCGCCCGCGCCGGCTACGCCGCTCTCGCACTCGACTACCGCGGGTTCGGCGGGAGCGACGGCACGCGCCCCGCAGCCATCGACCCACCCGCGCAGGCGGCCGATCTGGATGCGGCGGTCGACCGGGTTCGCCGCCTCGACGGCGAGCGACGCCGGGTCGTCCTGTGGGGGCACGGCCTCGGCGGTGGTCACGCCCTCGCGACGGCCGCGGCCTCGCGCCGCGTGAGCGCAGTGGTGGCCGTCGCGCCGCTACTCGACGGGCGGGCGTTCGCCCGGCGGCGCTCGCTCGGCTATCTGACCCGTGCGCTGCGGGCGGGCGGGCGCGACCGGCTGCTGGCCCCGCTCGGTCGGTCGACGACCGTGCCGGTCGTCGGCGGGCCGAGGGAGTTCGGCCTCCTGCCGCGGTCGCGCACCGGCGAGGCGTATCTCGATCTGGTTCCACGGGGGAGCGATTGGGCGAACGCGACGCCGGCGCGGGGCCTCCTCGCGCTGTTTCGGTACCGACCGATCACGACCCTAGACGACGTCAACTGCCCGACGCTGGTGGTCGCGGCCGGCGCGGACGACCTCGTCGCCTCGGAGACGGCCGCCACCGCCGCCGACCGGATCGACGGGTCGACGTTGGTCCGACTGCCGGTCGGCCACGTCGACCCCCTCGGCGACGCGTTCGAGACGGCCGCCGCTCACCAGGTCACCTTCCTCGACGGCGCGGTCGGACGGTAGGCCGTCGACCGGTACGTGACCGGTCGCCGTCTCGTGGATTCGGCGTCCCCGAAGGCGTCGGGAAGGAGGAGCACAACTATTTGTACGAGTGATACTTTCCGTCTGCTATGAGGGTGGGGCTGGAGCGACGACAGGTGCTGTCGTCGATCGGTGCGACACTGGGGGGGATCGCCGTCTCAGGGCGTGTCTCGGGGGACGACGCGACGGAGGCGACCGTCTACGCCGTCTCCGAGGCCGGCGAACTGGTCGCCTTCGCCGCGGCGACGGGGGAGCGGCGGTGGGGCTTCGAGTTCCCGGTCGATCCTCCAAACGCGACGGGACCGCCACTGGTTTGGAACGGCACCGTCTACCTCAACGGTCGGGAGCGACTGTACGCCGTCGACGCCACGACGGGGGAACAGGAGTGGGCGTTCGAGACCGACCTCGAGGCGATCAGTCCACCGACGATCCACGATGGCACCGTCTACGTCCACAACCATGTCGGTGCCACACCCTTGGAGATCACTCGTCGACCCAGGGGACACGGGAACCTGTACGCGATCGATGCCGAAACCGGTGAGCGAACGTGGCGGACCCGCAGCGCGGTGCTCGCGCTCCCGTGCCGGGCACCGCTGGTGTACGACGGGTCCGTATTCGTACTCGGAGGAGCCGGGTTCGAGGGTGGCACGATGTCGGCCTACGACGCCGAGACCGGCGACCAGCGTTGGGAGCAAATTTCGACCGAGGGGCTCGAACTCCGCATCCCGCGGTACGGCCCCGTCGCGCTCAACGGGACCGTCTACGTGCGGGGGGCGTACACTGTCAGCGGAGTGGATCCGGACACCGGCGAGGCTGTCTGGGGCGGGGGCGGGGGCTTACTGAGAGACGGTAATACCGGCCCCAGCCAGGGTAAACTGTCCGTATACGGAGAGACGCTGCTCTCCGCTCGCGACGGCCCGCTGGACCGGTTCGTCCCGGACGGGGACGGAACGAATTTTTGGCCGTTCGACGGCATCGGCGAACTCGGCTACCTGAACTCCGCGTTCGTCGTCGGCCGTCCCACGGCGGCGCGTCATCCGTACGTGGTGGTCGGCTCCCGACCAGAAATGGCCGACGACGCCGATGACCTCCCGACTGCCCGGTTTCGGGTGACGCCGATGACACCCGCACTCCTCGACCCGGACCCGGAGTGGACGCACGAACAGCTGAACCTGGTGAATCCGACCGCAGCCGGGACGACCGTCTTCATCGGCGGCGCGGAACTGACGGCGCTGGACATCCGCGACGGAACCGAACGGTGGTCCGCCGATGCGTTCGCGGACCGCATCCTCACCGCCCCGACCGTCGCGACGGATCCGGAGTCGGGCCACAGCGTCGACGAACGGATCCGCCACCGGACACTCAACCACCACGACGCACTCGGCCCGCGTCCGGCGTCGTTCCGGGTGAGCGGCGGCCGACTCTCCGCGGCCGGACTCTCGACTGTGGACGAGTTCTGGTTCCCGGACGAACGGATCGAACCTCGGATGCCACCCGACGGGGACGCACGTGTCGTCGGTCGGACCGACGACGACGGCCGGATCGTCGTTCCGAGTGAGGCGTTGGAGGAGTTCCGAGCGGAACACGACGGCGCTCCCGGGATCGTGATACAGCTTCACAACACCGGCGGCGTGACGACTGCGAAACCGGTCGAAGTACGTGTGGGTGACACGACGCTCGAAACGAGGGTTCCGATCCAAGGATACGGTATCGCATTACTGTACCTGTTCGAAGACGTGTCGTCGACCCCCGAGTACGTCGATTCGGAGGCCATCGAGGCGGAGTCGGCGACGACGTACTTCGACGGCGCAGCACACGTCGGCCTCTCGGGGGAGCGGTTGCTGAACGGCGGTCACACCGACCTCACCGTCGCGACGCCGGATCACGAGCGAACCATCCGATTCGAGGGGGCTGGATCCGCTGGCTCTACCGGGGAGACCGAGTCTCCGACGACCACCGAGCGGTCACCCGTCTCGACGGAGCCAGCGGACGACGAAAATCGGAGTGCGACTCGGGACTCCGCACCCGGATTCGGGGCGGTGAGTGGACTCGCCGCCCTCGCGACCGGGGCGTACACCCGCTACAGGTGGCTGAGACGGGGCGACGAGGAGTGACGGGTCCCTGAAGCGACGTGCCCGCTCTTCCGGTGATACACGCACCACGACGCCACAAACGACTTAACCACTACCGACCCACTGGCCCGTATGGAGGGCCTACTCTACGCGTTACAACTGGGGATAGATCCCCAACAACTGGGGCTCGAGTTCGGGGGCGGTGCCGTGATCGGGGGGATCATCGGCTTCGCGGCCAAGAAACTGGCCAAGGTCATCGCGATCATCGTCGGCCTCGAACTCGCGCTGTTCAAGTTCTTGGAGTCGCGGGGGATCCTGACCGTCGACTGGGCGGCGCTGTCGGCCGGAATCCTGAAGACGGGCGAGGGCGCTGCGAACGGCCCGCCGGGGTGGGTGTCGACCATCCTCTCGACGCTGTCCGTCTCCGTCGGCTTCACCGGCGGATTCATGCTCGGCTTCCGGCGGGGATAGTCGTACTGCCGGCTGTAAGTCGACACGGAGAGTCGCCACTCCGGGGGTGTGGCTCCCTCGAAACAGTTACAGCCGGTAGTGCTACCTGACGTTGAGGTCGTCTTCGTCCTTGACGATGCGGGTCTCGGCCTCGCCGCTCGTCACTTCGTTCACCAGATCGTAGAAGTCGTTTTGCATCCCCGCCGGGAAGGTGAGCACGCCGATCCACGAGCCGTCGGCCTGCCACTCCTCGCTGTCGAGGTCGGCGAACTGCCGGATCTTCGCCTGTGCGCTCCCGGCGTGGTCGGCGGGCACCTGCACCGCGACGGTCACCTCGGCAAAGCGGATTGGAATGACCGGGCGGAGGGCGTCGAGTGCGTCGTCGACCTGTGTCTCGACGCGCTCCATCGGGTCGACCTGGAACCCCGCTTCCTCCAGCGCTCGCTCGATCCGCTCCGGGGGGTGTGGGGCGTCGTCCATCTGCGGGTTGACGGCGTTGCGAGCGATTCGGTTGATCAGCGCCTTGCGCTTCTGTTCTTGCATCTCGCGGCGCTGGTCGGCGGTGATCTGTATCTCGCCGCGGCGGACGACTTCGGGGATGACCTCCAGCGGTTCGGTCGTTCCGAACACCTCCTCTAGGTCCGACTCCGCCGGGCGGTCACCGCGGGAGGCGTCCTCGAAGACGTCCTCCGCGGCGATCACGTCCTCGAGGTCCCCCTCGAACTCGTCGCGTTTGATGGCGAGTGCCGCGTCGGGGTCGATCAGTACCTCGAAGCGCTCGCCGTGGGATTCGAGGCGCGCGGTGACGGCCTCGTCGAGTGAAATCATACGCCGGGATAGCATCCCCGGGGGTATATACTCTCGGCCGACGACCACGGACTGGTCCGGGTGGTCGCCCGGATCGCGTCGCCGTTCAGGAGAGGTCGTCGATGACCGCGATCAGGTCGGCCTTGTCTTGGACGCCGACGAGACGCTCGGCCTGTTCGCCGCCGGCGTAGAACTCGAGTGTCGGGACGCTCCGGATGCCACGGTCCTGTGCGAGTTCCTGCAGCGCGTCGATATCCACCTTCAGCACGACTGCGTCCGTCTCTTCGGCTATCTCCTCGACGGTCGGTTCGAGCATCTTGCAGGGGCCACACCAGTCGGCGTAGTAGTCGACGAGGACGACGGCGTTGTCCGCGACGAGTTCGTCGAGGTGGGCTTCGTCTTCGACGTGGATGGGTTCGGTCTGATCCGCGGTCGATCTGCTCATACTCCCTGTAGCCCCCCGATCCCCTTAACGGTTGGTCGTCCTGTCGACGCAGCACACGACCGTCACTCCGAGGGGACTCGGTATCGGAGGACGACGCCGTCGTCGAGGCGGTCGACACCGACGAGGGTCAGCGTTGGGAAGTCGTCGACGAACCCCTCTCCGTCGGCGAGTGTCGGGGCGTCGCGGCCTCCCACGAGGATCGATCCGACGAAGACGCTGAGTTCGTCGACCAACCCCGCCTCGAAAAGCGAGAAGATGAGTTCGCCCCCGCCCTCGGCGAGCAGTCGGTCGACCCCCTGGGCGTCGAGCGTCTCGACGGCCGCGGACAGGTCGACCCGGTCCACGCCGGCTTCGATCACCGTCACGCCCCCCTCCCGGAGTCGGTCGAGGCGCTCCGTGGGCGCGGCCCTCGAGACGAGCAGGTAGGTGTCGGCGTCGTCGTCGAGGACCGTCGCGTCGGGCGGCGTCCGCGCACGCGAGTCGGCGACGACGCGTGCGGGGTTGGCCGACCGCCCGTTTCGCAGGCGTTCGACCCGTCGTTCCTCCGATTTGATGCCGAGGTGTGGATCGTCCGCGAGGACGGTCCCGACGCCGACGAGGACCGCGTCGGCGGCCGCACGCAAGCGATCCACGCGGTCGAAGTCGGCGTCGCCGGAGATGCGGACCTGGCGTCGCTCCCGGGTCGAGAGCTTTCCGTCGACGCTCGTCGCCGCGTTGACGACGACTTCCATGCCGTGCCCTTCGGAGCCGAGGAGAAGTCGCTTTCGGTGCCTCCAGGCCGATCCACCGCGTCGGCCACGACCCGGCGGGTGCGGTCGCCGTTCGACCCGACCCGGGCGACGCTTTTTATGAGCGCGCGGCGAAACACTCACCCGATGCAACTCGACGATCATGCCGAGGACCTCGCCTCCGACCTCGGCGTCGACAAAGCGGAGGTCAAAGAGGATCTGGAGAGCCTGCTCGACTACAACGTGCCCGTCGAAGAAGCCAAGGCGAGCATTCGCCGGAACCACGGCGGCGACGACCGGTCGTCTGCGACGCCGACGGCGAAGTCCGTCGCCGACGTGACGCCCGACGACGGCTCGGTGACGGTGACCGTCCGCGTCCTGACGAAGGGGATGCGGTCGATTCGCTACCAGGGTGAAGATCAGGTCATCCGCGAAGGCGAGTTCGCCGACGGGAGCGGCCGGGTCTCCTACACCGCGTGGGAACCGGTCGAGTTCGAGCCCGGCGACTCGATCACCGTCGGCAACGCGAACGTCCGCGAGTGGGAGGGCGACGCCGAACTCAATCTGGGGACGAACACGACCGTCGCGACGGCCGACCCGGTCGAGACGCCCTACGAGGTCGGCGGCGAACGCGACCTGATCGACCTCGAACCCGGCGACCGCGGCCGGACGGTCGAGGTGCGGGTTCAGGAGATCGAACGGCGAACCATCGACGGGCGGGACGGGGAGGCAGAGATACTCTCGGGCGTCGTCGCGGACGGGAGTGCCCGTCTCCCGGTCACCGACTGGGATCCCCATCCCGACCTCGAAGCCGGCGCGTCGGTTCGGCTCTCGGACGTGTACGTTCGCGAGTACCGGGGCGTCCCGCAGGTGAACGTCACGGAGTTCTCGACGGTGGAGCGACTCGACCGCGAGGTCGAGGCCCCGGCGTCCGCGCCGCGACTGGGCGTCGGCGAGGCCGTCGGCGGCGGTGGCCTGTTCGACGTGGAACTCGTCGGCAACGTCATCGAGGTGCGTGACGGCTCCGGCCTGATCGAGCGGTGTCCGGAGTGTGGCCGGGTCGTCCAGAACGGTCAGTGTCGTGCCCACGGCGAGGTCGACGGCGAGGACGACCTGCGGGTGAAGGCCATCCTCGACGACGGCACCGGAACCGTGACGGTCGTGCTCGACTCGGAGCTCACTACCACGGTGTACGACGGTGACCTCGAGGACGCGAAGGCCGCGGCCCGGGACGCGATGGACCGCGAGGTGGTGGCCGACACCATCCGGGACCGGATCGTCGGCCGCGAGTTCCGCGTCCGTGGGTCGCTGTCGGTCGACGAGTACGGTGCCAACCTCGACGCCGAGACGTTCGAGGAGCGTACCGCCGATCCGGCCGCGCGTGCACGGGAACTGCTCGCGGAGGTGGGACGATGAGCGCGAACGGCGACGACGAGGGCGACTCGGGACCCGGCCTCCGCGAGGTGGCTCACCGCCTCTTCGCGACGGAGTTCGACGACGCCACCGTCTCCTACGCCGAGAGCGACGAGGAACGTGCCCCGAAGTACGTCGTCACCCCCACTGGCGCGCGCGTGAATCGACTGTTCGCCGTCGGCGTCCTCACCGAGGTGGAGTCGGTCAACGAGGACGTCCTCCGGGCGCGGGTGGTCGACCCCACGGGCGCGTTCGTCTCCTACGCCGGGCAGTACCAACCCGACGCAGCGGCCTTCTTCGAGCGGACCGATCCGCCGGCCTTCGTCGCGCTCACGGGCAAGGCCCGAACCTTCGAACCCGACGACGGCGACCGGATCTACACGTCGGTCCGGCCGGAGAGCGTCTCGGTCGTCGACGGCGATACCCGGGACCGGTGGACGGTGTCGGCCGCCGAGGCGACCCTCCGTCGGGTGGCGGCCATGGCCGAGGCGAAGTCGCTGGACGCCTCGGGCGAGGCTCTCGAAGCGGCGCTCGCGGACCGTGGCTACGACGAGTCGCTCGCGTCGGGTATCCCCGTCGCACTCGACCGCTACGGCACGACGACGGCGTACCTCGACGCGGTCCGGGAGGTGGCACTCGACGCACTGGCGGTGGTCGCCGGCGACCGGGACGCCGTTCGGTCCCTTGACGTCGCGCCCGGCGAGGCCGGTACGGAATCGCTCGGACCGATGCCGGATGCCGTGACCGACGAGGCGGTGGGTGAGGACGACGGGACGACGGCGGATCCGTCGCCGGCCACCGCCGACGCGGAGGGCGGCGAGGATGCGACCGAAGCCGTTGCCGACGCGGAGGGCGACGGATCGACGCCGGCGGAGGGAGCGGACACGACGGACGCGACCGAAGCCGTTGCCGACGCGGGCGCCGACGAGCGGACCACGTCCGGCGGGTCGACCACCCCGGAGACCGACGTCGACGCCGCGCCTGTCGACGAACCGGTCGACAGCGACGACCTGGGCGACTTCGACGACGACGACCTCTACGAACTCGACGAGGAGGAGCGTCGCGAGGTCGAAGAGGAGTTCGAGGTGGGGTTCGAGAGCGGCGCGGAGGTCGACGACCCGGGCGAGGCCGGCATCGACGTTCCGGGACCGGAGGACCTCGACGCCGAGGCCGGAGAGGAGGCGAGCGACGCCGCCGACGGAACGGCAACCGAGTCGACGCAGACGGCGGACGCCGACACGTCGGCGTCGGACGTCGAAACCGACACGGACACCGACACCGACGACGGGGGTGTGCCCGACGACGTGAACCTCGAGACGGCGGCCGTCGAGGTGATGGAGGAACTCGACGACGGCGACGGAGCGGACCGCGAGGCGGTCGTCGCGGCCGTCGTCGACGAGTACGGGGCCGACCCCGGTGCGGTCGGGGACGCCATCGAGGACGCCCTCATGAGCGGTCGGTGCTACGAACCCACGGAGGATCTGTTGAAGGCCATCTGATGGCGCTCGTGGAACCGGTGCCGGACGCGCCGGCCGCGGTGGCCGACTGTGGCGGCGAGCGCGCGCTCGTCGTCGCCGACTACCACGCGGGCATCGAGGCGGGGCTCCGGTACGAGCGCGGGGTCGAACTCCGGAGCGACGACGACGGTCGCCGCGCCCGACTGCTGGCGCTGTGTGACCGCGTCGACCCGGATCGGGTTGTCGTCCTCGGCGACCTGCTCCACCGGATCGGCGACCCCGTGGACGGGGAGGACGACGAAGTGGTCGCCCTAGTCGACGCCCTCGATGGTCGGGAACTCCCCCTGACACTCGTCCCCGGCAACCACGACGGCGGCGTCGCGGACGCCTACGGCGACCGGATCGAGGTGGCCGACGCCGGCGGACTTCGCCGGGGCGACGTGGGCTTCGTCCACGGCCACACCTGGCCCGACCGGTCGGTGCTCGGCGCGGAGACGGTCTGTGTCGGGCACGAGCACCCACAGATCAGGCTCAAAGACGAGGTGGGCGGCGGTCGGACGGAGAAGGTGTGGCTCCGGGGTCGTCTCGGGGTCGACCCCTTCGCCGACCACCTCGGCGTCGACCCTGCGGCGCTGGCGTGGAACGATCCGGAACTCGTCGTGTTTCCGGCGTTCAACGATCGATCGGGCGGGACGTGGGTCAACGTGGAGGGGCAGTCCTTCCTGTCGCCGTTCCTGCCCGACGCGCTTGCGGATGGCGAGGCGTATCTGCTGGACGGAACGCGACTCGGGGCGTATCGGCGGGTCTAGATGGGTCGTCTACACGCCCGGAACGCCGAACGCGCCGATGCCGACGTCAAGGGTGGCGTTCACGACGAACATGACGAGCAGCGCCGCGACCCAGGCGAAGACGCCGAGGGCGGCGGCGGTGCCCCAGCCGCCGGGGTAGCGCCACCTCAGGACACCGATCCACACCACCAGCGCGACGACGGGGCCGACCAGCGGAATCGCGACGTGAGCGCCCACCCGACGGCACCGAGGACCGCAGTGATGAGGGCGCGGCCGTAGTCGTCGACGCCTACGACGACACGGGCCCCGACGTAGATGGCGAATCCACCGACGAGCAAGGCGACGACGAAGGAGACGAGCGCACCGGCGAGTGGAACGGCCACGAGTTGCGACGTGTGTCCCGCCGGGTAACGTTTGGGGCCACACAGCGTCGAGACCGAGCCGGCCCGCGAACGGTGCGCTTAATCGGCTCGCGCGACTACGGCGGTCGATGGCAGAAACGGAGTCGTCGGGGATGGACGCCTTCACTCACCTCGGCGAGCGGGTTCGATCGGCGCTCTCCGAGCGGGGGTTCTCGACGCCGACCGAGCCACAGCGCCGGGCGATCCCGCCGCTCGCGGCCGGCGAGAACGCACTCGTCCTCGCACCGACGGGGACGGGGAAGACGGAGACGGCGATGTTGCCGGTGTTCGATTCGATCCACCGCGCCGAGGATCGGTTCGGCATCTCGGCGCTCTACATCACGCCCCTGCGGGCGCTCAACCGCGACATGCGCGACCGCCTGGACTGGTGGGGAGAGTACCTCGACGTCGAGGTGGACGTGCGCCACGGCGACACCACACAGTACCGGCGGGGCAAGCAGGCCGACGACCCACCGGACGTACTGGTGACGACGCCCGAGACGCTTCAGGCGACCCTGACGGGCGAGAAACTGCGAACGGCGCTCTCGGACGTGAACCACGTCGTCGTCGACGAGGTCCACGAACTCGCGTCGTCGAAGCGGGGTGCGCAGTTGACCGTCGGTCTGGAACGCCTACGGGACCTTGCTGGACCGTTCCAGCGGATCGGCCTGTCCGCGACCGTCGGGTCGCCCGAGGAGGTCGGCGCGTTCCTCACCGGCGGTCGGGAGTGTTCGCTCGTCGAAGTCGAGGCGGGGACGAACGTCGAGTTCCGGGTGCGCGAACCCGAACCGACCGAGGCGGACGAGGCGCTGGCGGGCGAACTGGCGACCGACGCCGAGGTCGCCAGCCACGTCCGGGCGATCCGCGACATCGTCGCCGACAACGAGTCGACGCTGGTGTTCGTCAACACGCGACAGACCGCGGAGGCGCTGGGGTCGCGGTTCAAGCGACTCGATGCGCCGATCGGCGTCCACCACGGGTCGCTCTCGACGGAGGCCCGGATCGAGGTCGAGGAGGCGTTCAAGACGGGCGACCTCGACGGGTTGGTCTGTACGTCTTCGATGGAACTCGGCATCGACGTGGGCCGGGTCGACCACGTCGTCCAGTACGGCAGTCCCCGGGAGGTGGCTCGCCTCCTCCAGCGGGTCGGGCGCGCGGGCCACCGCCGCGACCAGGTCTCCGAGGGGACGGTCCTCACCAGCCACCCCGACGACACGCTGGAGGCACTGGCCATCGCCCGCCGTGCCGTCGCCGGCGAGGTCGAACCCGCGACGATCCACGACGGCAGCCTCGACGTGGCCGCGAACCAGATCGTCGGCCTCGTGATGGACTACGGCGAGATAGGCGCTCGCGAGGCCTACGAGACGCTGACGCGAGCGTACCCCTTCCGTGATCTCTCGGCAGAACGCTTCCGCGAAGTGGTGCGCGAACTCTCGGGGAACCGCTTGCTGTGGCTGGACGAGGAGGCCGACCGCTTGGAGAAGTCGGGGGGGACGTGGCGCTACTTCTACGCCAACCTGTCGATGATCCCCGACGAGGAGACCTACGAGGTGTACGACCTCTCTTCGCGGACGACGGTCGGCACCCTCGACGAGCGGTTCGTCCTCAACTTCGCCACGCCGGGTGAGGTGTTCATCCAGCGCGGCGAGATGTGGCGGATCACCGAGGTCGACGAGGAAGAGACCAGAGTGGAGGTGACACCCATCGAAGACCCCGCGGGCGAAGTGCCGTCGTGGACGGGCCAGGAGATCCCGGTTCCAGCGGCGGTCGCCGGCGAGGTGGGTGAGATGCGTCAGGTCGCGACCACGCAGTTCGAGGGCGGCGCGGACCGGTCGGCGGTCGCCCGCGAGTTCCTCGGTCGGTATCCGAGCGACGCGTACACGCTCGCGGAGGCGCTCGATTCCGTCGAGAAGCAGGTCGAGGCGGGCGCGCCCACGCCCACGGCCGACCGCCTCGTGGTCGAGGGGCAGGGCCGTGGCGTCGTTCTCAACGCCCCGTTCGGCCACGAGGTGAACGAGACGCTCGGACGCCTGTGTTCGGCGCTGGTCGGCCAGCGCACCGGGTCGTCGGTCGGGATGGAGGTCGACCCCTACCGGATCGAACTCGAGGTGCCGGGGCGGGCCGGACCGAGCGACGTGGTGGAGGTGCTGGAGACGACCGATCCCGCCCACGTCGAGGGACTGCTCGAACTCGCGCTGAAGAACTCACAGACGCTGAAGTTCACGCTGGCACAGGTGGCCGCGAAGTTCGGCGCACTCAAGCGATACCAGGGGTCGGGCCGGTTCGGGGCCGACCGCCTACTCGCCGCACTGGAGGACACCCCCGTCTACGAGGAGGCGCTCCGGGAGGTGTTCCATACGGACCTGGCGGTCGAGGAGGCCGCCGACGTGCTAGACCGGATTCAGTCCGGGGAGATCGAGTTGGTGACCGCACGGGAACACACGCCCATCGGCACGGGCGGGCGCTCCAGCGGCCGGGAACTGCTCGTCCCGGAGAACGCGGACGCGAGCGTCGTCGAGACGCTGAAAGAGCGCATCCACGAGGACCGGGTGATCCTCTTCTGTCTCCACTGTACGGAGTGGACGCGAAAGACGAAGGTGAAGCGGGTGCCCGACCAGCCACGGTGTCCGGAGTGTGAGTCGACGCGGGTCGCCGCGCTCAATCCGTGGGACGAAGAGGCGGTGAAGGCGGTGAGAGCGGGGGAGAAAGACGAGGAGCAAGAGCGACTCACCGAACGCGCCTACAAGTCGGCCAACCTCGTCCAGAGCCACGGCAAGCAGGCGGTGATCGCCATGGCCGCCCGCGGCGTCGGCCCGCACAACGCCGCCCGCATCATCGCCAAACTCCGCGAGGACGAGGCCGACTTCTACCGCGACATCCTCGACCAGGAGCGCCAGTACGCCCGGACGCAGTCGTTCTGGGACTAGAGCGGCCGAATCGGGCCGGCCGTCACGTCGACGCCGGGCGCGTAGTGGACTAGGGAGTCGCCCTCGGGGTGGTCGAAGCCGTTGACCTCGAAGAGCGTGTTCTCCCGAACCGAGAGCGTCGCCTCGGCGAGGTCCCACGGCGGATGCTCGATGGTCCCGCGGTACAGTCGCCCGCCGTCGCTCGCCGTGTAGAACCGGTAGCGCTCGGTGAGGAAGGCGGCCAGCGAGTCCGGGGCGACCGGTTCGGGGTCGCCGCGCGGCCGGTAGTCGGCGTCGAAGCGCGCGGACGGGGCTCCGGAGTGGACGCGCCGACTGCGGAACGCGATGGTCCCGTCGGATCGGTCGTCGACGTCCATCTCGGCGCGGTAGTACGGGAGCCGAAACAGTCCACGGGCGACCGCCACGCCGATCCGGTCGGCGGCGTCGAGGTTGTAGAAGTAGACGCCCGGGCCGTCGTCGGCGCGGACGTACGTCCGGAGGTTCAGTTCGGGAAAGGAGAGGCCGACGGGGAACCCACGGGGACGGATCGACCGCATCCGGAAGCCGACGACGCCGAGGTAGGCGTCGCCGTCGTCGGTGTCGACCGTCAGGCCCTCCGGGAGCGTCGCCGCAACGACGCCCGGATCGACCGCCCAGTGGGCGAACAGTACGTCCTCCCAGCGCATCGCGAGGAGCGAACGGGACATGGCGGCGGTAGGGACCGGACCGAAGTCGGTCTGTCGGTGGGCTACTCCGCCAGCCCCGCGTCCCGGAGGTACGCCTCGACGTACGGGTGGAAGTCCGGAAACGGCGGTTCGAAGGTCCGGAGTGGCGCGTGTTGGTCGTCGCGGGCGACCCGGTGGACCGCGTCGGCGAGCGGTTCGTCCTTCCGGACGCGGCCGCCGGGGACGAACCACTCGCCGCGGGCGGGAGCGTTCTCGCGGCGGCCGAGCACCACGCCGCCGTCGTGTCGGACCACGAGATCGACGGAGACGATGGGAACGTTCCGAACTACGGTCCGCCACTCGTCGTCGGGACACCGTTCGTCGCTCATCGTCGGCCCGTACGCCGGACGGGGCCTTGAGTCAACTCACCGCTCACGACAACGACGGCCCGACGGCGTCGAGTGCTGCCTCGAAGTGAGCGGCCGTCAGTGCCACCTCGTCGGCGTGGTCGTTCGCCGCAGGGCCGGGGTACGCGTCGGCCACCGTCCGGACGGCGCGGACCGCCGCCTCCCGACAGACGCCGGCGAGGTCCGCCCCGGAGTAGCCGCCGGTGCGTCCCGCGATATCGTCGAGGTCGACGTCCCCCGCGAGTGGCTTGTCGCGGGTGTGGACGTCGAGGATGGCGCGGCGGGCCGCCTCGTCGGGTGGCGGAACCTCGACGTGGGACTCCAGCCGGCCGGTCCGCAGGAGCGCAGGGTCGAGGGCTGCCTTCCGGTTGGTCGCCGCGAGGACGATCAGACCGGGGTTGTCGGCGGCGGCGTCGAACTCGGTCAGGAGTTGCGAGACGACGCGGTCGACCACCTCGCCGGCGTCGTCGCGAGCGGTGGCGACGGCGTCGATCTCGTCGAAGAAGACGATGGCGGGGGCGGCCCCCCGAGCGCGGTCGAACACCTCGCGGACGGCCTTCTCGCTCTCGCCGACGTAGCGGTCGAGGAGTTCTGGACCCCGGACGCGGACGAAGTTGACGCCGCTCTCGGCGGCGACGGCGCGGGCGAGGAGTGTCTTGCCCGTCCCCGGCGGGCCGTAGAGCAGGATGCCGGTGGGTGGGTCGGCGTCGGCCGCGTCGAACAGCGGTCCGTACGTCAGCGGCCACGTGACCGCGCGTTCGAGCGTCGCCTTCGTCTCGCCGAGACCGCCGACCGACTCGAACCCCTCGGTCGGCGTCTCGGAGACGTACTCGCGCATGGCACTGGGGTCGACGGCCGCCATCGCCGACTCGAAGTCGGCGCGCGTGACGGCGATATCGTCGGTCGGGAGACTCTCTCGGCGCGCGCGACGGAGGGCGGACATCGCCGCCTCGGTCACCAGGGATTCGAGGTCGGCCCCGACGAAGCCGTGGGTGCGGGCGGCCATGCGGTCGAGGTCCACGTCGTCGGTCGTCGGCATCCGTCTCGTGTGGACGTCGAGGATCTCTCGCCGCCCCGCCTCGCCGGGGACCCCGATCTCGATCTCGCGGTCGAACCGGCCGCCACGGCGGAGCGCGGGGTCGAGGTCGTCGACCCGGTTGGTCGCGCCGATGACGATCACCTCGCCGCGGGCCTCGAGACCGTCCATCAGCGAGAGGAGTTGGCCCACGATCCGATCCTCCATCCCGCTGTTGTCCTCGCGTGTCGGCGCGACGGAGTCGATCTCGTCGAAGAAGACGATGGCCGGCGCGTGCTCGCGGGCCTCTTCGAACACCGCGCGCAGACGCTCCTCGCTGTCTCCCTTGTACTTCGAGACGATCTCCGGGCCCGAAACGGAGAGAAAGGTCGCGTCGACCTCGTTGGCGACGGCCTTGGCGATCAGCGTCTTGCCCGTCCCCGGCGGGCCGTGTAGGAGGACGCCTTTTGGCGGGTCGACGCCGAGGCGGTCGAACAGCTCGGGCTCCGACAACGGGAGTTCGATCATCTCCCGCACCAAGTCGAGTTCGTCGTCGAGGCCGCCGATGTCCTCGTAGGTGACGCCCGTCGCCGGTGACGGGCGGTCGTCGGCGAGGGGCAGTTCCCCGAGATCGAGGTCGGTCCCGCCGGTGGGAGTCCCCTCGCGCGGATCACCCGGCCTGCCCGCATCGTCGTCGGCTGCCGCGTCGTCGGCACGGCTGCCGGTCAGTTCGAGGTCGGTCGACTCGGTCACCCGGACCGGGTCGTCGGGACGCGTCCCGTCGACGACGAACGGGTCGATGTCCAGACTCTCGACGCGGACTCGGTCTCCGGTCCGGAGGGGACGACCGTCGAGCGCCCGCCGGAGCTCGCGCCGGGCGGTCTCGTTCGCGGGATCGACTCCGGTTGGTGCCGAGAGCGTGATCGAGTCGGCGTCGGCGACGCTCGTCGCGCGCACCGTCACCGTGTCGCCGACGGCGACGCCCGCGTTGGTTCGCGTCCCCGCGTCGACGAGGATGGCGTCGTCGGGGACGCCGGCCCGCGCCGGCCAGAGTTTCGCGACCGTCGTCCGCGACCCCTCGACGACGACCGCGTCGCCGCTCAACACGCCGAGTCGCTGGCGGGCGGCCTCCGGCAACCGTGCGATGCCACGCCCCGCGTCCCGCTTCTCCGCGCTCCGGACCGTGAGTTCGATCCCGGCCGTCGCGTTCATCGCTTCGGGGTACGGGCGGGCGACCCTTTACCCTTGCCGACACACCGCCAGTCGGGTCAGGTCGGCGGCGACACGAACCCCCGGAGCCGATACGCGGACACCCCGACGATCCGCGTAGATATTGCGAAACGGTTAATGAGACTCACTCTCCTACATCGCGTATGATCGAGAGGGGGCGTTGTATGAACGAGACGCTGACACGTTGTTTCGACTCCTGATGTGGTGGACTCGAAATCCCGTGGGATCCTGACTCGGAACTGAATGCCAGACGACAACACGACGGCCCACTCGGACGTAGAACTGATCAGTTCGGGGATCCCCGAACTCGACACCTTACTCAACGGTGGCCTCATTCGGGGCCGAGCGTATCTCGTCCAAGGGACCGCCGGGACGGGCAAATCACTCCTCGGTCAGCACTTCCTTCGAGAGGGAATCGACAACGGTGAAACCGTCGTCTACATCCACGGGGAAGAGTCCAAATCGGATATTCTCACGAACGCCGCCCGCGTCGGCATCGATATAACGGACGTCACGTTCCTCGACATCGGGCCGGGAACCGATTTCTTCGCCGAAGACATCACGTACGACCTCGTCGAGACGACGGCAGTGGAATCCGAGCGATTCACCAAGGATATCAAGGACGTGATCGAGGATCTGGATCCCGAACGTGTGTTGATCGATCCGATAACGCAGTTACAGTACGTGGAGCGAGACGAGTACCAGTACCGGAAGCGGTTGCAGTCGCTCATACGGTTCCTCCGGAATCGAACCGGAACGATCGTCGCAACGAGGACGACTCACGGACGGGGTGACCGGTCCCTCGCGTACGACGACTTCGAGTCGCTCAGCGACGGCGTTATCAATCTCTTCCTCGACGAGAGCGAGCGACGGATCGCGGTCACGAAACACCGAGGACTCGGTCAGAAGGACGGAACACACGGTCTCGAAATCCGAGAGTGTGGGATAGAGGTCTATCCCCAGTTGGTACCGGACGAGCGCCATCGAGGGTTCGATCCCGAACTCCTCTCGACGGGGAACGACGACCTCGACTCGTTACTAGGGGGTGGGATCGAACGAGGATCGGTGACGGTTACTACTGGTCCGACTGGAGTCGGGAAGTCGACGATCGGTGCACAGATGCTCGCCGGAATCGCCGAGGACGAGGGGACTGCACTCGGCTACCTGTTCGACGAATCTATCGAACAGTTCACGTATCGGAGCGACAACCTCGACATCCCGATCGCGGACTACCACGACGACGGAACGCTGGCGTTCCAGGAAGTCGAACCGCTCGTTCGGTCGGGCGAGGAGTTCACTCAGCAGGTCGTAACCGACGTCGACGAGACCGAACCGGACGCGGTCTTCATCGACGGACTGTCCGGATACAAACTCTCGCTACAAGGCGACGCGGAGCGACTCGTCCGCCGTCTCCACTCGTTGACGCGCACGCTCAAAAACCGAGGGGTCGCCGTCATCATCACCGACGAAATCGAGCGCCTCACCGGTATTTCCGAAGCGACGAGTACGAACACGAGCTACATTGCCGACAACATCGTGGGCCTCTCGTACGTCGAACTCGACGGAGAGACCGTGCGAGTTATCGGCGTTCTCAAAAAACGCCTCGGGGACTTCGACAACCGGTTCCACCGATTCACGATCACCAGCGGAACGGGACTGTCGGTCGAGGAGCCCTTCGATAGCGTTCACGGCATCATGCGAGGGTCACCGACGCCAACCGACCACGAGTGACGGACACCTAGTCGACCATGACGGACGCACCGACTCCCGAACCCACAGCACGGATCCAGTTGCTAGTGAGCGAATCCGGCGACCGGGATGCTCTCGAAGAGCTGCTCTCCGAACGATACGAGATAGTCACCGACGAGACGCTGCAGCCAGTCGACTGCTATCTGATCGGTGATCGGCTGGTTTCGGCGTACCGCTCGGAACTCGAGCGTCGGAAAGCGGACACACAACCCGTATTCTGTCCGGTGCTCGTGATCCAGCGGGAGACGGCACCCGCCCCAGTCGATCGACTAGCACGCGACGACGCCGAGGCACCCTCACTCGTAGACGACGTCGTTTCCGCACCGGTCGGACGGCAGGTCCTGTTTCGACGGGTGGACAACCTACTCACCCGCCGAAACCAGTCTCTCGCGCTCGCGCGACGATACGAACGAATGGAGAGTCGGTTTCAACAACTGTTCGAGTCGACAAACGACGCGCTCTTCGTCGTCGACGTCGCCGAGGACACGTTCGTCGAATGCAATCCTGCAGCCGGTGACTTGCTCGGCTACGCCCGTGACGAACTCCTCGGCCTCAGGGCCTCGGAGACGATCCATCGGTCGGATCGAGACACCTACCGGTCGTTTCTGCAGCGAGTGACGGAGACTGGCACGGGACGGACCGACGAGCTCCGTTGCGAGACGAACGCGGGTGACGTCCGTCACCTCGAGGTGAGCGGAGCGACGCTCGAGGAGTCGGGCGACGATCGGTCGACGGTCATCTTGTCCGCCCGCGACGTCACGGAACGCGTCAACTACCAAGAGGAACTCGAGTGGAAGACACACGCGATCGAGACGACTCCCATCGGTGTCGTCATCACCGATCCGCATCGAGACGACAATCCGATCATCTACGCAAACGAAGGCTTCACCCAGGTTACTGGCTATTCGGAACGGGAGGTCGTCGGTCGAAACCTTCGGTTTTTGCACGGCGAAGAGACACGTCCCGAGCCAGTTGCCGCGATGCGGGAGGCGATCGACGCACACGAACAGGTAACCGTCGAACTCCGGAACTACCGCAAAGACGGCACTCCGTTCTGGAACCGCGTCACGATTGCCCCGGTCACGAACGGCGGCGGAGAGGTGACACACTTCGTCAGCTTTCAAGAAGATATCACCGAACGCAAGGAGTACGAAGAGGAGTTGGAGTTGTTCCGAAACGCGGTCGAACAGGCGGGCCACGGGGTCGTGATAACGGATCGAAACGGGACCATCGAATACACGAATCCGAGGTACGCCCAAGACACGGGATACGCCCGCGAGGAACTCGTCGGGCTGAATCCAGCGATCGTTCAATCGGGCAAACACGACGAGACGTTCTACGAGGAACTCTGGGAGACGATTCTGTCCGGCGAGGTCTGGGAGGCCGACATAATCAACCAACGCAAGTCCGGGGAGTTGTACGAGGTCGACCAGACGATCGCCCCCATCAGTGACGAGACTGGTGAGATCACCCACTTCGTGGGGATCCAGTCCGACGTGAGCGAACAACGATTACGAAACCAACAACTCGAGGTGTTCAATCGAGTCCTGCGCCACAATATCAGAAACACGATGAACGTCGTCACTGGTAACGTGTCGATACTCGAGGCCCGGATCGACGACGAACGAACCCGGACACAGCTACAGACCATCGAGCAGCAAGCGGCGTCGTTGATCGAGCTCAGCGAGAAGGTGAGAACCGTTCACGATCTCGTCGAAGGCGCGGGCGAGCCCGACGACGTCCGTAACATCTCCGAACTGCTCTCCGAGCTCGCCTCCAACTTCGAGGAGACGTATCCGACTGCCGAGATCACGGTCAGCGCGCCCGACGACATCTGGGTGCAGTCCGACGGTCGGTTGGCGGAGGCGGTCCGCGAAACCGTGACGAACGCAGTCGTTCACAACGACCGCTCCGAGCCGACGGTCGACGTGACTGCCGAGATCGCGGAACGCGACGACGCGGGGAAGATGGTGGACATCGAAATCCTCGACGACGGGCCCGGAATTCCGATCGAAGAGCAAGCGATAATCTCGAGCGGCGAGGAGACACCACTCAATCACGGCAGCGGAATCGGACTGCCCCTCGTGTACTGGATAACTAGGAGTCTCGGGGGAGAGATGATCCTCGGTGAGAACGATCCCCGGGGCAGTCGCACTACCCTCCGCATCCCGGTCGAATCCGCCCCCGGACCGGTGGAACCCCCGGAAAACTGAGGCCGACCTGCCGGTGGTTCCCTGGGAACCTCCTCCGTCCGCTGGAACCCGGGACGATCCCGGCTGCACGCCGTGACGACCCCGATATCGGTCCCGCGCTGCCGTTCCCGCACGCCTCGGTTCGACCGCGGATCGGGTCAGCGTGTACTCTCCTCTGTCTCTCGGGGGTTGCACGCAGCGGTGCTCGGACGGGGAGTCGAATCCACCCCCACCACCGCTCGCGTTCGCGTGGTCGTCACCGTGAGCGGCCACGTCGCTTCCCACGAGCCACAGCCTCCCGATTCGGTCTGTTCTCGACACCGTACGGCCGTCACTCCATATCGGTCTCCTCCGGCCGAACCACGTCGGCGGCGACGGCCCCGAACCGATCCACCTCGGCACGGACCCGGTCGCCCGGTTCGATCCGGCCCGCCCCGGGCGTCCCCGTCGAGATTACGTCGCCGGGTTCGAGCGTCATCACCTCGGAGTGGCGGGCGACGAGTTCGCGCGGCGAGAAGTGCATGTTCGCGACGGTGTTTCGAGCGACGACCGACCCGTTCAGGACCGTCCGTACCTCGACGTCGTCGAGGGACGTGCCGGGCATCGGGGTGGCGAGATGTGGGCCGAAAACGAGGAAGGTGTCGTAGCTCTTCGCCCGGGTGAGATATCGGGGGTTCCGCTGGAGGACGTCCTCCGCGGTCACGTCGATAACCGGCGTGTAGCCCGCGATCACCTCGTCGGCGTCGGCGACGGGCACGTCCCGACAGGTCCGACCGATCACGACGGCGAGTTCGGCCTCCGCGGTGACGCGGTCCGTCTCTTCGGCCGGCGGGAGGCGGATCGGGCCGCCCGGCCCCGTCGCGGCCGTGGCGGGCTTGAAGAAACTCGCCGGTTCGTCCGGTGGCTCCTCCGCGAGGTCCGCGGCGTGGCCGGCGTAGTTGAGGCCGATACCGAACAGTTTCCCCGGCCGGTCGAGAACCGGACCGAGCGTGACCGCGGTCCGGGGAACTCGCTCGGCGGTCGCGTCGTCGAGGGAAGGGAGGCCCTCGGTCGCCCGTGGGAGGACGTCCCGGACACTCGACGCGTCCGGGAGAGCCGCACCGAGGGGGACGAACCCCTCGTCGTCGCCGGCGAGTGGCCGACCGTCGGTCGTACGGGCGAGATAGCGCATCAGCCAGTCACCCCGCAGTCGTTCCGTGCGGTTCGTCGCCGATCCGCTCCCGAGGCCGCTCGGTCCATACCCACCCCGGAGAGCGCCCGAACAATGAATCCTCGCCAGTCGCGGACGGGGAAACGCTATTGCGTCGTGGCGTCGTTGCGGACGCCGGTGGCGGGTCTCCGGAGCTTGGGTCAGGATCAAGCATCCGCACCGTCACGCGGGGCGGAGTCCTCAGGTTCGAATCCTGATGGGGGTACAGCTCCCTGCCACCACGGTTCGCGTCGTCGCTGTTGGGGAGAACGCGGGGGGTGTGATTCGTCTCCGAGGCAGTCGAGACGGACGACGAACTTGTGACGGTGACTATCAGCGACAACGGTCCCGGAATCACCGACCGCGCACTGGACGAGCTCTTCGAGAAGACGAGACAAGGGGATCGTGGACTCGGACTCTATCCGGTGGGGCAGTTACTCGACCGCTACGGCGGCACTATCGAACTCGCCGAGACGGGGGCTGACGGATCGACGTTCGTCGTCACACTTCCCCAAGCGACTGAGGCACCAATCTCGGCCACGGGGAGCGAGACAAGAACACCCAAAGCAACCTAATTCACATCTGGGATCGCCGCTTCCGAGCGAACCGTGAGTTCGAGTCTGACCGAACGCTTCCGTCAAGTCCGTTGGCCCCAGCTGAACGTCGCTCTGGGATCGGATGGGATTCAGAATAACCCCGGTTTACAGTCTCGACCGACGCTTCTCGAATGGGAGCGTACACGACTTCGGGTGGCCGTTTTGCGCAACCAAGCCAGCAGCTCGGCGAATCGAACACTAGGGGACCGATCACGAGAGAGGTATGGCCCAAGGTATCTGATTTGCCCGCAAATCTAATGCTCCGACAGGGATTCGAACCACAGTCGCGTGGAGGCCGCTCCCTGATTCGAATCCCGTCGTGCGCTCCTCGCTCGAAAAACTCGCTGCCATGCTCCGACAGGGATTCGAACCACAGTCGCGTGGAGGCCGCTCCCTGATTCGAATCCCGTCGTGCGCTCCTCGCTCGAAAAACTCGCTGCCATGCTCCGACAGGGATTCGAACCCTGGTCATTGCCGTGAGAGGGCAATATGATTGGCCGGACTACACCATCGGAGCCCGTCGACGCACCGCGCGTCGATCACATTCCATCCGAAGGAGTGGCGATATTTAAACGCAACTATCTCGGTTCGAGCCATGGGGAGAGTAAAGGGTCTGCGGGCCGACGGCTCCCACGACCATGAGCCTCGAAGACAGCGCGACCGTCGTCACGGGTGCGAGTTCAGGCATCGGCGAGGCGACAGCCCACGAGTTCGCGAGTGAGGGGGCACGCGTCGCCCTCGCCGCACGAAGCGAGGATCGACTGGCGTCCATCGCGGCCGACCTCGACGCGGAGTACGGCGCGGAGACCCTCGTCGTCCCGACGGACGTCCGCGACGAGGCGGCCGTCGACGCGTTGATCGACGCCGCCGTCGACGAGTGGGGCGGCCTCGACGTCCTCGTCAACAACGCGGGACTGGGCCGGGGTGGCGACGTGGCCGACCTCTCGACCGAGGACTACCGGGCGATGATGGACACGAACGTCGACGGCGTCTTCTACGCGACGCGGGCGGCGCTCCCGCACCTGGCGGAGTCCTCGGGCAACCTGATCTTCGTCGGGAGTTTCGCGGGGCAGTACCCTCGGCCCGGCAATCCGGTGTACGCCGCGACGAAGTGGTGGGTTCGGGGGTTCGCCCACAGCGTCGAGGCACAGATCGGGCCGGACGGCGTCGGCGTCACCGTCGTCAACCCGACCGAAGTGCGAACGGAGTTCGGCGGCGACGACGGCGACCCGTTCGCCGAGCGGTTCGAACCGGGCGAGGTGAGCGAACCCGAGGAGATCGCCGACGCGATCGGCTTCGCGGCCGCGCAGGACCACTCGACGGTCCACGAGATCGACGTCTACCGCCGCGACAAGTTCGAAGGCTGGTGACGGTCAGGCCGGATCGTCGGGCCCGAGCGAGTCGACGCCCGCCTCCGCAGCGACGTGTTTGACACGCTGTACGTCGGCCATCGCCGCCTGCCGAGTCGGATACGTTCCGTCGCTTGACGCGACGACCGTCCCGTCGGCGTGGCGGAGTCGCCAGCGGAACGACCCCGAGTCGGTCTCGAACACGCGAAACGTCGCCTCGACCATACCGCGAGGAGGCGGGCGAGCGTCAAAACACCTCGCTCGAGTCGGTCAGGAGAGCTGTGTTGACCACCAGCGGAGCCACTCGGCGAGCGGGCCACGCATCCCGTCGACGTGGATCCGGACGGTGCCGTCCAGCTGCCACCGGGCGAACTCGGCGTCGGCGTCCATCCGCAACGGGACGTCGACGGTCACGTCCTCGAACGTACACTCCAGTTCTTCCTCCCGATCGATGGCCGTATCGAGGACGTCGTCGACGACGTCCAACCACGTCTGTTCGTCCGTCTCGTCGGCAGGGAGGCGTCCCGACTGTTGGTCCGGCATGGGACGACCTACGGCGCGAGGGCGTTTTGTATCTTCGGCTCGTGGGATTTCGCACTGATCGACGGGTGCCGAAGCGTTTTCACCCCCACCGGGCAAAGGGCGTTCCATGCCAACCGTCGACCCCGACAGCGGGATCTACGACCTGTTCGAGCGCCGGCGACTCAACGCCGTGCTCGGGTGGGGGTTCGTCGGGGTCCTCTGTCTCGCCGCCGGTGTAGCGGTCCTCGACGGACGCCCCCTCTGGGCGGGCTTCACGCTGACGCTCGTCGCCCTGGCGGCCGTCCCGGCGGTCGCCTTCCGTCGTCCCGACGCGATGGTTCCGTGGGAGGTGTTGGCACTCGCTTCTGTCCCCGCAGTCGTGCGACTCCTCGTCGTCGGACAGACCGTTGGCGGCGTGACGCTCACCGGCCGCGTGACCACCTACGTCGCCGTCGCGGCCGCCGCGCTCATCGTCGCGGTGGAACTCGACGTGTTCACGTCCGTCCGGATGACCCACACCTTCGCGGTGCTGTTCGTGGTCGTCACGACGGTGGCGACGGCGGGGCTGTGGGCCGAGGCACGGTGGCTCTCCGACACGCTCCTCGGGACGCAGGTCCTCCTCGACGGCCGCCCCGAACACGTCATCGAGGAGGCGCTCATGTGGGACTTCGTCGCCGCGACGGTGGCCGGCGTCGTCGCCGGCGTCTGCTTCGAGTACTACTTCCGTCGGTTCGCCGATGCGACGCCGCGGTATCCGACCGAGGCGGCCGGGAGGGGGAGCGACTGAGATGCGGATCCGTGACCGTCTCGGGCTGAACGAGCGGCGCCAACGACAGCTCTCACGGCTGATGCAGGTGCTACTCGTCGGCCTCGTGTTCGTCGGGTTCGAGCGTGGCAACCCGGGTATCGTCGTCAACGCGGCCGTCGGACTGGGCGTGACGTACCTCCCTGCGGTGCTCGAACGCGACTACCACATCCCGATGGACTCGGCGCTGACGCTGTGGATCACCGTCGCCGTCTTCCTCCACGCCTTTGGCACCGCCGGGCTTCCCGGGGCGACGACCAACCTCTACCGGAGCATCTGGTGGTGGGACCACCTGACCCACACGCTGTCCTCGACCATCGTCGCCGCGGCGGGGTACGCCACCGCTCGGGCCTTCGAACTCCACTCCGACGGCGTCTCGCTCCCCGACCGGTTCATGTTCGTGTTCATCCTGCTGTTCGTCCTCGCGTTCGGCGTCTTCTGGGAAGTCCTCGAGTTCGGCGTGACGGTCGTCGCGTCGCTCTCGGGAACCCAGGCCGTCCTCGTCCAGTACGGGCTCGGCGACACGATGCTGGACCTGCTGTTCGACACGCTCGGCGGCGTCATCGTCGCCATCTGGGGTACCGCCCACCTGACGGACCTGGTCGGCGTCCTCGCCGACCGGTTCGGCCCCGGGACGGCGGGGAAGGACTGACGCCCGGCCGGCGTGATCGGTCGGCTCAGTCGCGTTCGACCGCGACTTGGACCAGCGACACGAAGGCACACGACAGAACGGCGACCGTCGCGTAGGCCAACCCGGGGACCCGCGTGAACGGGCCGACACCCGCTGCCGCGAGCGCTATCGGCACCGCGAGGATGGCAGCGACGAGCAGGTACCACCGCCACCAGCGTCGTCGTCGCTCGTCGACCGCATCGAGGTAGGGGAGACAGCGCTCGGCCCCGTCGACGAGTGTCACCTCGCCCGCACGCCGGTCGTAGGACACGACGCCGGCATCCGCGAGTTTGGGCAGGTGCATCTGGTAGAGGGCGGTCTGGACCCGCTTTCGCTGGTCGTAGGTCACGTCCGCGGGATCGCAGTCGTTCTCCACGGCGGCGACGTGTTCGCTCAGGTCGCGCAGGTCGACGGGGCCCGGCCGGTCGCGGAGATAGTCGATGACCTCGCGTCGCCGCCCGTTGCGGAGCGTCGCGAAGGGTTCGTGGTCCGTCGACTCGTTCGATTCCATCTGGACGGCGTTCGGTGGCATCGGCTCAGTGGCTCCGTCCCTCGGTGGCGTGAGCGTTCGGGCGAGTGACGTTCCGATCCACGGGGAGCACTGTTCGCCGGAGCGACATAATGGTACTGTCGACGGACCGACCCACGCGAGGCGACAGGCCTCTCACGGGTTAGCGTGTTTTTCGCTGGCGGTCGAGCCCCACATACGGGAGACGTTGCCCGGATGCCCAAACTCGGGCACGATTACGACCCACAACCCGCGGGAGTCGACGGGACGCGGGCCCGATGCGACGGCGTCGCACGCGTGCCGAGCGTATATATGTCCGGGAGTGGGGGATGGTGACGCAATGCTCGTCGTCCACGCGACGTTTCCGATCGATCCGGCCCACCGCGACCGAGCGGTCGAACTCATGCAACACCTCGCCGAACACTCCCGGGCCGAAGACGGGATCATCGACTACCGCGTCAACACGGATATCGACGATCCGAACCTGTTCCGGTTCGTCGAGAAGTACGAGGACGAGGCGGCCTTCGGCGCACACGTCGAGACCGAACACTTCGGGGAGTTCGAGGCGGCACTCCCCGACCTCCTCGCCGGCGAACCCGACGTGACTCGCTTCGACGTCGAGAGCGTCAGCGACGTCGAACTGTAAGCTCCCGCCCCGCGAAGGTCCAGCACGACGAGATGAGGTGGACGCCGGCGTCAGTGGACGTGCTCGAGGGACGACGGCGCATACAGGGGATATCCGTATCGAACCCCCTCAGGGGCTCCTTCGCTCGGGGACTCATCCGCTGCCCTGGTCGACTTCGAAGAGGCGAAACCGCGCCGGCCGTTCTACACCTCGGTAAGCACTGCAGGCACGTGACGCTCTGTGCCTCGTTTCCACACCGGAACGAGAGACACTCGACGGCGTACACATGGTCGACAGCCAGTGCGACGTCGTCGGCGTAGAACCCGGTCCCGCTCCCGAGGTCCGCGACAGTCTCGTCGCCATCGGACGACAGTGCTCAGAGCAGTTCCTCCACGGAGAGGAACCGGTACCGTTGCTGTGCATCGTCGAGGTTGTCAGCCCGGCCGGCATCGGACGTGTGATACCCTACGTTAGAGGTTCGCGAATGCCTCGTCGACGAGTTCGCCGGTATCGGCGACGATGTCCGCCATCTCCTCGTTGTCGGGCGCCATCCCGACCAGTCGGGCGATGCGCATGATGGAGACGTGGTAGACGACCTGCTTGTCCGGTTCTTTCTCCCAGACGACGACGTTACAGGCCATGAGCGACCCGAGTTTGTTGTCGGTCGCATCCAGCGCGCGGTCGGCTACCTCGGGATTGCACGCGCCGAGTACGTAGTAAGGGTCCCGACCCGCGTCGACTTTCTCGTTGAGCATCTCGGACGGGGAGAACTCGACGGGGACGCCGAAGCCGGCGTCCGTGAACACGTCGCGGACGTGTTCGATGGCATCGTCGTGGCTCATCTCGAGTGTTGCCCGTTCTTCACCGATGTCTGCGGGGTCGATCTGGCTCGGGTCAATTGGGAGCGTCATTCGTGTATTATCTTGGGGCTTCGGTCGCGTTAACTTTGGCGTGAGTTGTGCCGGACGGCGAGGGCTTTGAGCCACGATTCTGCTGTCTGCGGTTCGACATGGCTGAAACTAGTTGCGAACGATGAGGTTCGTCGTTCTATCTCCCAAAAGACACGTTCGATGGCATTCCGATTCCCGTGTGAAATCATCTGGAATCGGTACCCGTCTTCGTCGAGGACGTTCACTAGATAATCGGCGTCATCGACGAGAAATTCGACGCCATCTAGCCGATATCGTCGATGAAGTTCGGTCAGAAACCATCGCGTCGTCTGTTTCGTCGTCGCTGGAAACAGCCTGAACTGCAGGATTTCGTTTGTTTGAGGATCGACGGCACCGTACAGCCAGTAGTCGTCGCCGTTGATGCGGATCACTTTCTCGTCAACCGCAAGTTGATCCGCACTCACCGTCGACATCGGCTGTAGATCGGCCTTGTGCACCCAGTTGTGAACCGCGACGTGACTACGTTTGACTCCCAACTCATCGAGAAACTGACTGGCATCCCTTGTTGACATACCGGCGAGATGACACCGGATGCCCACTTGAATCGCCCACTCGGGAGTCCGCTCTCGCTCCACAAACGACAAGTCGATCCACTCGATACATCCGTTGAGGCGGTCGAATTCTAGCATAAGCACTCAGAACTCGTCCGCCTCATCCTCTAACTTAACGCGACCGGGGCTTCGGGACAAAGTCTCTTCGGGCCGTCTGCAGCGAAAGCGCGGCTTCGTGGGAATAGAATCGCGCCAGTACCACCTCGGCTAACGTGGTATTGTGGTATTCGAGAACAGCTTCGATTCGCTACAGCCGAAACTCGGACGACCGAGAGGGGTACGACAGGCCCGTTCCTGCCCCTCGTTCGCTCGATGCTCTCCGAGGTAGTATTGTACTATCTATGAAAAATACATTACGGCGCGGTTCGAACGGACGGCTAATGACCGACGACATCGAGGAGATCCGCCGACAGAAATTGGCGGAGCTTCGAGACCGGGCCGAAACGGGCGGTGCTGAGAAGTCCGCCTCGAAGAGCCCGTCCGAGCCGATCCGGATCACCGACGGCGCAGAGCTATCCGAAACCGTCGTCGAGTACGACCTCGTGCTAGCCGACTTCTACGCCGACTGGTGTGGCCCCTGCGAGATGCTCGAACCGATCGTAGATACGATCTCGGCCGAGACCGGTGCGACCGTGGCGAAGATCGATATCGACGCGAACCAGCAACTCGCCGCCGAATACGGTGTTCGAGGCGTTCCGACGCTCGTCTTGTTCGCTGACGGACAGCCGGCGGAACGGCTCGTCGGAATGCAGGACGAAGCTCGTCTTCGCTCCGTGATCGAAACGCACACGTGACTCGTTGACGATCGATAGGCTGTCGACGTGGATGGACGTCACTCTGACGACGGCTCACTCGTGAGGTCGCTGACGCTCGTCGGCCACCTGTTGATCGCCGTCGCGTGGACGTTCTCAGTACTCCGGACGGCTCTACCGTCCCGGTCTCCCGTAGCTATAGTAGCCTTTGTGAGTTATCACACATCTGATCGCATGACAGCGTTCGATCAGGTGTGCGGACAGTTACAAACGCTACTATAGTACCGTCACGGACTTCCCCTCCGAGTGGGGTGGCCCCGAGCTACGGGACGGCAGTGGTAATATTGTGCAATCTGCAAAACACTTTCGATTCTACCACACCAACCACGAGATATGAGCGACACGTTCGTGGTCGTCGGCGGTGACGCCGCGGGAATGAGTGCCGCGAGCAAGGCCAAGCGTGAAGACCCAAATCTGGACGTCGTCGTCTTCGAGAAAGGCGAGTGGGTGTCCTACGCCGCCTGTGGGATGCCCTACTACGTCAAGGGCGAGGTCGAGGACCTGGAGGACTCGTCACCGTGACGCCGGGGGAGTTCCGTGACGAGCGCGGCGTCGGCCTCCGGACCGACCACGAGGTCGTCGGTGTCGACCCCGAGGCCGAAACCGTCACCGTCGAGGGTGGCGGCGAGACGTTCGACCAGCCCTACGATCACCTCCTCCTCGCGACGGGTGCGAGCGCCATCGAACCGCTGTTCGACGGTCTCGGTCCCGGCGGCGTGTTCACCATCCACGACATGGACGAGGCCGACGCAATCGAGGACTACGTCACCGAACACTCGCCGGAGTCGGCAGCGATCGGCGGCGGCGGGTACGTCGGCATCGAGATGGCCGAGGCGCTGTCGGCACACGGCGTCGACGTCCACCTCTACGAGATGCTCCCACACGTCCTCCAGCCGTTCGGTGACGCGGTGGCCGAGGTCGTCGAGGACCACCTTCGAGCGCAGGGCGTCCGGTTGCACCTCGACACGGCCGTCTCGGACTTCGAGGGTGACGAGCGGGTCGAGCGCGTCACCGTCGGCGACGAGTCCCACCCCGCCGAAATCGCCATCGTCGGCGTCGGTGTCGAACCGAACGCCGACCTCGCGGCGGACGCCGGCATCGAACTGGGGGAAACCGGGGCAATCGCGACCGACGAGTACGGCCGGGCGAACTACGGGAACGTCTACGCTGCAGGCGGCTGCGCCGAGGCCCGCCACGTCGTGACCGGCGAGCCGGACCACGTACCGCTGGCGCTGACGGCCAACCGTGCCGGCCGTGCGATCGGTCAGACCGTCGTTGGTGACCCGGAACCGGTTGGCGAAATCGCCGGGATACCGTCAAGGCGTTCGACTTGGGTGCCGCCCGAACTGGAGTCATCGACGAGCAACGGGCACGGAACGCCGGTTTCGATCCCGTCTCGGTCACAGTAACGGCGCCGACGCGGGCGCACTACTATCCAGGTGGTGGGGAGCTTACGGTCACGCTGGTGGCCGACCGGGACTCCGGTCGGCTGCTGGGAGGGGGCGTGGTCGGCCGGGACGGTGCGAAGCGTATCGACACGGTCGCGACGACACTCACGGCCGGTACGACGGTGACTGAACTCCGGAACGCCGACTTGGCATACGCGCTGCCTTTCAGCCCCGTCTGGAATCCGATTCTCACGGCGGCGAAAGTCCTCGATGGGGAGTTGGCGGGCGAATGAGCGCCCGACTACTCCCGAGTACGTCCGGACACACCGCGAGGCCGACACCGTGCATGCCTCGACGAGTACGCCCCAGTTGACGTGCTCGTCGACAGTGCCGTCGTCTACACACGGCTTCCGGCCGCGTGGAGATCCCGGATCGATCGGTAGCCAACCGACGACACGATCGATCCGCCGTCGGAGCGTCTCCAGTGGCAGCCCGTCCGTCGAGAAAGACTTATGCATCTGTATTGTGTGTCTATGAATATGAAGAACAATATTGGTGCGACGGACAGACGGACTCGGATCGTTGTCGGACTCGCGGTGGGGCTCGTCGGACTAGCGATACTCGGCGACCTCCTAGCACTCGGGACGGTGGTTGGCGCAGCGCTGTCCCTGGTGGGCCTCGTCCTGGTCGGCACCGGACTCGTTCGAGTGTGTCTCCTGTACCGCCTGTTGGGCATCGACACGTCCCGCTCCAGATAGCGATGGAACGGTTCCGGCACACCGGCCAACCCGACTGGGACCGGTTGGGAGCTGGCCGTCGCCCGGGACGACGCTCCGGAACCTCGGTATCGGGGCTGGCGAATCGGTCGCCGAAGTGGGTGTGAAAGCGGGTACTTCGCGCTGCCGGCTGCCCGCACCGTCGAGCCCGGATCGGTGTAGGGGCTGGACTTCGACGCGGAGCCACTCGCCGAAATCGACGTCGATGAGGGATCGACCGGGGCAGGCTGTATTGTAAAAAAAGACCAAGACTATTAAACATACGGTGCGTAGAGTCCGGCGATGGCAACACGGACAGCGGAGACGGACGGCGTGATTTCACTCGGCGACGACGACATCCAAGCGGTCGTCGACGACAGTAGCGTCGCGCTCGTCGAGTTCTACACGGAGTGGTGTGGCACCTGCGAACGAATGGAGCCAATTCTGGAAGAACTCGCGGGAGACACCGACGCGACGATCCTGACGGTCGACATCGAATCGAATCTCGAAACGGCGATCGAGTTCGGTGCCCAGAGCACGCCCACGTTCGTCCTGTTCGTCGACGGGCAACCGGTGAAACGACTTCGCGGCGGCCAGAACGAACGGATACTCCGCGACCTGATCGGGCAGTATCGCGACTAACTCACCGAGAACGAGATGAGACCGAGAGAACTTCGCGCCGACACCCCCGCCTGCACGAGGACGTCTACCTGAATTTCGGCGCCCACGGACCGAGCCCACGGTACGTCGTCGAGGCCGCAGACGAGTTCGTGCGGTCACACGAGTACGAGACGAGCACGCGAAACGACCTGACCACGGTACGCGAACCGGATATCGAGACTGGATGCCGTAGCGTCCTCGATCGACGGTTCTACCGCATCCGTGTCGACGCCCTCCGGGACGGCATCGACGATTCGGAGAATCGGATCCCCGAGTGTGGTCACGGGAATTCAGACGAGGAGCTGAACGTCGGCGTCGGCCATGTCCTGCAGGGCGGTCGCCGCGCCGACGCCCGTGGTGACACCGTCGTAGAAGTCGTCTTCGTCGTAGTCCATCAGGTCGATGGTCATCTGACAAGCCTGGAACTCGACTCCCATGTCGAGGCTCGTCTCGACGAGTTCCTCGATGGTGGCGGTGTCGTTGTCCGCGATCTTCTTCTCCATCATCTTCGTCGTCACGCGGTCCATCCCCGGGAGCGCCGCGACGGCGTTCGGGACGGGCATGTTGGGGTTGCCGACGGAGCTGAGTTTGAGGTTCTTCGAGCGCTCCTCGTGGAGGATGTCCAGCCCCCAGAACGTGTGGAAGACGGTCACCTCGTAATCGAACGCGGCCGCGGTGCTGGCGAGAATGAGCGGCGGGTACGCCATGTCGAGCGTGCCCTTCGTCGCGATGATGCTCATCTTCTTGGTGTCGTCCTCGGCAGTGGCCTCGGCGAGGGCGTCTTCGAGTTCGTCGACGCGGGCGGCCAGCTCCGCACGGGACGGCGCGTCGTCGGTTGCCGCGTCGGGTGTGTCCGTACTCATCGTTACTCCGTCTTGCGGACGTAGTGTTTGTACACGTCGTCGGCTTCCTCCTGTCCGAGGAGTTCGACGCCATCAGTACCGGACGCCCAGCCGTCGATGTCGCTCATGCTTCCCGAATCGGTCGCCAGCACTTCGAGGATCTCTCCCTCGGCTAGATCGTCGATGGCGGACTTCGTCTTCACAACTGGCATGGGACACGATGCACCTTTGACGTCGAGCGTCTCCGTGATGTCGAATTCGGCACTCATTGGTTATCTGCTCCGTTAGTCTGTATTGGAGCTATCGCACAATACCCTCTACCCAAGTAAAAGATTGTCGGTTCTTGTGAAGATCGCGAACCACTAATTGTCATGTGGGATCAGAGTAGATCGCGTAGAGCGGTCAAATATGGTATACGCCATGTTAATCGTGAGATTCCACTACAGTAGTATTGCTTAGAAAAGGAATTACTATGCAAACCCTTTTGTACGCCCACCCGGTAGAAATGACCGCACAACATGAACGCCGACGACTTCCCCACTCCGGACGTCGACGTGGAGTCCGTCGACCCGGAGTCGCTCAAAGGCCGTATCGACGCCGGTGAGGACGTCACGCTCCTCGATGTGCGTATGCAGTTGGACTACGAGGAGTGGCGTATCGACGGTGAGAACGTCACGTCGATCAACGTCCCGTACTTCGAGTTCCTCGACGACGACATCGACGAGGACGTCCTCGGTCGAATTCCCGACGACCGAGAGATGACCGTCCTGTGCGCGAAGGGCGGTGCCAGCGAGTACGTCGCGGGCACACTCGCGGAGCGCGGCTACGACGTCGACCACCTCGAGGACGGCATGAACGGCTGGGCGGGCATCTACGAGGCCGTCGAGGTCCAGCGGTACGACGGCACCGGCACGCTCCTCCAGTACCAGCGTCCCTCCTCGGGCTGTCTCGGCTACCTGCTTTACGACGACGGGGAGGCGGCGATCATCGACCCGCTTCGGGCATTCACCGATCGCTACCTCGAAAACGCCGACGAACTCGGTGTCGATCTGCAGTACGCGCTCGATACGCACATCCACGCCGACCACATCTCCGGAGTGCGCGACCTCGACGCGGAAGGTGTCGAGGGCGTCATCCCCGAAGCCGCCGTCGACCGCGGCGTCACCTACGCCGACGAGATGACCACGGCCGCGGACGGCGACACTTTCGGGGTCGGCGACGTAACGATCGAGGCGGTCTACACGCCAGGCCACACGACCGGGATGACCTCGTACCTCGTCGACGACAGCCTGCTCGCCACCGGCGACGGGCTGTTCGTCGAGAGCGTCGCCCGCCCCGACCTCGAGGAGGGCGACGAGGGTGCGCCGGATGCCGCGCGCCTGCTCTACGAGTCCCTGCAGGAGCGCGTGCTGACGCTGCCCGACGACACGCTCGTCGGTGGTGCGCACTACAGCGACTCCGCCGAGCCCGCCGCCGACGGCACCTTCACGGCACCCATCGGCGACCTCGTCACGGAGATGGACGCGCTCACGATGGACGAGGACGAGTTCGTCGACCTGATCCTCTCGGACATGCCGCCGCGGCCGGCCAACTACGAGGACATCATCGCCACGAACCTCGGCCAGAACGCCGTCGGCGACGAGGAAGCGTTCACCCTGGAACTCGGGCCGAACAACTGCGCAGCCAGCCAGGACTCCCTCGCGGGTGACTAACGACACCGATGGTTACTGATCCAGTACTGCTCCAGACGGTCGCCGACCTGTTCCCGAACGGGATCAGCCGGTACGCCGCCGGCGGACTGCTCGTCGGCCTCGGGACCGTCCTGATCTACGTCGGAACGGGTATCCCGGCCGGAGCGAGCACGTTCCTGGAGTCGACGCTGTCGTACGCCTCCGACCAGTCGCGGTTCCAGCAGTACGTCGGCTCGCGTGACTGGCGGCTCGTGTTCACGGCCGGCATCATCTTGGGCGGGCTGGCGTTCGCGGCGACGTTCCAGTCCGGTCTGGTCACGAGTTCGCTGTACGAACCCGGAACGACCGGCCAACTGTACGAGGTCGCCGGTGTGACGTTCTGGACGACCGACGTCCAACCGTGGCGGCTGTTCGTCGGCGGTATTCTGGTCGGTATCGGCACTCGGATCGGCAAGGGCTGTACGTCCGGGCACGGCGTCTGTGGCGTCGGTTCGGCGTCGAAGACGTCGCTGGTCGGCGTGCTGACGTTCCTGACCGTCGCGATCGGGACCGCACAGGTCGTCGCCGCGCTGGGGGTGAGCCCGTGAGCTACGAGACGCTCGCGTCTCGAACCGCGCGAACGGGAGCGACTGGAGGGAGCGACTCGTGAGCGACGACCGGCACCCGCTGTTCGAGCCGCTGATCTTCGTCGGTGGCCTGATCTTCGGGTTCGGGCTCGGATTCAGCCACATGGCGCGACCGGAGGTCGTACTGAACTTCCTCCAGTTCGACGACCTCGGTCTCCCGTTCGTGATGTTCGGCGCCGCAATCGTCTCCGGGATCGCGTTCGCCCTGCTGCCACGGATCCGAGACGCTGCGCCCCTCACGGGCACCCCCTACGAGCGCCGCTTGAAGCCGTTCGACCGAAACGTACTCGTCGGCGGCACCGTCTTCGGCGTCGGCTGGGGGCTCTCGGGCATCTGTCCGGGCGCGGCGTACGCGAGCCTCGGCGTCGGCAACGTCACCATCCTCTGGGCGCTCGCCGGAATGTTCGTCGGCGCGTACGCCCAGGGCTACTGGCGGAGCCAGCGTCGGGCGCGTAACACCGCCGCGACGGGCGCAGACTAACTCGTTTCACTTCTATGGACCTCGCTCTCATCGCCCTCTTCGTCGGTGCAGCGCTCGCCAGTTTGTTCATGGCGTGGGTCATCGGCGCCGGGTCGAGCGGCGCCACGCCGTACGCCCCCGTCGTCGGCGCGAACGCTATCACGACGATGCGCGCCGCGCTGCTCGTCGGGGTTTTCGGCTTCGCCGGTGCCGTTACCCAGGGTAACAACGTCTCGGAAGCCATCGGCAGTGGCCTCGTCGGCGGCATCAGCCTTCCCGTCGCCGGGGTCATCCTCGTACTCGTGTTGGGCGCGGGGCTGATGGCGGTCGGCATCACGACCGGCTATCCGATCGCGACTGCGTTCACCGTGACCGGCGCGGTCATCGGCGTTGGTCTCGCGCTCGGCGGAACGCCGGTCTGGTCGAAGTACCAGCAGATCGCCGCTGTCTGGGTGTTGACGCCGTTCGTCGGCGGCGGCATCGCGTTCACCATCGCGAGCCTCCTCCCGCGTTCCGACGTCCCCGAACGGTACAGTGTTCCCGTCCTCGCCGGCCTCGTCGGTGCTGTCCTCGTGAACGTTCGGTTCAGCTTTCTCGGAGAGGGGAGCGTGGCGGGAACTGCCCGCGGGCTCGGACAGCGGGTACTGGCGGTCGACGGACCCGCGTCGGCGGTCGGGATCACCGGCTTCGCGGCACTGGCCGTCGCGGCCGTCGTCTGGTGGGACATCAGCCGTGACGAACGCGGCGGCCTGCGTCGGGTACTACTGGTGCTCGGATCGCTCGTGGCGTTCTCCGCGGGGGGAAGTCAGGTCGGCCTCGCAGTTGGACCGCTGCTCCCGCTACTCGACGACGTCGGGGTGGTCTCGACGTTTGCCGTGCTCGTCGGAGGCGGTTTGGGGATGCTCGTTGGCTCGTGGACGGGAGCGCCGCGGATGATCAAGTCGCTCGCCCAAGACTACTCGTCGCTCGGTCCGCGTCGCTCCATCTCGGCGCTCGTGCCGTCGTTCCTGATCGCACAGCTGGCCGTCCTGCTGGGCGTCCCGGTCTCGTTCAACGAAATCGTCGTCAGCGCCATCATCGGGAGCGGCGCCGCGGTTGGCGGGCGGGCGGCGGTGGATGCCAGAAAGATTCTCCTGACGGTGGGGGCGTGGGCAGGGTCGTTCCTCCTCGCGTTCGGGCTTGCGTACGCAACCGCGTTCCTCCTCTTGTAGGTGGCACCGAGGTACTGTTCGGTGTTCTTTGACGCATCTCGCCGGTGTGGCGGCCGTGGTGCTGGTCGTCGACTTCCTCAGACTGCCCGGGGCGGCGGAACGAGGAAGACGTTCCCCGTCGCCTGTGCGACGAGTTCTTCGGAGACACTCCCCAACAGGAGTCGTCGGATGCGGCTTCGTCCCTTCGACCCGACGAGGATCGTCGAGGGCGTTACCTCCGCTTCGACGGCGAGGATTTCGTCGGCGGGATCGCCGTGCCGGACCTCGATCCGCGTCTCGACGCCCCAGTTTTCCAGCGTGCTTGCGTGCTCGGCGAGCTGCTCCCGGGGGTCGACATCGGTGTCGACGCCCTCGTCTTTCCGCGACCGAACGTGGACGAGCGTGGCTTCCTCGGTCGCGTGATGAAGGTAGGAGCAGGCGTCGAACGCTCGGTCGGCGTTCTCGGAGAAGTCCGTCGCGAAGAGCAGCCGCTGAAAGAGGTGTTCTCGGAGAACCTCGGGGTCGTCGGTCGCTCGCTCGATGCGGTTGACCAGTAACGGGACGACAGTCGTCCGAGCGAGGTTGCGGGCGGTCGACCCAACGACACGATTGTCCAAGGGGCTCTGCCCCCGTGAGCCGACGACCGAGAGGTCAGCGTGGACAGCCTCAGCGAGGCCGTTGATACGTCGATAGGGGGTTCCACGGACGACGTGGGTCTCGACGTCGAACCCGGCGGCTTCGATCACCGCCCGATACTCGTCGAGCGCCCGTCGGCGTCGCTCCTCGAAATTCACGCCGGGCATGCCGGAGTGGACGTTCGCCGGAACGACCGTCACGAGATGGATCGTCTCGACGCCGATACGGCCCAAGCAGTCGAGGCAGGTTTCGTTCTCTATTGCGGCCTCACTTGCAGCCGACAGATCGGTCGCGCACAGGGCCCGCATATCGACGATTTTTGTCGAGCGTCCACAACACGGTTTCGTTCGATTTCGTCGGGATAGTCGACACCGACAGCGCCGCTGAGCGATTTCTCGAGCTGCCAGCATCCGTATGTTCTCCGTAAGTTATCGATACTCCCGCCGAGGTTACCCGAATATAGTATTGTGTAGTAACCCCAAAATTGTTATAAGATCGAAGCGGGTAGGGGATACTGAGCAGAAATGTGGCAACAGCGAATCACCGTCTTTGGACGTCGGAGGACGAACCGATGGCAGGACTAGAGGTTCCCACGTGGGACCCGGAGACGGCCTGGCTTATCGGCACGATTCTACTGGAAGCTGTCGTGCTGTACGTGGGCTACGGCGGCCTCGAACGGCTCTTCGGTCCCTATCTGATGAAGCTCCTGATCGGTGGTGAAACGGATGTTCGATAGTCTCCTCGGGGGGCTGGGCATCTTGGGGACCAGCCCCGAGATGCTGGCGCTGTTCGTCGGGTTCGGTCTCGTTGTCGGGGTCCTGTTCGGGTTCTTCGGCATGGGTGGCTCGTTCCTCGTCACCCCTGCCCTACTGATGCTGGAGTACCCGGCACCCGTCGCAGTGGGGAGCGGGATGGCGTTCGTCTTTGGGACGGCCGTCATCGCTACCCTGAAACACCACGACCTCGGGCAGGTCGACTACAAGCTCGGCGCGATCATGATCACCGGGACGACGATGGGTATCGAGGCGGGGCGTGCCAGCGTCTACTACCTCGAATCGCTGGGAGTTGCTGGCGGTATCATCAGTGTCGCCTACGTGGTCCTGCTCGGCGGTGTCGGTGCGATGGTGACCCGTGACGCCGTGACCAGTGACGGTGGTGATGGGGTCGACCACGAGGCCGCTGCCAAGGACCTCGGCGAGTACGAGACCCCCGAAGTCGCCAAAACGATTCAGCAGACCGTTCGGATCCCACCGATGGTGACGCTCCGCGGCGACGTCCGTGTCTCCGTGTGGGTCATCACTGCCGTCGCCTTCGCGACCGGTCTTCTGTCCGGCTTCCTCGGTGTCGGTGGTGGCTTCATCCGGATGCCGGCGATGATCTACGCGATTGGCGTCCCGGTACCCGTCGCCGTCGGCACTGATCTGTTCGAAATCGTCTTCTCCGGCGGTCTCGGAAGTTACCTCTACGGACAGGGCGGCGGCGTGAACCTCGGTATCGTCGTCCCGCTGCTGTTCGGGAGCGCACTCGGTGCGCGTATCGGCTCCGCTGCGACCGCCGTCGTCGACGCCGACGGTATCAAAATCTACTTCGGCGGAATGCTCCTGATCGGTGCCATTGCCGTGGGTATCGGCGAAATCGGGTCCTACATCGGCAATCCGACTCTCGAACTGCTCGGGTTGGTGCTCGTCATCGGCGCGGCGGTCGTCGTCGCCTTTGCGATCCTCTATACGACGATCGCTTCGCTCCGTCGGACGCGCCGTCAGGGGACTACGGTTACGGACTAAGCTGGGTTTGCGCCAACCCGCTACCCAGTCGGGCCGGGTCGTTCGTTTACTCTGTGGTGGTTCCCAGAGCGACGAGTAGCGGCTCACGCGTTGTTTCTCACTACGCTGTTGGCTCTCCGCAAAATTGTACTAACTGCACAAAAGTCTTTTAACGACTCGAGACCTACGTTGTCACGATAACGATGCCAGATTCGATGTCCGAACAACTCCGCCGGGATATGGAGTGCGAGGGGCTACTGGAGTGCTTCCACGGCCTCAAAGAACTCGACAAGGAGTGCTTCCAGACGCTCGTCGAGGCCGAAGAACCGCTGACCGTCGACGAAATCGCCGACGCAGTCGACCGCGAACGCTCGACTGCCTACCGTGCCGTCCAGCGGTTGCTGCAGACCGGTTTCATCGAGAAAGACCAGATCAACTACGACCAAGGCGGCTACTACCACGTCTACTCGCCGACGGACCCCTCCAAGATCGCCGACGACATGCAGCGACTGCTCAACGACTGGTACGCGAAGATGGGACAACTCATCCAGGAGTTCGAGACCAAGTACGAACAGTCCGAGACGACGACCCCGGCCGCCGAAAGCTAATTTCCTCTCTTCTCTACCCGCCGGATTCCGTTACTCTCCTGGAAAAGCTAACTCTCGCGCGGTATAGAGCGGCGGACCGATACGTTCGCCGACAGAAAAACTTGTGTAGTATTGTATATATCACCCAAAATCCTTAATGGTCGCGGGTCCATACGTACTGGTGATGGCAACCGATACAGCGTCCGACGCTGGAACCGCAACCACGAACGAACCGCTCCACGTCGACGGGCAGTCCCAACTCGACGACGTCGTCGCAGAACACGACGTCGTCCTCATGGATTTCTACGCCGACTGGTGTGGCCCCTGCCAGATGCTCGAGCCCGTCGTCGAGACGCTGGCCGCAGAGACCGACGCCGCTGTCGCGAAGGTTGATGTCGACGCCAACCAGCAACTCGCAGGAGCCTACGGTGTTCGGGGCGTCCCGACGCTGGTTCTGTTCGCCGACGGCGAGCAGGTCGAAGAACTCGTCGGCCTCCAGAGTGAAGACCAACTCCGAGCGCTCATCGAGACCCACACCGAATAAATGACCGAGGACAGCCACGACCTCGTCATCGCGGGTTCAGGCGTTGCCGGCCTCTCGGCGGCGGTCTACGCTGCACGCGCCGACCTCGATCCCCTCGTCCTCGAGGGCGACGAACCGGGCGGCTAGCTCACGCTGACCACCGACGTCGAGAACCCGTGGTACTTCGCGAGCGTCGGTGAGTACGCGACGAAACTCGAGTCACACGGGTTCGAGGTGCGGTACGCGAGGCTGTTCGACCGGCCGACCGAGCTCGAGAATGGGGCGGACGGGCTGGTCTCGTGGCTCGGGATGTTCGGCGATGGACTCCTCGAGAGCGTTCCCGACGCCGACAGGCGGGACGTGGTCTGGGCCGTCGAGGACCGCCTTCGGGACGACCTGTTCGAGGACGGACGGTGGACTGCGGACTACCGCCGACCCCGGGTCGTCGCCCGGCGTCCGGAGTGATCGGGAGTGGTGTCGGCGGAGATTTAAGTCAATCGTCGGGGAAGTGTGTGAGGGAGAAAGACCCATGGTATTCAAGAAGATCACGCTCATCGGCCGGAGTTCGGAGAGTTTCGACGACGCCGCGGACGACGCCATCGACCGCGCGACCGAGACCCTCGACCGGGTGAAGTGGATCGAGGTCGAGGAACTGGGTGTCGAGGTTGCCGGTGTCGAGGACCGCGAGTACCAAGCCGAGGTCGTGGTGGCGTTCGAACTCGAGGACTGATCGCCCGCGTTGGGGACGTCCAGGCGCGGAGAGCGAGCCGACCGCCGCGAACCGAATAGATGAAACCGGTCCCCGCCGTCGATAGCGTATGACGTTGGTCGTCGTACCGGTTCGCTACCCGCTCAGCAAGCACTCCCGGGCGACACTCGCCGAGGCGATCCGGGTCGCCGAAGAGCGCGACGCCGACCTGACGGTGCTACACGTCGATCTGTACCAAGAGACGGGCGAGGTGACACGGACGGCGCTGAAGCGGGCCGTCGAACGGGAGTTCGGGCCGCTCGACCGCTCCCGCTACGTCGTCCGGCGGGGCTTTCTCGTCGAGGAGACGATCCTCGACGAGGTGGCCGCCGAGAGCGCCGACGCGGTCGTCGTCGGCTCGAAGCAGGTCGGGCGGTTGCGGCGGGCGTTCGGCCGGTTTCTCGACGATCCGGACGTAGACCGATTTCTGCGGGAGAAGGTCGACTGCGACGTCATCACCGTGGACGCGAAATAGCTCACTCCCCGCCGTCGGCGGCCTCGGACCAACTTCCATCGAGGTCATCGCTGTCGATCGACGGTTCGTCGTGGAGGGCGACCTCCGGATCGACCGGTGGCTGGGTGCCGTTCTCGAGGGCGACGCGGGCGCGACCGCTGTGCTCGTCGAACTTCAGGTGTTGGTGGGGGTAGGCGATCTCGACGTCGGAGTCGTCGAGACGCTCCCAGATCCGCTCGCGGACCGTCGATTCGATCCGGGAGATCTTGTACGGCGTCTGCACCCAGAACCGCAGAACGAGTCGAACCCCGCTGTCGGCGTAGGAGTTGATCAGACACGTCGGCCGCGCCGGGTAGCGGGCACTCCCGATGCGGATGTCCGGTCCGCCCTCGATCACTTCGTCGCAGTTTCTCGCCGCCCGCTCCATGATCCGTCGAGCCTCGTCGAGGTCGCCCTCGTAGGTCACGAGGAGGGGAATCGAGAGCCGAGTCCGTTCGTCCTCCGCGGAGAAGTTGGTCACGTCTCGCTCGCGCATCTGGGCGTTCGGGACGACCAGGAACGTGTTGTCGAGGGTGAGGATCTTCGTGTACCGGATCGTGATATCGTCGACGAACCCCTGACGGCCGTCCTCGAGTTCGATCATGTCGCCGATCTCGTAAGGGTTGTCGGCGAGGACGAACAGGCCGTTGATGACGCTCCCGACGATCGGTGCGAGGACGATACCGAGGACGGCCGAGAAGACCGTCACCGAGAGGACGATGTCGCCGATCTGGAGGCCGAGGAAGCTCGCACCGATCAGTGTCCCGATGACGACGGTCGTGACACGGAGCAGCCCGAGTACCGTCTGGGCGACGCTCTGGCGCTCGAACCGGCGTGCGACGGGACGACCCAACAGGCGGACGAGCAGTTTCGAGACGGCGACCGCCAGTCCGACGACGACCACGGCGGCGAGGATCCGGACGGCGGTGATCCCCCACAGCCACGACAAGAGCTCCGCGGTCCCCGTCGGCGGCGTCGATTCGGTCTGTGCGACCGCCGCGGTGTCCATGTCCACGTCTCACGGCGTCCGGAAAAAAGGGTTTCCACGACCCTATGTCGGCACGACGGCCGACCGATCACAAGCTACTATACCGTCGACGTCGGAGGGCGTGACGAATGGACCGACGGACACGCGAGTACCTCGCGGGGCGGTTCGGCGACTACTACCGGAGCGCGGAGCCGACCCGACCGCCGGCCGCGGCGTCTCGGGAGTGGGGGCACATCCCGTGGACGAGCGGTGCGGAGACGACGATGGTCCGCCACCAGTCGATCTACGACCTCGGGGATCTGGGTGATTTCCTCCAGCGGGACGCGCCGCGGCACGTCTACTTTTCGGCGGCGCGGTACGACGATCCGGGCGCGGGGTCGATGGACGAGAAGGGGTGGCAGGGAGCCGACCTCGTCTTCGACCTCGACGCGGACCACCTCCCCGGAACGGACCCCGAGGCGGCCACCTACGCCGAGATGCTCGCCGACTGCAAGGACGCCCTCGAGCGCCTGCTCGACCTGCTGGAACGCGACTTCGGGTTCGAGGACGTGACCGTGGTGTTCTCCGGGGGTCGGGGGTACCACGTCCACGTCCGCGACGGGGGGCTCGCCGAGTTGGATTCGGCCGCCAGACGCGAAATCGTCGACTACGTCCGCGCGGTCGACCTCGACGTGGAGGGGCTGGTTCGGACGCGCGCGGTCGGCGGGACGACCCGGCGCGAACTCCGCACCCGTGGCGGATGGGGGCGACGGACCCACCGTCGCCTCCGCGCGTTCGTCGAGGAGTTGGAGTCGGTCGACGAAGCGACGGCGAAAGACCGGCTCATGGCCGTCGACGGCATCGGCGAGGGACGCGCGACGACTCTGCTCGGCGTGTTCGTCGGCAACGAGGCGGCCGTCGAGGAGGGCAACGTCGAGGTCGGCGGGCCGGGCGCACGCACCTTGGTCGAGGCACTGGCCCACGAGACGGTCGAGGCGGAGAGCGCGCCGATAGACGAACCGGTGACGACCGACACTCGGCGGCTGATCCGCCTGCCGGGGAGTCTCCACGGCGGGAGCGGGCTGGTCGTCCGCCGGATCGACCGCGACGACCTCGACGCGTTCGACCCACTGGTCGACGCGGTCCCCGAGCGGTTCACGCGACGCTCGGTCCGGGTCGAGGTGACCGATCCCGGGCAGGTGGAACTGAACGGCGACAGCTTTACACTCGATGCAGGCGACCACTCCGTACCGGAGTGCGTCGGGGTGTTCCTGATGGCGCGCGACCGAGCCCGGAAAGTCAAAGAATGAACGTCGAGGAACTGCGCACGGTCCAGCGGACCGAACGACAGAAAGACAGCCTCCAACACCTCCGGGACTCCTTCTACCGCGACGTGGCCGAGTACGTCGCCGAGCGGAAGGCGGAGCGCGAACGCGTCGCGAGCGAGGTCGACGACCCCTTCTCGTCGCCCGAGGTGAGCCGCCTCAGCGACGAGATCGGGACGGCCGAGGAGGTCGTCGAGAGCATCTACGAACGGCGAATCGGCAAGATCGTCAAGCGGGCGACCTTCGCCGCCGCGGGGATGGCTACGGAGGACGAGGGACTCACGGGCGAGGAACGGGACCTGTTCGAGGACTTGGTCGCCCGGATCGAGGACAACCGCCGGGCGGTGCTCGACGATCTCGTCGGCGATGCCGACGCCGACGAGGACGACGCCGATACGACGGGTCCACGGGACTCGACGCCGGCGGCCCCCGCGGACCCGACGGAGGTGGAGACGACCGACGATCCGACGCCGGCAGCCCCCGCGGACCCGACGGAGGTGGAGACGACCGACGATCCGACGCCGGCAGCCCCCGATCCCGACGACCTCCTCGCGGAGGCGATGGGTGGCGGCGGAAACGGGAGCGAGAGCGAGAGCGGTGGGGACGGCAACGGCGACGCTGACGGCCCCGTCGCGCCCGCGGACGACGGCGGTGTCCCGGCGGCCGCGTCGGTCGGGACTGGGGAGGACCGAACCGACCCGTCGGACCCGGGCCCTGATCCGGATCCGGAGCCGTCCCCGTCCGGGCTCGACGGACCGGCCACTGACGGGGGAGACGCCGTCGCGACACCCGACACCGACCGGACGATGTTGCGGATCACCCGCGACGTGGGCGAGATCTTCGGCGTCGACGACCGCGAGTACGACCTCACGAGCGAGGACGTGGTGACGCTCCCGACGGCGAACGCCCAACCGCTCTTGGACCGGGACGCGGCCGAGCGACTGGAGTAGGGGCCACAGATACTTCATTGACCCATCCCAACGGCGGGCATGGTAGACAGTCGCTCCCGCCGGGGCGGGACGCTCGTGGCGTTCGTGGTGGTACTACTCGTCGTCGCCGGGGTCGCACCGGGAGTCACCGCCGCCGGCACGGACGCCGATCAGGTGGACGCCGACGTCGACGCCGGGGGCGAGGCGGGGTGGGTGACTGCCGTCGACGACGGGGACGCCACGACCGCGCCACAGACGGCGGATCGGCCGACCCTCCACCAGCGAACCGTCGCCGCCCGCAACGACGAACCGGGGAGCGTGACGCTCACCTTCGAGTACGACATCCCGTCGTCGGTGGAGGAACTCCGGGTAAGCGTCCCCGTCACGTCGCTTTCGGGTATCTCGGTCGGGGAGACGGACGGGTTCGAACGGAGCGAGCAGGGCTGGTTCCGCTGGGACGGCGAGACGGAGTCACCTTCCTTTTCGCTGCGGTTGGCGGTGAGTGACTCGCTCGCCGACGGCGTCCGCGGAGTCGAACGCGAGGACTGGGCGCTCGTCTCCGAGCCGAACAGCCGGGTGCAGGTGCAGGCCCCAGAGCGCCCGATCCGGACGAAGTCCTTCGAGGTGGCCGAGGGTGAACCGGGACACGCGGACAGTCACCTCGCGTTTCTCGGCGAACACGACCGGCGTGACGTGACCGTCGCCGACGAGAACGCGACGTTCATCCTCCGGGGCGAGGGGGCCGACCCCACGCAGGCGGCCGACTTCCTCCGCACCGCAAACGAGCATTTCGACCTCGGGGTCCAGCGGGGTCGCGTGACGGTGTTCGTCCTGCCGCTACGCGAGGAGGAGACGGCGGACATCGAGGCGGCGACCGTCGACACCGCGTTCTGGATCGGAACGAGTGGCCTCGCCCTCGACGGGACCGGATCGGTGTTCGCCCACGAGTACGTCCACACCCGTCTCGGGCCGACCGGCCGGGACGACGCGACGTGGCTGACCGAGGCGACCGCGGAGTACTACGGCCGCGTCTTCTCGCTCAACGACGGCGTTGGGAGCTACGATGCCTTCCTCGACGGACTCCGCGCGACCGAGTACGCGCCGGATCGGCGGGCGGTCGTCCTCGCGGATGGGGAGACGTGGCGCGGGACCACCGCCCACTACACCAAGGGCGCACACGTCCTCGCCGCGCTGGACGCACAGATCCAGCGACGGACCGGCGGCGAGCGGTCGCTCCGGGACGTGTTCGAGGGGCGGTCCGAACCGTTCGAGGACTACGAGGCGTTCCGTGCGGCGGTGATCGAGACGAGCGGTGACGAGGACCTCGGCCCGTGGCTGGATCGCTACGTCACCACGGACGACCTGCCGCCGTTGCCCGAGAACCCGCGGTACTACGTCGCGGCGTCCTCGGTCGACTCGGACGGCGACGGGATGGCGAACGGGGCGGAACTCGACGCCAACAGACACCCATTCGTCGAGGGCGAGGGGCCGACGGTCACGACGGTTACGAGCGTCGACGACGGGACGACACCCACTGCGACCGACGGAGCGACGGCGACGGCGACGGCGACGCAGGCCCCGACCGGGACGACCGACAGCGACGCGCCAGGGTTCGGGTTCGGCGTCTTCGTCGCGGCCGTCGCGACGCTCCTCGTCGGCGTGCGGGTGGGGGTGCGGTCCTGACCGTCAGACGCGGCGCAGGCCCTCGCCGAGACCGGTCGCGTCACCACACTCCGGACACTCGTAGGTCCAGCCGTCCTTCGTGGCGCGACCCTCCGGGAACTCGGCGTCACAGTTCCGGCAGACGAGGATATCACGGCCGGCAGAGGCGTGCAGTTGCGACATGCTTCGAGGAGCCCCCGCCTCGGTGATGAACGTGTCGTTTCGGCCTCGTGTGGCCGTGATCGGCGGGGAGCGGGCGACACGCCGACGAACCGGATCCGGCCGGCTACTCGTCGTCAGCGCTCAGGATACCGCGGTGGGTCATCCGTTCGGGGTCGAGGACGTCGTCGGCCTCCGACTCGGTGAGATACCCCTTCTCGACGGCCACCTCGCGGACGGTCTTGTCCTGTTTCAGCGCCGTCTTCGCCACCGCCGACGCCTTGTCGTAGCCGATGGCGGGGTTGAGCGCCGTCGCGAGCGCCATCGACCGCTCGACGGCCGCCTCGCAGTGTGTTTCGTTCGCCTCGAGTTTCGCGACGAACTTCTCGGCGAAGGTCTCCGCGGCGTTCGTGAGGAGGTCGGCCGACTGCAGGAAGTTGTGAGCGACGACGGGTTTGTAGAGGTTGAGGTCGAGTTGGCCGCCCGCCGCGCCGGCCGAGACGGCGGCGTCGTTGCCCACGACCTGCGTGTGGACCTGGTTGACCGCTTCGGCGACGACGGGGTTGATCTTGCCGGGCATGATCGACGACCCCGGCTGATTCTCGGGCTGTTCGATCTCACCGAGACCGTTCCGGGGACCGGAGGCGAGTAGGCGAAGGTCGTTCGCGATCTTGTTCAGCGATCCGGCCACCGTCCGCAACGCGCCGTGGGCCTCGCCCATGGTGTCGTGGGCAGCCTGTGCCTCGAAGTGGTCGTCGGCCTCGCGGAAGGGGAGACCGGTCTCCTCGGCGATGTACTCGGCCGCGCGTTCGGGAAAGTCGGGGTGGGTGTTCAGCCCCGTTCCCGTCGCCGTGCCGCCGAGGGCGAGTTCCGCGAGTCGGGGGGCGACCGACTCACAGCGGTCGATCCCCTTCTCGACCTGGGTTCGGTAGCCGCCGAACTCTTGGCCCAGACGGACCGGCGTGGCGTCTTGGAGGTGCGTGCGCCCGGTCTTGACGACGCCGTCGAACGCCTCGGCCTTCGCGTCGAGTTCGGCCGCGAGCGTCTCGAGGGCGGGGATCAGGTCCTTCTCGACGGCCTCCAGCGCGGCGACGTGCATCGCGGTGGGGATCACGTCGTTGGAGGACTGGCCGAAGTTGACGTGGTCGTTGGGGTGGACGACCCGGTCGCCCACTTCGGCACCCATCAGTTCGGCGGCGCGGTTGGCGATCACCTCGTTGGCGTTCATGTTCGAGGACGTGCCCGACCCGGTCTGGAACACGTCGACGGGGAACTGGCCGTCGTGGTCGCCCGCGATCACCTCGTCGGCGGCGTCGACGACGGCGTCGGCCACCGCCTCGTCGACCAGTCCCAAATCGCGGTTGGCCAGCGCAGCCGACTTCTTGACGACGCCGAGTGCGCGGACGAACCGGCGGCCGAACCGCTCGTCGCTGATCGGGAAGTTCTCGACTGCGCGCTGGGTCTGGGCCCCCCAGTAGGCGTCGGCGGGCACGCGAATCTCGCCGAGGCTGTCCCGTTCGACGCGGTGGGTCGAGTCCGAATCGGTGTCGGGGTCGTCGCTCATGCGCGATCGAACGGGAGCCGCCTCGTAAAAACTACCGCTACGCGTCCGGACCGTGTTCCTCGTACGCCTCGGGCGTGTACGTCTTCATCTCCATCGCGTGGATGTCGGTCGTCATGTGCTCCTCGAGGGCGTCGTACACCAGTTGGTGTTGCTGGACCAGCGGCAGGCCCTCGAAGGCCGGCGAGACCACCACGGCGGCGAAGTGTTCGTCCTCGTGGTCCTCGTCGGGCACTCGAGGCATCGTGACCGTCGCTTCGGCGTCCTCGATACCTGCTTCGATGAGTCGCTCGACTTCGGCGGTGTCCATACCGTACCGCGGCGGTCGTGGCACAAAAGCCCCCCGCTGCCGCCGAGGGACGCGGCTACACCGGGCGATAGACGGCGGAGACGACGACGGAACCGGCTCGGTCGACGGTGTGTTCGACGACCTTCGTCTCGATACCGTCGTGCCACGCCCAGGCGTCACGCGTCCCCTTCGCCGTCTCGATGCCGCGGGTGATCCGCTTCTCGACGTTGGCCGCGTTCTCGCCGCTCCCCTCGAAGAAGACGCCGCCCTCCTCGGCGGTTGCCCACCCCAGCCCCGCCGCGATGGTCTCGTCCCCCACCGTCGATTCGTTCTCGGCGAGGACGACGGCGACGAGTTCGCCCACGTCCCACCGCTCCTCGTGGGTGCCCCGCTCGACGACGGTCGCCCCCTCCGGAATCACCGACGAGAGCGTGACCAGGTTGTAGTTGTGGATCCCACCCACGCTCAACGCCTCGTCGAACGCACTCAGGGTGGCCTTTCCCTCGCCGGTCCCCCAGACGATCTCGATGTCCATCGTGCACCGACCTTACGAAGGCCGGTGGATACCACTTGCGTCTCCGCCGCTCCGCCGCAGTCGCCCGACTCGAGGGTCGTCGGCGCGACGTTCGACACCCGTACCCGTCGGCGACGGCCGGCCGACTACTGCTGGTATCGGCGCTCGTCGGTCTTGTCGACCTGTGAAGTTCCGCCGCCGCCCATCTCGTCGTAGGTCACGCCGGAGAGATACTCGTCGTAGGTGACGTCGTACCCCTGCCGGAGGTGGAAGTCGAGGTCACCGGTGTCGACCGTCGATCGGTACAGCGAGTGGACCGCCCGCCGGACGAGTTCGTCCGGGTCGCCGCCGGTGGCCGCGAGCAACATCGCCAGTTCGTTTCGCGTCTCCCGGTCGAGGTCGACGTCGAGCGTGTCTCCGAGGCCGCCGTAGGCCTCCTGTACGTCCGCGTTGAGGTCGTCGAGGCTCACGCCCGCACAAGACACGGGGATGGAATACGGCTTTCGGCTCGGCCGATCGAGCGGCAGTACGCCGGAGTCGGTCGCACCCGTCGTGGGGTCGACCACCATCCCTAAGCGACCGCGTCGCCATCGGTCGGCAATGAGCGAAAGGGAGAGCGAGAGCGGAGAGACGGACGCCGTCCTCTCCGACGCCGACGTCGACGCCGTCCGCGCGGCGCTCGTCGAGTGGTACGAGACCGACCACCGGGCGTTCCCGTGGCGGCGGACCGAGGATCCCTACGAAATCCTGGTGTCGGAGGTGATGAGCCAGCAGACCCAACTCGACCGCGTCGTCGAGGCGTGGGAGGCGTTCCTCGATCGCTGGCCGACCGTCGACGCACTCGCGGCAGCCGAGCGGAGCGAGGTGGTCGGGTTCTGGACCGACCAGCGACTCGGCTACAACAATCGCGCGCGCTACCTCCACGAGGCCGCCGAGCAGGTGACCGGGGAGTTCGACGGCGAGTTCCCGGAGACGCCCGAGGGGTTACAGGAACTGATGGGCGTCGGTCCCTACACCGGCAACGCCGTGGCCAGTTTCGCGTTCGACGCGGGCGACGCCGTCGTCGACACCAACGTCAAGCGGGTGCTGTATCGGGCGTTCGGCGTCGCAGACGACGACGAAGAGTTCGAGCGGGCGGCGAGCGAACTGATGCCCGACGGCGAGTCCCGCGTCTGGAACAACGCGATCATGGAACTCGGCGGCGTGGCCTGTGGCAAGACGCCGAAGTGCGACGAGGCTGGTTGTCCCTGGCGCCGCTGGTGTCACGCCTACGAAACGGGCGATTTCACCGCACCGGACGTGCCGGAACAGCCCGACTTCGAGGGGAGTCGTCGACAGTTCCGCGGGCGCATCTTGCGCGTTCTCGGGGAACACGACGAACTCCCGCTAGACGAACTGGGACCGCGGATTCGGGTCGACTACACGCCGGACGGCGAGTACGGCCGGGAGTGGCTGCGGGGCCTCGTCGAGGATTTGGCGGACGACGGACTCGTCGAGTTGCGAGAGTGTGACGGGAAAACGCTCGCTCGTCTCCGCCAGTAGCCGTCGATACCGACCGGTGGGGTGACGATTCACCACCACTACTATACTCAGACGTGATCCTGTTTCGGAGAGGATGAGCGAGAGTCAAATCGACGCGAAAGAAGAGTTCCTCAACAAACTGTACGACGACTACCACTACAAAATCCCGAAGTTCCAGCGTCCGTTCTCGTGGACCGAGGAGAACTTCGTCGACCTCATCGACGACCTAACCGATGCGTACGACGTCGGTCGCGACGCACACGGAACGCTACTCGACGACACGGGTGAACTGAACAAGCGGATTCTCAGCGCCTACGAGCCGTACTTTCTCGGCAGTATCATTCTGAACGACGGGGAGGATTCCGGGGAACGTTCGGATATCATCGACGGGCAACAACGATTGACTTCGCTCGCGATTCTCATCGCCGTTCTCAGAGATATCGTCGACGACGAGGCCCGAGCGAACTCGCTGGGCGGACTCATCTACGAGGAGAGTGATCCAATAAAGGGGAAGTCCGAGACGGTGCGACTCGAAATTCGGGAACGTGACCGGGAGTTCTTTGACGACCACGTCTTGACACGAGGAGCAACCGAAGACGCGCCGAAACCCGAAACGGGTGATTCGGAACCGGAGCAGAACATTCTACAGGCTATCAAGACCTTCCACGACGAGCTTAGCACGTGGGAAGACGAGGAAGACGGCGACCTCGGCGACTTCGCCACGTATCTCACGCTCCGAGTCGTGATGGTGCGCATCTCGACGAACTCCCTGAGTTCGGCGTTCCGACTTTTCAACGTCACGAACGCCCGTGGAATGCCTCTCAACAATGCGGACCTCCTGAAATCCGAGAACTTGAGCCACATCGACGACGACGACGAGCGCGAGGAGTACCAGCGAAAGTGGGAGGACATGGAAGAAGAGGTCGGTAACGAGGGGTTGGAACGGTTCATCGGCTTCATGCGCCACATCCTCGTGAAGGAGAAGTCTCAGAAATCCGTCTACGACGAGTTCAAAGATCGTGTCTTCCCCGAAGACGAATCGTTCAGGGGAGCGAAATTCGTCGACTATCTAGAGACGGTATTCGACGTCCATCGCCATCGCGTGTACGACGCGGAGTTGGACGCGTCCACCCACGCCGAGGAGGTGTATTATCACAATCTGGTTTCGCTCATGCGCGACTTCTATCCGTCGGACGAATGGATGGTCGCACTCATCCAGTTCGACGCGAAATTCGACGACGAGTCCGCGCTGTTGTCGTTCGTCGAACTACTGGAGCGTCGGCTGACTGTCGACTGGCTCACCGGGTCATCGAACACCGGACGATACAGTCGCGTGTATGCACTCCTCCGCGAGATCGAGGAAGCCGAGACTCCGGACGATGTGCTGTCCCTCGCGGTACTCAACGAGAACGTCGGAGAAGAGAGTGACGCGTTCGAGAGTGCGCTGGACCTCAACAACTTCTATCGCAAAGGCAACTACCAGTGGCCAAAGTACATCCTGATGCGCATCAACGGCGAACGATTCGATAACCGCAACTCGAAGGTGGAGTATGGAAACAACGTCACCATCGAACACGTCCTGCCACAGACGCCAAACAACGACTATTGGCTGAGTCGATTCGACGACGACCACTGGCGGGACACGTGGACCGACCGCATGGGGAACCTCGTGCCGCTCAACGGACGGAAGAATTACAAGGTGAGTAACAAGCCGTTCGCCGAGAAATACGAGGAATACTTCAAGAAAAAGAGCGATTTCCCACTCGTGAACGAGCTTGAAGCGTACGACGAGTGGACTCCCGATAACGTGGAGGAACGTCACGAGCGTCTGAAGGAGGAGGCCAGAGAGATCTGGCTGGAATAACACCGTCCTCGTGGAGTTTCGCACCACTGCGCCTTCGGGGACGACGGCGCTTTCGAACGCGCCGCCACACTCGTGTTCGAGGGTAGTCGCCGACAGTTCCGCGGGCGGGTCGTCACACGCTGGGCGAACACGACGAACTGGTACTCGGCGACCGAGAGCCGCGACTCCGGGTCTCCCGCGCGCCGTTCGCCGACCACGAACGGGCGTGATTCCGGACCTGATGACCGGTCACGCGTCGTCGCCGGTCGCCGTGAGGATCAGGTCGACGGCCTCCGCGGGGGCGTCCCAGTGGGGGTAGTGGCCGGCGTCCTCGAACCAGTGAAAGCGCGCCTCGGGGAAGCGAGCTGCCGCCCGCTTCGCCTGCCTGGGAAGGGTGACCCGATCCGAGCGTCCCCACCCGATCACGACCGGTCCGGGCGTGGAGTCGCTCCCGGATTGGCCGGGGCCGAAGGCAAGCCCGTACAGGAGTTCGTCGAACGAGGGAGAGTCGGCGAAGGTCCGCATCTCCTCCCGGGCAACGTCGGGCGGCAGGTCCCACGGTCGGGCCGAGAGTTGGAGCAAGAGTAGCGTTCGGCCCACGGCGCTGTCCGTGATCCGACCCATCACGGGCTGGAGGAGGCGGACGAGTCGGATGGAGGGGGCGAGCGTCGCGTAGAAGAAGTGTCGCTCCCACCCTTCCCAGAAGCCACCGGGAGCGAGTGCCACCGTCGCGCCGACGGCACCGCGGCGGGCGAGTTCGAGGACGAGCCGTCCGCCCATCGAGTTGCCGACCACGTCGACGCCCTTGAGGCCCTCGTCGCCGAGGAACGACTCGACCGCGTCGGCGAGGCCGTCGATCGACGTCTCGCCGGGCGGAGGTGGCGTCTCGCCGTGCCCGGGGAGGTCGACCGCGATCACGTCGCGGTCGGCGGCCAGTTCGTCGATGACGGGGTCCCACGTGCGCCAACTGCCGCCCAGACCGTGGACGAGGACGAGCGGTTCGCCCGCGCCACGCCGGACGTGGTGGAGCTCCATACGGTACTGACGGTCTTCACCGGGGTATGACTTCCGTCGGTGCGGGCCAAGCGGCGCGACGACCGTGTCTCGGTCTACGGGCAGCGACGATCACGAGTCCCGGAGGATCAGTGGTCCGATGGCGAGCGTCCGCTCGGCGACGGTGAGGATCCGGAGGATGTAGGCGACGAACAGCATGAAGGGGACGAGCGTCACGGCGAACGCGCCACCCACGACGACGACGAGGTGGTCCACTCCGAGGGTGTGTCCGGGTGCGGTGCCGGCGTCGACGCCGACGAGTGCGACGCTCGCGACGATCAGGGCAGGGATCGCCGCGTAGAGGATCCGTCGCGAGAGTTCGATCAGCGCCCACTGGAAGTACAGCGTCTTGACGTGTTCACGGGCGGGGCCGAACAGCGACAGCGTCGCCTTCAGTTCGTCGAGCATCTCACGCTGGTGGGCGGTGAGTGCGTCGTCGTGGGCGTCGACGAGACGTTCGATCCGGGCGATCTTCGGGCCGTAGTCGAAGTCGAGGGCAGCGAACAGCACGTCGAAGGTGCCGAACTGCGCGCCGTCGAGCCGTCCACGAACGTTGTCGGCGTTCTCCACGACGCTTTCGGTGAACGCGTCGAGTTCCGTCAGAACGTCGGGATCGCTCCCGGTGTCGGTGCTGGCGGCGTCGGTGGACTGCCGGAGAGCCTGTGATCGGTCTGTGGCGGCACCGACCAGGTCGCCGAGAAACGCCGAGGGCTCCGCGGACACCGGCGAGTCGAGCAGCGCCTCGGCGTCCCGTCGGAACTCCATCGCACCGTCCATGCGTCCGCGCTGGTCTCCGAGTGGGCCGTTCTCCTGCGTGAGGACGAGTTGTCCGATCGTGACGACGAGCGTCGTGCCGGTGACGACGACGGAGATCATCGTCGAAAATATCGTCTCGATCGGATCACCCGACTCGACGCGGGTGGCGAAAGAGGGGACGACGGCGTCGACCGCGACCACGAATCCGACGAAGACGGTGAGAGTCAGGCCGGCGGCGACGAGGAGACGATCCGCACGCAACAGGAGCCAGAGTATCGATCCGCTGTCGTCGGCCCGTGCCCGCATCGTGTCCGCAGTTCCGGACACCGTCTCGTCGGTCATGGTTGCGGACGACCCACTAGGGAACGCTGGAAGGCGAGGCACGCCGTGCCGTTCCTAGCGACCCCGACCGCCGCCACCGGGGTCCGGACGCCGGCACCGAGTGCGATCGGTGTCTCGGGAGCCGGCGTCTCCGTCCGAGTTCCGCCGTGTGGCG